>NZ_JARJLM010000078.1 GCF_029335485.1 Cupriavidus basilensis
AGTGCCGGCGACGCCGCCATCCGGCACGTCGATCCGGCCCACCGGGGTTTTTTCACTGATGCGGCCGAGCTTGATGGTGACGTCGAGCGGCGTGATCCGGGGTTGCACCGGCGAACTCTGGCAAGCCGCGGCCAGCAGCAGCGGAACCAGCGGCAGCAGCGCCGCGAGCGAACCCGGGCGGACGCTCATGTGCTCACCAGCCCGGTTTTCAGCCGGCCCAGCAGGCGGAACAACGCCCGACGGTCGGTTTGCGGCAGGCCGCCGAACAGCTGTTCGATCCATTCCTCATGCGCGCGCGCCATTTTCGAGAATGCCGCGCGTCCGGCCGGCGTGAGCCGGATCAGGTAGGCGCGGCGATCGCTGGGCAGCGCCTCGCGCGAGACCAGGCCTTCCTGCTGCAACTGGTCGGTGATGCCGGTGACATTGCCGCCGGTGACCATCATGCGGCGCGACAGTTCGCCCATCTTCAGGCCCTCGGGATGGCGTTCGAGCTGGGCCATCAGGTCGAAGCGCGGCAAGGTGCAGGCGAAATCCTGGCGCAGGCGCGAACGGATGTCGGATTCGACCAGGTTGGTGCAGGTCAGCAGCCGCAGCCACAGGCGCAGGGCGTCGTGGCCGGCATCGTCGTGGCCGGTTTCGAGGTCGACCGGCACGTCTTCGGCGCCGGCCTTGGTGGTGGCCTCGGCGGCAGGGGGATTGGGCATTGCGGCACGCAGTTGTTTGATGTCTCAAGTATATGCGTTCGCATGCCACCACGGGCTGGTGCGGCGCCTCAATCTACCTTGGCGCCGGAATCCTTGACCACCTTGGCCCACTTGCCGTGCTCGGCGCGGATGAAGGCGGCGAACTGCTCGGGCGTATTGCCGACGGGCTCCGCGCCCTGGGCCTGCATCTTTTCCCGCACGGCCGGCGTGGCAAGCGAGCGGGCCACCTCCTGCTGGACGCGCGCGACGATGTCGTGCGGCGTGCCTGCCGGCGCCAGCAGGCCGAACCAGGAACTGGCCTCGAAGCCGGGCAGGCGGCCGGCTTCGGCAACGGTAGGAACGCCAGGCAAGGCGGGCGATGGCTTGGCGCTGGTGACCGCCAGCGCCTTGAGCTTGCCGCCCTTGATCAGCGCCATCGACGAAGGCAGGTTGTCGAACATCAGCTGCATGGTGCCGCCGGCCAGGTCGGTCAGCGCCGGGCCACTGCCCTTGTAGGGGAAATGGACCATATAGGTATGGGTCTGGGTCTTGAACAGCTCGCCCGCGAGATGGATCGAGGTGCCATTGCCGCTCGAAGCCATATTGAGCTTGCCGGGGTTGGCGCGCGCATAGGCGGTCAGGTCGGCGACGGTGCCGATCCGGTTTTGCTGCGCGAAAGCGGGGTTGACCACCAGCACGTTGGGCACCGACGCCACTTCGGTGATGGGCGCGAAGTCCTTGATCGGGTCGAACGGCAGTTTGCCGTACAGGGACTGGTTGATGCCGTGCGTGCCCACCGTGCCCATCAGCAGCGTGTAGCCGTCCGGCGCGGCCTTGGCGACCAGGTCGGCGCCGATATTGCCACCCGCGCCGGGCCGGTTGTCCACCACCACGTTCCAGCCTTGCAGTTTCGACAGTTCCGCGGCCACCGCGCGGGCCAGGATGTCGGTGGTGCCGCCGGCCGGGAACGGTACCACCAGGCGGATCGGCTTGCCGGGGTAGGGGTCGGCGGCCAGCGCAGGCCCGGCTGGTGTGCCAAGGCAGGCGCCGGCGAGGGTTGCAAACAGCAGGTGGGTGGCGCGGCGGCGGTTGCGGTGCATGGGCGGTCTCCTGGTGGGGCGGCAGCGGCACAGGCTGCAAAACCAAAAAGGCACCCGAAGGTGCCTTTGCGAAGCAGCGCGGATGCGCTTAGAACTTGTGGCGGATACCCACGCCGGCGCCGAGCATATTGGTCTTGCCGGCGCCAAGCGCATAGCCGTTGGCAAAGCCGATTGCCGCGGTGTCGAGGTTCAGACCGGCGTTCTTGGCGTACGCGGCGGTCAGGTAGACGTCGGTGCGCTTGGACAGGTTGTAATCGGCGATGAACGAGACTTGCCACGGATTCGGGACATTGACGCCGTTGAAGCTCTTGACGTTGTCGTAGTTGTACTGCAGCGTCAGGCCCAGCGGCGCGGTGACCTGGTAGTTGGCGCCGATCCAGTAGTAGTCGTCGCGCAGCACGCTGGCACCCGCGGAGCTCTTGGCCTGGCCCCAGCGATAGCCGGCCATGACCTTGGCCGGGCCGAAGGCGTAGCTGCCGGCGACGGCGGCCTTCTTGTAGGTGGTGGTGGTGCCCGCGGCAGCGCTTTCGGTGGGGTTGAACTGGTCGTAGGCGATGGTTGCGCCGAAGGGGCCGGCGGCATAGCCGACGCCCGCGCCATAGGCGGTGTCGCGGCGGAACTGGCCCGGGACTTCACCGTTGCCCGGTGCGCCGGCGCCGAACGACCAGTGGGCGATCGCGGTCACCGGACCGAACACGCCGGTGTACTTGACGGTGTTGTCGGAACGGAAGTTTACGCCAAGCTGGGCCACCACCGGCTCATACTGGGTGGCGTAGCCGCTGGGCGAGAAGTTGGCGAGCAGGTCGAACAGCGTGGTGTACTGGCGGCCGAGGGTGATGCGGCCGAACTGGGAGTTTTCCAGGCCGACATACGCTTGACGACCGAACAGGCGGCCGCCTTGCTGGATACTGCCGGTGTCCAGCGCAAAGCCGTTTTCGAGCACGAACAGCGCTTTCATCCCGCTGCCCAGGTCTTCCACGCCGCGCAGACCCCAACGCGAACCGGACAGGCCACCCGAGCTCATCCGGGTGACATTGCCCGAGGGGCCGTTGGTGCCGCTGACACTGGACATATGCGAGGCGAATTCGATGTTCATATCCGCCACGCCATAGAGCGTCACGCTCGACTGGGCCTGAGCAGCACCCGCAACAAGGCCAAGCGCAGCCAGCGCGAAAAGCGATTTTTTCATGCTCGATGATCTCCACGTAAGAATTATTGGTGGTCAGCGGCGAAACCTCCTGAGTCTCCATTCACCCGCTTACCCAACTTCGTCAGAAGTTGCCAAGTACTGTAACAAACCACCCTCGTTTCACAATCGGGTTGAGTGCCCTTGTCAGCTTTTCACAACTCAGGGTTTTGGAGTATCGGCCTCGGCCGGCGCGGGCCTGGCCGGGGCCGGGGGGGCAGCGGTGCGCCAGGCGGTCACGGTACAATGCGGGAAATCCCGAGGGTGGTTTGACACGTGCCGTGTCCTGTTTCGGCAGGCAAGCGTGGAACGCGCCCCGGGGCAACCACCAGTGCATGCATTCATGGATACCTTGATTCGCGAATTCGATGTGGCCTTGCGCGCGATCGCGGGCGTGACCCGTGCCAGCCGCGCCAACCCCGCCACGGAGCTTGCGCCCGACAGCGATAGCCTCGACCAGGCGCAACGTGGGCATGTGGCCGGGCTCATGCGTATCAACCACGTCGGCGAGGTTTGCGCGCAGGCCCTCTACCAGGCCCAGAAGCTGACTGCCCGTACCGCGCCGGTCCGGGCGCAGATGGACCAGGCCGCGCGCGAGGAAGAAGACCATCTGGGCTGGTGCGCCGAGCGCTTGCGCGAACTCGGCTCGCGTCCAAGCTTGCTCAACCCGGTCTGGTATGCGGGCGCTTTCGCCATCGGCTGGGTCGCCGGGCGCGCCGGCGATCGCGTCAGCCTCGGCTTCGTGGCGGAAACCGAGCGCCAGGTCGAGCAGCACCTGACCGGCCACCTCGAACAGCTTCCCGCCGCCGATGGGCGGTCCCGCGCGATTCTCGAGCAGATGCGCGACGATGAGGTGAGGCATGGCGATGCCGCGCGCGATGCGGGCGGCATGCCGTTGCCAGCGCCGGTGCGCGCGCTGATGCGGGCGGCCTCGCGGGTGATGACCACCGCCGCCTACCGGATCTGACCGTCCGGCCGCTGCCCGGGCAGCGCGCGACAGCCCCGCGAAGACCGCCATCCCGGCCCTGGCGCGCCTGGCCGCGACGGGGCAAACCTCCCCCCGCGCCAGCGGGGTAGACGCCAAAACGTTGTATCCTTCCATCGGTCCGGCGCGGCCGGGTTTTGGGCAGTAGGCAGTTCCTCCCTCGGTTGTTCTCAGGTGGTTTCTCTGCTTTCCTCCATAAGATCTTCATTTCATTAGGGATTCACTTTTACGGTGCTTGAGGTGTGCACGCTAAGTCATTGTTCTGATTAAAAAAATCCGGTTTGTTGCCTTACACCGAGCCTTGACCCGCCAAATTGCTTCCTCTAAAGTGGGAAATAGTGTGAGGAAGTGTATTTTTGTGTGAAAAGGTAGTCTGGCTATGGGATCATCGCCCAATGTCGGATTCGAAGGATTCACGCGCCAACCGGCAGTAAAGATGCCGGCGCGGACCGGGAGTTAGCTTGTTTCAGGGCGCATCGGCGCTGTCACTGGATGCCAAGGGCCGGATGTCGATTCCGGCGCGGCATCGTGAAGCGCTGCAACAGCAGGCCGAAGGCCGGGTTACGCTGACCAAGCACCCGGATGGCTGCCTGCTGCTGTTTCCCCGCCCGGAATGGGAAACCTTCCGTAACCGTATTGCGGCCTTGCCAATGGATGCGCACTGGTGGAAGCGCATCTTCCTGGGCAATGCCGCCGACGTCGACATGGACGGCGCGGGCCGGGTACTGATTGCCCCGGAACTGCGTAGCGCCGCCTTGCTCGACAAGGAAGTCATGCTGCTCGGAATGGGCAGCCATTTCGAAGTCTGGGATGCCGCGACCTATACCGCCAAGGAACAGCAGGCGATGGCGCAGGGCATGCCGGACGCATTGAAGAATTTCTCTTTCTGACGAGGTCATGAGCTCAACCCAAATGCCGGGGACCACCACCCTGCGCCATCGCACCGTGTTGCTGGACGAGGCTGTCGAGGCCCTGGTCTGGCGGCCCGACGGCGTCTATGTGGACGGCACCTTTGGCAGAGGGGGGCACAGCCGGGCAATACTGGCCCGGCTGGGGCCACACGGGGCGCTGGTTGGCTTCGACAAGGATCCGGCAGCAATCGCAGAGGCGGGCACCATCAAGGATGCCCGCTTCTCCATTGAGCACACCAGCTTCGCCGAGATGTCGGAGCGGCTGGCCGCGCGCGGCAAGGTGGCCGGCATCCTGCTCGACCTGGGTATCAGCTCGCCGCAGATTGACGACGCGCAGCGGGGATTTTCCTTCCGCTTCGAGGGGCCGCTGGACATGCGCATGGACACCACGCGCGGCATTACCGCCGCGCAATGGCTGGCGCAGGCGGATGAGCAAGACATCGCAAGGGTGATACGGGATTATGGGGAAGAACGGTTTGCTGTACAGATTGCAAAGGCGGTTGTTGCTCGCAGGAGCGAACCCGGCCATGGCGGACCTCTCACCACTACTGCCGAGCTTGCCGCGCTCGTGGCGAAAGCCGTCAAAACACGCGAGAAGGGTCAGGACCCTGCGACCCGCACCTTTCAGGCTCTACGGATTCACGTCAATCAAGAGCTTGCGGACCTCGAAAGAGGTCTGAGCGCGGCTTACGAGCTATTGCAGGACGGAGGGCGGCTGGTGGTGATCAGCTTTCATTCGCTGGAGGACCGCATCGTCAAGCGGTTCATGCAGGCGCACGCGCGTCCGCAGCAGGATGCCGATCCGGCCCTGCGCCGCGCTCCCCTGCGCGCCGACCAGTTGCCACAGCCGACGCTGAAGCTGCTGGGCCGGGTCAAGCCGGGCGCCGAAGAGATTGCCTCCAATCCGCGCGCGCGCTCGGCGGTGATGCGCGTGGCTGAAAAGCTGCCCGCCGTTTCGACCAGGCAGGCGGGCCGCGCATGAACCGCCTGACTTTCTTCCTGCTGGCTGCCCTGATGCTGTGCGCGCTCTCCCTGGTGAGCGCGCAGCACCAGGCCCGCACCCTGTTTGTCGCCGTTGACCGCGCCCAGGCGGAAGAAAAGCAGCTCGATATCGACTGGTCCCGGTTGCAGTACCAGCAGAGCTCGCTTGGCAAGAGCTCGCGGATCGCCGAGGCCGCGCGCAGCCAGCTGAAGATGACGCCGGTGCTTCCCGGCAGGACCCAATACCTGGCCGGCGTGGTGCTTGAAACACCGCCCGCCAGCGAGGCCGCAGCGGCAGCACCCGAGGGGAGTAAGCCATGACCATTGCACGGCCCTCGCAGCAGGCCCAGCGCGGCCAGCCGCGCGCCAGCAATTCGCGCCCCCGTTCCGGCCAGTTTGCCGCCAGCCCCGTGCTCGGCCTGCGCTTGCCGATGTGGCGCTCCAAGCTGGTGGTGTTCATGATGTTCGCCGCCTTTGTCGCCCTGGCCGGGCGCGCGCTGTGGATCCAGGGACCGGGCAACCAGTTCTATGAGGCCCAAGGCAAGAAGCGCGTCCAGCGTACGCTTGAGCTGCCCGCGACGCGCGGCAAGATTCTCGATCGCAACGGCCTGGTGCTGGCCACCAGCCTGCCCGTCAAGGCCATCTGGGCGGTGCCCGAGGACGTTCCCGACCAGATCGACGCGGACAAGATCCGCCAGTTGAGCAAGCTGCTCGATATGAGCGACAAGGAGCTGCGGCGCAAATTTTCCGAGGACAAGAGCTTTGTCTATCTGAAGCGCCAGGTGCTGCCGGATGCCGCGGACAAGATCGCCGCGCTCAAGATCGAGGGTATCCACCAGACCCGCGAGTACAAGCGCTTCTACCCGGAAGGCGAGGCCATGGCGCATATCGTCGGCTTCACCAACGTGGAAGACCGCGGCCAGGAAGGCGTGGAGCTTGCGCGCGAGGCTGTGCTCGCCGGCAAGCCCGGCGCGCGCCAGGTGATCAAGGACAGGCTTGGCCGCGTGGTGGAAGACGTGGGCATCCTCAAGACCCCGCGCGATGGCGAGGACCAGCAGCTCTCGATCGACGCCAAGATCCAGTACCTGGCCTACAACGCTGTCAAGGATGCTGTCGAGGCGAACAAGGCCAAGGCAGCCAGCGCCGTGGTGCTCGACGCGCAGACCGGCGAAGTGCTGGCGCTCGCCAACTGGCCCACCTACAACCCCAACGACCGCAGCCGCCTGTCCGGCGAACAGCTGCGCAACCGGGTGCTGACCGATAGCTTCGAGCCGGGCTCGATGGTAAAGCCGATCACCATTGGCCTGGCGCTACAGCTGGGCCGGGTGACGCCGACGACGGTGATCAATACCGGTAACGGCAAGTACACGTTCGAAGGCGCCACCATCAGCGACACCCATAGCAATGGGCCGCTGAGCGTGGCCGGCATCATCCAGAAGTCGAGCAATATCGGCACGGCCAAGATCTCGCAGATGCTCAAGGCACAGGAGATGTGGGACATGTTCACCAGCGTCGGCTTCGGCCAGGCGCCCAAGATCGGATTTCCCGGCGCGGTGGCCGGGCGCTTGCGGCCGGCCAAGAGCTGGCGCCCCATCGAGCAGGCCACCATGGCCTATGGCTACGGCCTGTCGGTCTCGCTGTTGCAGATGGCCCACGCCTATACCATCTTCGCGCATGACGGCGAGCTGATCCCGGTCACCATTTTCCGTACCAGCGGACCGGCTACCGGCGAGCGCGTGATATCGCCCGAGGTGGCGCGCCAGGTGCGCGCCATGCTCGAGACGGTGACCGCGCCTGGCGGCACCGCGCCCCAGGCGCAGGTGATGGGCTACCGGGTGGGCGGCAAGACCGGTACCGCCTACAAGCACGCCGGCCGCGGCTACGACCGCAGCAAATACCGCGCCTCCTTCATCGGCCTGGCGCCGATGTCGAACCCGCGCGTGATCGTCGCCGTCAGCGTGGATGAGCCCTCGGCCGGCAGTCACTATGGTGGCACCGTGGCCGGACCTGCCTTCGTCGCCATTACCGGCGGGGCGCTGCGTGCACTCAATGTGCAGCCTGACTCGCCGATCCGCCAGCTGGTGGTGAGCGACAGGGTGCCGGAAAGCGAACCGTGGGGCGGACCCCAATGAGCCAGTCCTTGCTACCCCTTGAAATTGCCGCCCAGGCCAGCGACGCGCTGGCCTGGCTGCGCCTGCACGCTCCCGCCGGCGCCAAGCTGACCGGCGACACGCGCCGGCTGACCCAGGGCGATGTCTTCTTTGCCTATGTGCTTGGCAACCGGCGCCTGTCCACCGATGCGCGCCCGCATATCGCCCAGGCCATCGCCCGCGGCGCCAGCGCCGTGGTCTACGAGGCCGACGGCTTTGCCTGGCCGCACGGCGAGGCCGTGCCGCATCTTGGCGTATCCGGCCTGCACCAGCTCGCCGGCCCGATCGCGGCAGGCTGGTATGACAATGCCGCGCGCGATCTCGCGGTCACCGGCATTACCGGCACCAACGGCAAGACTTCGTGCAGCCAGTGGCTGGCGCGCCTGCTGCAGGCGGCGGGCCTGCGCTGCGCCACCATCGGCACGCTCGGCACCGGTTTTCCCGATGCGCTCACCGCCACCGGCTTTACCACGCCGGACGCGGTCCAGTTGCAGGACAGCCTGGCCGAGCTGAACGGCGCAGGCGCGCGTGCGGTGGCGATGGAGGTATCCTCGCACGGGCTGGAGCAGGGCCGCGTGGCCGGCACGCACTTCGCCGTGGCGGTGCTGACCAACCTGACCCAGGACCATCTCGACTACCACGGCACGATGGCCGAGTACGAGGCGGCCAAGGGCCGCCTGTTCCAGTGGCCAGGCCTGCGTGCCGCCGTGATCAACCGCGACGACGGCATGGGCCGGCGCCTGCTGGCCGATCCCCTGGCTGCGGCGCAGGTGATCGAATACGGCATCGACGGCGCCGCCGCTGCGGGCCGTCAGGGCGGCCAGTGGCTGCGTGCCAGCGGTGTGCGCGCCACGGCCGCCGGCACCGCCTTCCATGTGGATGGCAGTTTCGGCAGCGCCGACGTCAGCACGCCGATGATCGGCGAGTTCAATGTCAGCAACCTGCTCGCCGTGCTGGGCGCCGCGCTCGCCAACGGCATCGGCTGGGCGGCCGCCATCGACGCGCTGCGTGGGCTCAAGCCGGTCGACGGCCGCATGGAGTTGTTCGGTGGCAGCCACGGTGGCCAGGACGGCCCGCTGGCGGTGGTCGACTACGCCCACACCCCCGATGCCCTG
>NZ_JARJLM010000079.1 GCF_029335485.1 Cupriavidus basilensis
AGTGGCTTTGCACCAGCCGCCGATAGTAGTTGGGCAAGGCAAACAGCGCGCGGTGGACATCGCCGTTGTAGTAGTCGAGCTCGCCGATGCCATAGCCGCGCAGGCGCAGGTCGACTTCGTACGGCAGGCGCGACAGCGGGTCCAGCGCGTCGGAAGCGATAGCCATGCCCCAGTAGGCGCCGTACAAGGGCACATACAGCCCGAAGGGCCTGACGATCTCGAATACCGCGCGCAGTTGCAGCACGACCTCGCGCACCCGCTGCGGCTCGAAGACCGGCGAACCGATATGCATGGTCAGCGCGCCGCCGGGCGCCAGCAGCGACTTGACCAGGCGCAGCGCTTCTGGCGTGTAGAGCGGTTGCGCCGGCGTATCGGGATCGGTCAGGTCCAGGATCACCAGGTCGAAGCGTTCGCCGTGCGGGTCGCGGCTTTGCGCCTCCATATAGGCGAAGCCGTCGCCGATCCGCAGCTGCAGGCGCGGGTCGTCGAAGGCGCCGCCGTGCACCCGCGGCAGGTGCTCCCGCGCCGCGCGGACCACCTCCGCATCGAGTTCCGCCAGCACCACGCGTTCCAGCGCCGGGTACTTGAGCAGCTCCTCGCAGGCGCCGCCGTCGCCGCCCCCGAGCACCAGCGCCCGGCGTGGGTTGGCGTGGGTGATGGCCGCGGCATGCACCATGGGCTCGTGATAGAAAAATTCGTCGCGCTCCGAGGTCATGTAGGTGCCGTCCAGCCGCAACAGCTTGCCCCATTGCGGCGTGTCGAATACCTCCAGCAGCTGATGCTGCGTGCGCACCGTCTCCAGCCGCCGCGTGGCGCGGAACCCGTAGGCGCTGTCCGGGCTGAGCCATTCCAGCAGCAATTCGTTGGCATGGTCCTGCGGATCGTCGGAGCCGCGCAGCAGGCGGTTGGTGTTCTGCTGGCGCGGCGCGAACGCGACCAGCAAGGCATCGAGCAGGGCTTCGGCCCTGGCCGAGTTGTTGGCGGAGAAGTTACAGACGTAGACGTCGAGCGTGACGGCATCGCGCTCCGGCCAGGTGTGCACGGCCAGATGCGATTCCGCCAGCAGCGCGGCGCCGGTGACGCCGCCTTGCGCTCCCTGGTGGTCGGGAAAAGTGTGGAATTTCTCGGCCACCAGTGTCAGGCCCGCGGCGGCCACGGCCTGGCGGCACAGGCGGGCGAGAAGCTGGGCATCGACCAGCAGCGATGCCGCGCAGCGGCAATCGTATAAATCAGCGGTGAGGTGCAATCCCTGCATGTCTGGCTTATTCCTCCATTCGTTCCAGCCTGCCGGCGCGGCAATGGCATGCGCCATGTGCGAA
>NZ_JARJLM010000007.1 GCF_029335485.1 Cupriavidus basilensis
AACAGGTGAACACCGCGCCCGCCATAAAAAGCGGCAAGCGCGCCCAGCACCCCAAACACCACCGCCGCCAGCAGGCTGATCCTGCCTGCGGGGTGCAGCGACCGTGCCGCCAGCCCGGCCAGCGCCCCCACTACCAGCGTATCCAACATCACTTTTCTCCTAGATTCCGGGTCATCCGGTCCGCGCGGCCACAAGCCGCCCGTGGCCATAACGATACGGCAAACCCAGCCACAGCCATCTGGCTAGAGGGCAAGGTTCGCACCTGGCGCTATAATGTAGCCCGGTTCGGCGGCGCTTTGCGCCGGAATCCGTGCGCGAATCCGCGTCCGGATTGGCATCACATGCCCGCGCTGCGGCGTTCGTCGCCACGGCACGGAGCTCCGGCCCAAGAGACATGTTCCCCACCATGCAACTGCTCGCGATCGGTATCAATCACACCACGGCGCCCGTCTCGCTGCGCGAGCGAGTGGCGTTTCCGCTTGAGCAGATCAAACCGGCGCTGGGCGCCTTGCGCACGCACCTGGCGGGCAAGTCGGGAACCGAAGCCGCCATCCTCTCCACGTGCAACCGCACCGAGATCTACTGCGCCACCGATGTGCTGGTGTCGGGCTCGGAAGGCTTCGAGCATACGCTGCGCTGGCTGGCGCAGCACCATAACGTGCCGGCCGGCGAACTCGCGCCCCATCTTTACTCGCTGCCGCAATCCGAGGCCGTGCGCCATGCCTTCCGCGTGGCCAGCGGGCTGGATTCGATGGTGCTGGGCGAAACCCAGATCCTGGGCCAGTTGAAGGATGCGGTGCGTACCGCCGGGGAAGCCGGCGCGCTCGGCACCTACCTGAACCAGCTGTTCCAGCGCACGTTCGCGGTGGCCAAGGAAGTCCGCGGCCAGACCGAGATCGGCGCGCATTCGGTGTCGATGGCCGCCGCCGCGGTGCGCCTGGCCCAGCGCATTTTCGAAAGCGTCTCGACCCAGCGCGTGCTGTTCATCGGCGCGGGCGAGATGATCGAGCTGTGCGCCACCCACTTCGCGGCGCAAACGCCGCGCCAGATGGTGGTGGCCAACCGTACCGTCGAGCGCGGCGAAAAGCTCGCCGAGGCGCTTGCCGGCCAGGGCCTGACCACCGAGGCGATCCGCCTGTCGGACCTCGGCGCGCGCCTGCATGAATTCGATATCGTGGTGTCCTGCACCGCCAGTTCCCTGCCCATCATCGGCCTGGGCGCGGTGGAACGCGCGGTCAAGCTGCGCCGCCACCGCCCCATCATGATGGTGGACCTGGCCGTGCCGCGCGACGTGGAGCCCGAAGTCGCGCGCCTGGACGACGTCTTCCTGTACACCGTGGACGACCTCGGCGCCATCGTGCGCGAGGGCAATGCCATGCGCCAGGCCGCCGTGGCCCAGGCGGAGGCCATCATCGAGAGCCGCGTGCAGAATTTCATGCACTGGCTCGAAACCCGCAGCGTGGTGCCGGTCATCCGCGACCTGCAGGCGCAGGGCGAGGCCATGCGCCAGTCCGAACTGGAGCGCGCGCGCCGCATGCTGGCGCGCGGCGACGATCCCGAGGCCGTGCTCGAAGCGCTGTCCGGCGCGCTCACCCGCAAATTCCTGCACGGCCCCACCCACGCGCTGAACCACACCCAGGGCGACGACCGCGAAACCCTGCTGCGCCTGGTGCCGGGCCTGTTCCGCCACAGCAGCCACTCCGAGCGCTAGCCGCGCTCGCCCCGGCCG
Organism: Cupriavidus basilensis; assembly: GCF_029335485.1. Lineage (GTDB taxonomy): Bacteria > Pseudomonadota > Gammaproteobacteria > Burkholderiales > Burkholderiaceae > Cupriavidus > Cupriavidus basilensis_E. Next base: position 1,730 of record NZ_JARJLM010000007.1, read on the forward strand.
CGCGCGTCCTGCGCCCGGCCAACCTCGCGTCGCGCCCGGCGCGCAGGCCATTGTGCCGCCGCCCTGCACGCAGCCCCAGCCCGCAACACGCCGCATCCACCCGCCCATCCAACCCGTCTTATCGCGCCCCTGCCCGGAATTCCATGAAAGCCAGCATGCTATCCAAGCTCGACCAACTGGCCGAGCGACTCGACGAAGTCAACGCCCTGCTCGCACGCGAAGACGCCACCGCCAAGATGGACCAGTACCGCAAGCTCACCCGCGAGCACGCCGAACTGTCGCCGGTGGCCGAGCAATATGCGCAGTACCGCCAGGCCCAGGAAGACCTGGGCACCGCCCAAGCGCTGCTGGACGACCCCGAGATGAAGGAATTCGCCGCCGACGAGATCACCGCGGCCCGCGAGCGGCTGGACACACTGGCGAACAGCCTGCAGAAACTGCTGCTGCCCAAGGACCCCAACGACGACCGCAACCTGCTGCTGGAAATCCGGGCCGGCGCCGGCGGCGAGGAAAGCGCGCTGTTCGCGGCCAACCTGCTGCGCATGTACACGCGCTACGCCGAACGCCAGCGCTGGCAGGTGGAACTGATGAGCGAGTCGCCCTCGGACCTGGGCGGCTACAAGGAAGTGATTATCCGCATCGCCGGCGATGCGGTGTTTTCCAGGCTGAAGTTCGAATCGGGCGGCCACCGCGTGCAGCGCGTGCCGGCCACCGAGGCGCAGGGACGTATCCACACCTCGGCCTGCACGGTGGCAGTGATGCCCGAGGCGGACGAAGTGGCCGAGATCGAGATCAATCCCGCCGACTTGCGCGTCGATAC
>NZ_JARJLM010000080.1 GCF_029335485.1 Cupriavidus basilensis
AGTTAATTTAATCACCTTCTTTTTATTTTTCATAATATCCCACACACCTGGGTATGCTCCCTCGCCACAATCGATCTCCCCGGAAACGGCGACGAAATTCCCATCCCTAGAAATAATCGCAGCACCCGGCACATCACCTACAGAGAAAGCCATTTCCTTTAGCTTTCCAATTGATTTATTATTTTTATATGAACCATCCATTGTAATTAAATTCATGGGGCCTCCAATTTTCGAAACCAGGGCGAGATAGGAAAGCGGGCTGAGATCAACAAAATCCAGAGAGACATATATATTCTTGCTGAGATTGATGTCGGACAAAACCCCGACATTGGGTGGAATCAGTGAAACTGATATATCACTACCAGACCAACATCGATTAAGAGATTCAGTAGGTATGTACCCGCGCGCAGAAACCATGAGCGCAGAACGATCTGAACTCAGTACGGCATATAGAACCTCACCGTTGACTGAGCATTTAGCCTTCTTACCGTTCTGGTTTATCACAAGGCTCCCATTTTCGATGTAATGGGCCTCGCTGTCGGCCGCGGGCCACGGCAGTGCACTGGCTGCGCCGGATGAGCTTGCCGACGCAGGTGTATCGACAAACTGGACGGACTGAAGAATCGCTTTGATTTTCCAAAGTTGGTTGGTTTTTGGATTTGCCAACCATTCAACCGGCGTTGTTCCACATAACGCTAGTGCCTGATGAATGAGGCAAAAGCTGAAAAAGCGGGCTCGGCGTTGCTCATCGCCTGTTGTGTCATCGAAGGTGAGCGCTGTTCCGATCCAGTTTGCCCCGCTCAATGGCACGGTCTGCGCATGCGCCTGCTCGTCGAATGGGGTTGGTTCAGGATCGTCACCCCATGGACTGTATTTTAGCCACCGATCGTTAACATATTTTGCTCCCAGCGCGATGCCTATCTTCCGTTCGTTGGCTTCCTGACAAAAAAGACCGAAACCACCGTTCAACGACGCCATCGGCCCCGTTAAGGGAAGGTAGTATGTACCCTCCTGCGGCCGCGAGCCATCTGAGTTGAGTGTACGGAAATGACCTCCGAACATATCCGCGATTCTGAACTGACACGAACCTACGATGTGGGCTTTGGAAGGTGTCGCAATACCTTTGAGTTTCGCTTTAGAAAAATCTTGAGCTATTGCCTCGCAGTAAAATAATGAAGAAACGAAAATTAGTGCGCACAGCAAAAATGGGGTGCACTTCATCTTTATATTCCACAATAAATTACGATTATTCACTCAAAAAATGTTCAACCATCAGGATTTATGAATATACCTTGATAAATGACTTAATTCCGATTTTCTGGACTCAGATACCTTATATCCCCCAGAATCATCACGAACCATTCTTGCTCAGCCTTCGTTAGGCTTATTTCTTTATCGATCTCCAGGGAGAAACAAGTCAAGCCTGGTTGATTTGGGCAGACCAACAGAAAATCCGGAACTCTAATTTTTACCCGATCACCAGATACTGAGTTCACATAAGCAACCGTGCCTGCAATGTTTGCGCCCCGATATGGGCGCTCCCAAACAACATTACGACCATAGCGACCACCGGAATCCTCCAATTCGATTTCTTCCTTCGCCGTTTTCGGCTGATCCCGTTTCATATACTGATCGTTCGAGTCAACAGCCTGGGGTACTAGGTTGCAGCCGAAAGTGAGCTTGGCACTTATGTTTCTTTTTTTCGGTGAAAAATCAGCATCGAAAACTATCACAATAGAATCTGCCGCCGATATTTTTTCCGCGCCTTTTACTGCGGATGAAATCCTATCCCCCAGTGCATACCTACAGTATTCTTTTATTTTCGACAAATTCTCCGTAACATTTGAATCGAATTTCGCCACCGAATTTCCGGCGCTAATAATTCCAATCAAAAAAATAACAAAAACACATCTTATGTATGACATCAAGATATGCTTCTCCTAGAGAAGTCCTCCGGCATTTCGCGCTCTACTACACCACGGACAACCCTGCGGCGCTGGCGCTGCTGGGCACCTGAAGAAAATACGACTGCTGCCCGGTGAGCCTCTTGCGCGACGCACCGCCCTCACCTTTCAGATCTTCAGTCCAATCCGCCTTTGCCTTTTGCTCCGTTGTCAGCGCGGCAGAGGCTGCCGCAGAGGAGAGGCACTCTCGACGACATGCCCGCTCGCGCTGCACCTTACCCGCATTCTCGGGCGCTGAGAACGGTTGAAAGTCGCATTTCCCAACCTCATGCAAATAAAGAATTTTCCGCACTCAAAAGGAGAAATTTCTCGAATACAGCCTGAGGGACCGTATGCTATTTTTTAAGATTTACCATCGATCGAACGCTGCGTTGATTGATTCAACTCAAGGCGCAAAGCTGGCAGTGGAGATCAAACGCTGTGGCGGCAGTTCCGCGCTGCCAGTGGATCGGGATCACCGCGCCATGGACGACTTCAAGGCCGAGGGGGCTGAAAGCATCTCGTTATACGGAAGTCGAAGCCTCGCCTCGACTACATGCAGCCGGCAATCGGCTGATGTTGGAATAGCGTGACATGGTCGAATCGTCCTGTTTCCGATGGCGGCCAAAGGCGTCGAAAAAGAAGCCCATTTTGACGACTGCGCCGCAGGGAATGCATTCGTCATGCTTGTACGGCTTGTGTGCCGAGAGCATGCCATCCAGCACGTCCTGTGGTGTACGGTCCGCGGAGTCGAGTGGTTTAGCCATGAGAATCTCCTTTCTGCTTGTCCTGTGCCCGATTGCGTTTCAATGCATCGACGACCGTGGGCGGCAGGTTCTCCATCGCCGCGCCGAAGGCCCCCGGCGTATCCTTGGTTTCGGCCAGAATCTTCTGGATGGCCGGATGCTCGTCAAACCTAGGATTCACCAACAGGGTGTAGTAGACGTACTGCTGGAGATCCTGCGTATTGGTCAGGCGATATTTCAGCCAGCCTTCGGACGCTATCCGCGCAGTGCGACGGAATGCCGCCGCGTCCTCCCCGGAGTTGGGATCAAAAGTCTTGCCTTGCTTCTTGTAAAGCCAGTCGTCGATCTTTGCGTAGAAGATCCGTGTGCCCCGCAGATCGTTGCGGAACTCGAACTCGACGTGGTCGTCCGGATAGAAATGCAGGCCGAGCACGCGCTCGCCAGCGCCGCCGACAAGCTTCGTGGGGGGAAGATGAATCTCGGTGATCTTCTGAATCTTCTGGATTGGCGCGTAGAGATCCTTGATGGCCTCATCAGCGTCATAAACTTCCCACTTCACCGTGAACGCCGTACCCTTCAGCTTGTAGCAGCAGCTAAGAGAGCCCGCTCCCGATCCCGGCATCAGGTCGCCGCCACCGCTCGCCGTATTGCCGTACTTGTCGTAGATGACAAATCGGCTCAAGTTGTATGGCGTGTAGTTAAACGCCCCCACGCTCAGCCCCCCATAGGTCGGCGCCGACGAAAATGCATCGCACCCCGTGACCAGCACCAACGACACAATCAACAACCAGACCGATCGCATTCTCATCCTCACTCCGTTCAAGAGCGCTCTGGCGGCTGCCCGAGGATCAACAGGTCGAACAGCGCCATCACCTCGGGCGGGAGCGGGTTCTTTCCTTTGGTTCCATCCGCCCACGCCTGTGCAAGCACCGCGGCTTCCGGTCTCAGAACAGTCGCCTCGATCGTCCTCACGCTCTCGTCAAGGTCAGCCTCATATGGCAATTCCATCCGGCCCTTCATGCTGCTGAGGCGATCGGCTGATTTCTGCAGTTCCTTCTGAAACGGCAAGCGCCAAGCCTGCTCCTGCGCCTCCTTTGCGATACGCTCCCAGATATTGGGGCGGACCAACGCCGGGACCATCGCAGGAAGGGCACGGGCTTGCGCTTCCCGCGCCGCGTGCCATCTGGTCAGGACCCTGGACAGCGCCACGTGATCGACGGGGGAGCGTCTGCGCTCCAATTGATATGCGGCCTCGGCATCCTTGGCTTCTTGCCCCAGGGCGAAGTGCGCGCGCTTTACCTCATCTACGTTGCGCGAGAGCATCTCCTCGAACGCAGGCGATGAATACCGGACCGCCAGCCAGCGCAGAAGTACCTCCATATGGGGCGTAAAGTCGCGGCCTGCTTCGGGCGGCACCACGCTGCGGTATGCCTTGATCAGGTCGGGGACCCGGAGGTGGTCCTTGCGCTCAGAGACGGTGTGCGCAAGGCTGATTTTCGTGAACACAGGACCTTGGTACTGAAATAGCGCATCCATCCGTTCCAGCACCGCTCCCGCAGTCAGCGTCTTGTACAGCATGTCCCGCAGTGCCGGAGGCTGGGCTCCTACACGAAACCCCTTCGATCCAGGCGACGCGCCTTCCGTGATGTACTCGCTGGAGCCGGGATAGCGGTACTGTCCATCACGGGACGGCTCCGAGGTGAATGCATCGCACCCGGTGACCAGCAGTAGCGACAGCAGCAGGTGCCAAACAGCGACTCGTCCTCCCTTCATATACTCTTGTCCTTCTTGAATTCTTCCCGGCACGCATCGCCGACCAGCGAGAGCACTTCGGAAAAGGAGATATCCCCGAGCGAAGCCGCCAGCAGCTTCGAATGGATCAATGGATGCTCGTCGAATCGAGCGGAGATCAGCAGTCCCTTGAAGACATACTGGAGCATGTCGCCTTCACTGCGGATCCGGTAGCGTGCCGCGCGCTCGATCTGGACACCGACGGCTTCCTGCAACGCCTCATGCGAGGGGTGCTCTGGGAATTCGCCGTAGATCTGTCTGAGCTGTAGCGTCAGCTTGTCGGCATAGCCGAGGGTGAGCAGATCGAGATGCTGCGCTTCTGTCATCGCCAGTGCTTCCTGGCCCACCGGGCCTGGCGGGACACCGGGAGACCAGGCGCGATCGGCATTGGCCCGGGTGCGGAACCAGAGATCGAACACAACGCCGGCGAAACGCGCCTGCACGTCATCGCTCCAGACTTGCCGGAGCCACTCGAGTACCCGCATTCGCGGGCGCTGAGAACGGTTGAAAGTCGCATTTCCCAACCTCATGCAAATAAAGAATTTTCCGCACTAAAAAGGAGAAATTTCTCGAATACAGCCTGGGGTACCGTATGTTATTTAATGAAATTTATCGCCGCACCTGAACTATTGCCCAACGCCCAGCTTGTCCGCGGCCGCGTCGCCATAGACCGTTGCAATGCGTCGTTCAACGATGGCTTGTGTCAACGTTTTAGGGAAGTCATCGGACGTTTTCCAGCCGCTGCCATCCTTGACGAAGACAAAATCCCCTTTCAGCTGGAGCAGGGACATCGCGCCGATGGCTTCCAGCAGGTTGTCCCGGTAGTCGATCAGCAACGGACACGAAACATGGTCGCCATCGATCCGCCTGCAGTCCGCGGCCGGGACGACGCCCAATATGCTGTTGGCCTTGGTCGAGGGTTCGCCGTGGTCCAGCAGCGGCTTCCCGTAGTTCGGCGAGATCGTGGCGAGATCGGCATCCAGCCGGGCGACTCCCGCCATGAAGCTGGCGCTGATGGTTTCCCGGCCTAGCGGTGCCCCGAGTTTCTTGTTGAGCCCCTTCGCGTCATAGCGCGCGGTTACATATCCAGACGGGAACATCTGCACGGCGTAGTCGCTTTTGCTTTTCTCATCAGGCCGGATGACGTAGCCGATCGCGGTCTTTTCATCGGCGACAGCCAGGTCGGCGACGCAGCCGCGGGAGCGGTTGCCCTCGTCATAACCGATTTCCCGATAGTTGCTGACGCGGGGATGGCTTTGACTATCCGTGTCCGTCATCAGGAGTGGATTTTTCAACGTCGCGTCTATCCGGGCCCGGATCATGATGGAATCCACTGCCTTGACCGTGTTCGACGCGCCGCACGACGGCGTGGAAGCGGGCCACAGCATGTAAGCACCGATCACGATCAGCACGGCGAAGCCGCCGGCACTGAAGAGTCTCTGCTTTTTCTTCTGCTCTTTCAGGGCCATCCCTATCAGCGCTTCAGCACGCTTTTCGAAGCGAAGCGGATCGAGTTCCCGCAGCAGGAACAGCAAGCTCACCTGGGCGTTGATATCGTCGAAACGCTCCTCCATCAGGCGGCCCGTGGCACTTGCCTCGGTTTCCTGATCGGTGTAGCCCTGGGCAATCAGCCAGTCAAGCATGGCTCGTATGGTATCCCCCTTCAACTCGGCTTCCGCATCCTCGTCCAGCCGCTGTTGCGCCTCGTTGACCTGTTCTCCGCTTATGTAGTCGCCAAGCTTGAGCGCCACAAGCATGCCCAGACGGCGGTCGTCCTCTTGTGATTCAGCATGGTTTTCTGGTTCTGGTAGTTCTGGTAGCACGGGTATTGCCTTCCCTGTAATGTAACAAGCAGCCTGGCACGGTCGCGGAGCCTGCTCGCGCTGCACCTTACCCGCATTCGCGGGCGCTGGGAACGGTTGGAAGTCGCGTTTATCAAAACATCTCAAATGAAGAATTTTCCGCATAAAAAGCAGAAATTTCCCAATTACGGCGCGTTTAAACTCTGATCAAATCGGTGCGCGGTTCACTCGGTTATTGTTTGAGTCCGTTTTCATGGACACTCCCGTGAGGCGGGTTCTCTCCATGGGAATTACCTGCAATTCAAGGCAACAGTCCAGGCAGCAACCCAGGCAAAACCGGAAAAATCTCATATCTCCGATTGGATTCCCATGCTATTCAGTCGAGTGCTGATCTTTGCATTGACAGCCGCATTGCTCTTCATCGCCTGAATCCAACACCGTTCAATCAGGAATTAAAAGGAATCGACATGGCCGAAAGCTTCCAGAACGAAGTGCCCAAGGCACGGGTCAACATCAAGCTCGACCTGCATACCGGCGGCGCGCAGAAGAAGGTCGAGCTGCCGCTCAAGATGCTGGTGATGGGCGACTACAGCAATGGGCGGGACACGCGGGCGCTCGCCGAGCGCGAGAAGGTGTCCATCAACAAGAACAACTTCGATTCCGTCCTCGCCGACTTCAATCCCAAGGCCAGGATCGCGGTGGAGAACACCCTCGCCGGCGATGGCTCCGAGCTGCCGGTGGATCTGGATTTCAAGTCCATGGACGACTTCAAGCCGGAAGTGGTGGCCGGCAGGGTGCCGGAGCTGCGGGCGCTGATGGCGGCGCGCAATCTGCTGCGTGACCTGAAGTCGAACCTGCTCGACAACGCGATGTTCCGCCGCGAGCTCGAGAAGATCCTCAAGGACCCGGCGCTGTCCGAGCGTCTGCGCGCCGATCTTCAAAAGATCGGCCAGGCCGCACCGGCCTCCCCGTCCGCCCAGTAACCTGATTCCCTGAGGATTGAGCCCCATGTCCAAGCATGAAATCGGCGCCCGCGCCAATAGCGAAGCAGATACCGTGGTCCTGGACGCCCCAGGCAAGAGCGTGTACGAATCCCTGTGCGAGAAGATCAACCTGACGCCGGTCAAGAGCACGCGCCCGGTGGAATCGTTCCAGAGCGCCGATGCGCTCTCCGAATCGTCGCTGGACGAGCGTGTCGCCCAGGCGATGAGCGTCTTCCTGAAGATGATCCAGGACTCGTCCCAGCAGGTGGACCGCCTGGACAAGAGCCTGCTCGACTTTCACATCGAGCACCTGGACCAGCGGATCAGCCGTCAGCTCGATGCCATCATGCACCACGAGACGTTCCAGCAGATCGAATCGGCCTGGCGCGGGCTGAAGTTCGTTGTCGATCGCACGGACTTCCGCAAGAACGTCAAGATCGAAGTGCTGGATGCTTCCAAGGATGCGCTGCGCCAGGATTTCGAGGATACGCCCGAGGTCATCCAGAGCGGCATGTACCTGCACACCTACATCCAGGAATACGACACCCCGGGCGGTGAGCCGATCGGCTCGATCATCTCGAACTACGCGTTCGACCGCAGCCCCCAGGATATCGCCCTGCTGCGTAATATCTCCAAGGTCTCCGCCGCCGCCCATATGCCCTTCATCGGCTCGGTGTCGCCGGAATTCTTCGGCAAGGAGTCGATGGAGGAAGTGGCCAGCATCCGCGATATCGGCAACTACTTCGATCGGGCCGAGTACCTGAAGTGGAAGAGCTTCCGCGATTCGGACGATGCCCGCTATATCGGCCTGACCCTGCCGCGCTTCCTGGCGCGCCTGCCGTATGGTCCGGACACGGTGCCGGTGCGCGCCTTCAACTACACGGAGGCGGTCAAGGGCCCGGATCACAGCCGGTATCTGTGGGCCAACGCGTCATTCGCGTTCGCCGCGAACATGGTGCAGAGCTTCATCAAGAACGGCTGGTGCGTGCAGATTCGCGGCCCGCAGGCCGGCGGCCTGGTCGAGGACCTGCCGATCCACCTGTACGACCTGGGCACCGGCAACCAGGCCAAGATCCCGACCGAGGTGCTGATTCCGGAGACGCGCGAGTTCGAGTTCGCCAATCTCGGCTTCATTCCGCTGTCGTACTACAAGAACCACGACTTCGCGTGCTTCTTCTCGGCGCACTCGGCCCAGAAGCCGGCGCTCTACGACACCAGGGAGGCTACCGCCAACAGCCGCGTCAATGCGCGGCTGCCGTACATCTTCCTGCTCTCGCGCATCGCTCACTACCTGAAGCTGATCCAGCGCGAGAACATCGGCACCACCAAGGACCGGCGCCTGCTGGAGTTGGAGCTGAACACCTGGGTCAAGACGCTCGTGACCGAGATGACCGATCCGGGCGACGAGCTCCAGGCCTCGCACCCGCTGCGCGAAGCCAAGGTGATGGTCGAGGATATCGAGGACAACCCGGGCTTCTTCCGCATCAAGCTCTTCATCGTGCCCCACTTCCAGATCGAGGGGATGGATATCAATCTCTCGCTGGTGTCGCAGATGCCGAAGGCAAAGAACTGAGCCTCTGAGCGGGGCGTCCAGGGACGCCTCACTGCCGCGAGGAGGAAATGCCTCCACACGGCGTGCATTTCGGGCAAGGGCGTGCCAGCGCGCGCCGGCCCGCTTCTTCCGAGCATGGTCAACTACCCCGGCCTAAAAGCCGGAGCTTGTAAAGGCAACTGACCAAGCTCGGGTTGACCAGGCAAAGCGGTAACCAACCCGCTACGTTGCGAATAGGTGCAAGACCAACGTTGGGATGCTTCCTCAGTCCCAACCTCTTGAAGCCCCGGTTGCAGACAAGCGACAGGGTAAGCACGAAACGGATCGGGGCAGATCGCCGGTTCGCAACATTGCCGAGGGGAGACTTCCCGCAAGGGAGGCGTCACCAGGCCCGTAAGGGCACCTTTTGGGAGAGATTGCGTGGCAGTCTTTGTGTTGGACAAGAGCGGCAAGCCACTCATGCCGTGCAGCGAGAAGCGAGCAAGATTGCTGCTGACGCGCGGCCGCGCGCGCGCGCACCGTGTGATGCCCTTCGCTATCCGTCTGGTGGATCGGCGAAAGACGGACTGCTCCCTGCAACCGCTTCGCCTGAAGCTCGATCCCGGCAGCAAGCGAACCGGCGTGGCAATCGTTCGCGAGGCCGGCTCCGGCGACGACAAGACGGCTCGGCATGCTGCCGTCCTGTCCCTGGCAGAACTGATCCACCGCGGCGCGCAGATCAGCCTGAGCCTGACCGCACGGCGGGCTATGCGCCGGGCGCGACGCGGTCGCAAGACGCGGTATCGGGCCGCCCGCTTCAGCAACCGACGCAAGCCAGCGGGGTGGCTGGCGCCTAGCCTGCAGCACCGTGTCGACACGACGATGGCCTGGGTAAGCCGTTTCCTGGCACTCGCGCCGATTACCGCCATCAGCGCCGAACTCGTCCGCTTCGACATGCAGGCGATGCAGAACCCGGAGATAACGGGCGTCGAGTACCAACAAGGGGAACTGGCAGGCTACGAAATCCGCGAATATCTGCTTGAGAAATGGGGGCGGCAATGCGCCTACTGCGATGCCCGCAACACGCCGCTGGAGATGGAGCACATCGAAGCACGCGCCACCGGCGGGTCGAATCGCATCTCCAATCTCACGCTCGCTTGCGTGCCTTGCAATCGCAAGAAGGCAGCGCGGCCTCTCGCTGAATTCCTGCACAAGGATCCAGAACGTGTCAAACGCATTCTGGTTCGGGCAAAGGCACCGCTTCGTGACGCCGCTGCCGTCAATTCGACCCGCTGGGCGCTATACAACGCGCTGGTGACCACGGGCCTGCCGGTGGAGACCGGATCGGGCGGTCGAACCAAGTACAACCGCCGGCGCCTCGAACTGCCAAAGACCCATGCGCTGGACGCAGCGTGCGTTGGCGTGGTGGATTCTGTCTCGGCCTGGCAGAAGCCCACGTTGACGATCAAGTGCGCGGGCCGCGGCGCTTACCAGCGCACCCGCCTCACAGCGTCTGGTTTCCCCCGCGGCTACTTGATACGGAGCAAACGCGTGTTTGGCTTCCAGACCGGCGACATGGTCCGGGCCGAAGTGCCGACGGGGAAGAAGGCTGGCACACATGTGGGCCGGGTCGCGATTCGCGCGACCGGATCCTTCAACATTCAGACCGAGCACGGGCCTGTGCAAGGCATTTCTCATCGCTATTGCAGGATCATTCAGCGCGGTGACGGATACGGTTACTCATTCGTAGCGCATTCCACAATGGAGAGCGGGCACAGGGGCGACGCTTCGCGTCGCGCGCTATCCCTCCACGGCATGAAGGCCGAGGTTTCTCGCGCAAACTGATGAAAATCACCAGACCGCTGTGGGCCCAGGGCATCTTCATGACGCCCCAGCATTTCCAGCAACAGGCGCTGTGGGACCGCTACGCCGACGAGCATGTCGCGCGCATTGCCAGCCCGGAGCCATGGGGCACCGTACGCGTCGCGCTCGACTCGCAGGCTTTGACCATCCATCGCCTGACCGTCAGCGCGCTGGCAGTCCGCCTGCCCGACGGGACCGTAATCGACACCGAAACGGCGGACTGCACCCCGGCCGCGCGCGACCTCGCGGACGTGCCTGCGGGCGTCGATGCCGTGGTGGTGCTGATCGGGCTACCCTTGGCCGATGCGCAGGGCGGCAACTGCGTCGAGGCCGGCGAGCGGCCCGCCCGGCCGCGCCGTTTCGTGCGCGAGTACCTGCCGGTGGCCGACCTGCACGGCGAAGGCAAGGAAGAGATCAGCGTGGAGCGGCACGCGCTGGCTCTCCTGTTCGATTTCGAGGAGCACGGCGATTATGTGACCTGCCCCCTCGCCCGGCTGGTGCGCACGCCGCAGGGGAGCTTCGAGCTGGACCCGGCGTTCGTACCGCCCTGTCTCTTCCTGTCGGCGAGCGCCCGGCTTACCGAACGCATGAAGCGGCTCGCGGAAATCCTGAGCGCCAAGAGCGCCAGCCTGGCCGTACGCCGGCGCGAGCGTTCCGACCAGATTGCCGACTACGCGGTAGCCGACGTCGCCCTGTTCTGGCTGCTGCACAGCGTAAACGGCAATTGGCCGGAACTGGCCCGGCTGTGCGCCGCGCCGCAACAGCATCCCGAGCGGCTCTACTGCATCCTGGCCCGCCTGGCCGGGTCGCTGCTGACCTTCTCCACGACGGAGACGCTGCAGGCCGTTCCGGCCTACGATCACCTCGCCCCGGAGCCGGTGTTCGCCGAGCTGGAATCGCTGATCCGCACGCTGCTCGACACGGTGATCCCATCGCGGGTCGTCCCGGTGGCGCTGGAGCGTGCCAGGCCCACGGTCTGGGTCGGAAAGATCCACGACGAGCGCCTGGCGGAAGGGGCCGAGTACTACCTTTCGGTCCAGGCGGGGCTGCCCGCCCATGCGCTGCTCGAACAATTGCCGCGCCTGTGCAAGGCCGGGGCGCCGGACGAGGTCGAGCAGATCGTCAACTCAGCCTTGCCGGGGATTCCGTTGCGGACCCTGTCGCGCCTGCCGGCGGCCATCCCGGTGCGTATCGAGAACCAGTACTTCGCGCTCGACAGCGCGCACCCGGCGTTCGGCCGCATGCTGGCCGCGCGGGCCTGCCAGTTCTACGTTCCCGCGTCCTTGCCCGACGTGTCACTTGAACTCTTTGCGGTATTGCCGGCATGACGACAGCCACCATGATTCTGCCTCCCGCCCTGCGCAACACGGCCCTGACCGTCACAGGGCTGGCCGACCAGGCCAGGCCCGTGACCTTCGGCCCGTTCCGCGCGCGATGCCTTGCGCACGTGGCACGCCTGCGCGAGGAACTCCGGGCCGCCGGCCACCCGCCGGAGGTCGCCGAGGATGCGGTCTACGCGCAATGCGCCCTGCTGGATGAGGTCGCGCTGCGCCGGCTCGAGGGCTCCGACCGGCAAACCTGGGAACACGAGCCCCTGCAGGTCAGGGAATTCCAGAGCCACGACGCCGGGCAAGCGCTGATCGCCCGCATCGAGCGGCGCCTGGCCGAGCCCCAGCCGGTACTGCCGCTGCTGGCGGTCTTCCACGCCGTGCTGGCCCTGGGCTTCCAGGGCCGGTTCGCGCTGGAGGGCGCCAGCGACCGGGCGGCACTGATGGGCGCCATCGATGACCGCCTGAAGCGCGCCGGCTTGGCCGACGCCACCGGGCCGGTGATCGTGACAAGCGGCAAGGCGCGTGGATGGGACGGCCTGACGCCGCTTGCCTGGGTGGCGCTTACCTGCCTTGGCGCGGGACTGGTCTACCTGGCGCTGGACCGGTGGCTGGCCGCATCGATCGCCCGGCTCGCCGGCTGAAAGGGGTCTCGTGACCGGCTACCCCTACCGCGCCCTCTTTGGCTGGATCGCTGCGCTTGCGCTCGCCTGGCTCGCGCTCAGCTCGCCATGGCGCTCATCGTGGAACCTGCTGCTGGCGGTGTTCGTCATCGCACTCGCTGCGGTGGCCATCCTGATTGCCACCCGGCGGGTGCGCGCACGCCAGCGCGCCTCGCAGGCCATACTGGAGACCATCCATGCGTCGACCGACGCGCTGCCGGGCGATATCCGCCGCAACACGCCCCTGGTGCTGGCGGTAGGCGATAGCGACGGCGCGCCCGCACAGGCGTTCGGCAATGCGCTGGTCAGGAATACCGATGCGGCAATCTGGGTGCGCATCGACGCGCCCACCCGGCTGGCGCCCGTGGCCGACGCCCTCAAGCGCTGGCGCGAAGGACAAGGCCCGGACGCCGTC
>NZ_JARJLM010000081.1 GCF_029335485.1 Cupriavidus basilensis
AGTTCGTGCATCTGCCGCTCGATCTGCGCGGCGGACATGCTCAGCAGTGGCCAGGCATCCGGGGCCCGCAGCAGTTGCGGTGTTTCCGCCAGCGCCGCCAGCAGATGGGCCGAGCGGATCGACTTGGCTGCGCCGGGCGCGGTGGCCTCGAGCGAGGCCCGCATCCACGCGGCTTCCAGCCATTGCCCGACGCGTTGCGATAGCCCCGGCTTGCCCCGCAGGTCATGCGGCAAGCGGTCGATGGCGGCAAGCAGGCCGTTCCAGATGCCGTTCACATCCAGCTCGTAGCGCCGCAGGATGGCCAGCAGATCCCCTTCGCCCAGTTCCAGCAGCTTGATGAGCCAGTGCTCCACCTCGATGTCACGGTGGGCGCGCGTTTCGCAGAGGCCGGCGGCTTCGGTTAGCGCGCGGGCGCAGTGATCGTTCAGGCGTTGCAGAAACGGGGAATAGTCGCGGGCGGTCATGGTGGCGTGGCAGGGCAGCGGTGGCGCAGGGGGGAGGAGATGCGCGGCCCGGGATCCGGGTCGCGCGAGTATGCAGCCGGGCCAGGGCGCCGGCTGCGGCGGCGCTTACGCGCGCTCGTTCCAGCTGTCGGCGTGGATGATGTTGCCGTCCTTGTACGACCAGGTGATCTTCTCGTAGCGCAGTTCGATGTCTTCGAGATGGTTGTGCTTCTCGTAGGCCGGGTTCTTGATGTCGAGCATCTTCGGCGTGACGCCGACCACCTTCACGTTCTCGAGCCTGGTGTTGAAATACTCCTTTTCCTTGCCGGCGTCATCGATCCTGTACCACTTGATCTCCACCGACTTGAGCGTCTGGCCGCTGGTGACGGCCTTGTACAAGTATGGCGTCGAGGCGTCGGTTTCCTTGGTGAAAACGATCGGCTTGTGCACGCGGGTGCCGGTCAGCTTGCCGGTATTGGAGTCGGTCGGGATATTGACGCCGTGATCGAAGGCGACCACCTCGACGCTGCCTTCGCGCTCGGTCACCGTGACCGAGCCCTTGATGTCGGCGCCGCCATCGTCCTTGATCCACATGTATGCGGGAATTGCCATTTCTTGATACTCCTTCTACTGGAATGAACAGGCCGGTTGGCCAGAAGTTTCCCGATGCGCGCCACCATCGTCGCGACAATCGGGGACAAGCGTGATCTCGACCCGGCGGTTGGCGGCGCGGCCGGCCTCGGTGTCGTTGGCGGCCCTGGGGCGGGTGTCGCCATAGCCTTGAATCGCAAAGCGGGTCAGGGACAGCCCGGCCGCATCGGCCAGCCAGTCGCGAACCGACGCCGCGCGCGCCTCGGAGAGCTTGAGGTTCGCCCGCGGGTTGCCCGTGGTGTCGGTGTGTCCGGCCACCAGCACGCGCTTGCCGGGATGCGCCTTGACCATCTCCAGCGCGCCGATCAGCACACGGTTGGAGCCGGCGTTCAGGGTGGCGCTGCCGCTCCTGAAGAGCGACAGGCTGTCCAGTTCGATGGTCGAAGGCGGCGGTGCCGGCGGCCGGTAGGCCGCGATCAAGGCATTGAGCGGGCCCAGCAGTCCGGCGCCGCGATAGAAGCCCAGCCCGAGCCGCGGCGGCACGCCGGACCGGCGGTATTGCTCGAGTTCGTCGCGGTCGCGCTTGAGTGCCTGCAGCGCGTCGACACGGGCCGCGTCAAGCGCCGGACCAATGGCGCGATAGCGGGCCATGTTGTCGGTGACGCGCGCGACCAGCGCACGGTTCTGCCAGGCGGAGGCCGCAGCGGCTGCGCAAAATGCGAGCGCCAGCCAGGCAAAGGCGTGGCCCAGCGCACGCGGCAATGCGTGCCGTACGGGCTGCAGAGCGATGCCGCGGATCAGCGGTTCCGGCAAGGGGTAAGGCGCCCTATCGGCGGCATGGCCCGCCTGGGCCGTTCGCGTGGCGGGCGCCAGCCCGGTTGCCTGTGCGACGAAGCCGGCATAGAGGGAGTCTGTGGCAGGCACCCCTTTGGTGGCGATCACGCCAAGCGCGGCGACGCCCGCCGGGCGCGCGTTCCGGAGCCCGTCGCGCCCTTCGTCCCGCAGCGCGGGCAGCAGGGCGCCGCATGCCCACCTTGCCAGCGCGTCGAGGCGGGCGGCGCGGTGCATGCGCGGGGCCCGGTCAGCCGGCAGGGCCGACCATGCATACTGCATGAGCCGGCCCGCGATCTGGGCGGACAGGTCTTCGCCCGGTGGCATGCCGGCGCCGGAGAAGCCAAACCACGGGCAGTCGTCCGCCGGCCCACCGGCTTCTGCCATGTAGACGGCGACGCCGACCGGCAGGGGATAGCCAACGGCCCGGCTGGCCTCGCCGACCGCCGAGCGC
>NZ_JARJLM010000082.1 GCF_029335485.1 Cupriavidus basilensis
ATACACCGGCGCCACCCCCACGATCTCCTCAAAAGCCCGATAAGGCCGTCCAAGCCTGCCAGCCAGGTCCCGCACCAGGAAGTGCCCGCAGCCCGCGCCGATCAGCGGCGCATCCGCCGGCAAGCCGGACCGGTCCATCACCCGCAACAGGTTATCGCCAAGCTCCGCGATCTGCGCCTGCCGCCATCCGCGGGCAACCTCCAGCCACTCCGCCGGCGCCGCGTCGCGCGCATCGAGCCCGATCATCCTGGCCAGCCGCTGCCGCGTAGCCTCGGGCGTCTTGGCACCGCCATCGGCGGGCGGGTGGGGATCGTGCGCATCCGGCAGCTCCCCGGTGATCCGGTACACATCCGCGGTGGTGGCGAACAGTTCGTTCATCACGTTATAGCTGTCGCCCTTGAAGGCGATGCGGCGCGCCAGCGCGCACAGCGGCGTGCGCGCCACGCCCAGGTACACCAGTTCGCCGGAAGCGAGCCGGCCGGCATCGTCCCGGCCATGCGCTGCCACCGCGCCGTCCACGATGGGAATCAGGTCGCTGGTGGTGGTGCCGATGTCCACCAGCAGGCCATGCCCGATACGCGCGGCCGCCATGCTGGCGGTCGCCACCCAGTTGGCCGAAGCGATGTGCCGCCAGTCCGCCGCCACCTGCCGCCGCGTGCGCCAGCCCGCCGCGCCGGCAAAGAAGACGGCGCGCTCGCCGAAGGCGCGCCACATGACATCCGCCAGCGCCGCCACCCCGGCCTCCCGGTGCGCGAACAGGTCGGCCATTTCGCCGGTCATCGTGACCGCGTGGGCGGCATCCGCGCAATCGGGCCAGCGTGCGCGCGCGTGCGCCAGCACATCGTCCAGCAAATGCAGGCCCTGCCACAAGGGGCAGGCCCACTGCGCGATATCGCGCACGACACCGTCTTCCAGGCGCGCAGCCTTGATATTGGCACCACCGAGGTCCCAGCCATAGACAACATGCTCAGCGCCCATGGGACGCTCCATTGGTTTCGAGCCGTTCCACCTGGATCTGGTGCCCCGCCAGCATCTCGCAGGCCAGGTTGCGGCCAAGGCAGGCCGACAAGCCCGCATAGGCGCAGGTCACGCGCGGATTCACCTCGATCACCACCGGGCCACGCTCGGGATGCCAGACCAGGTCGATGCCGACGAAACCCCGCAAGCCCGGCATGCCCGCCACCACGCACCCGGCCACATCCGCCAGCCAGCGCCCGGCCGGCCCATCCAGCCCGATGGCATTGATCTGCACGCCATCGTCGTGCACCTGGCCCCATGCATCGATGCGGATGCGCTGCCGGTTCACGCTCAGCAATTCGGCCCCGCCGGGGCCGCAGAGCAGCGACACGCTGATCGGCTCGCCCTCCACCCAGGGCTCCAGCACCACCGGCTCGCCGTCCGCGAGGCGCCGCAGCCAGGCTTCATGCGCCGCCCCGAAGCCGCCGTAGGCGTGCGTCGCCACCGATCCCGCGCCATCGTCCGGCTTGACCACCCAGCGTCCGGGCTCGGGAATATCCCCTTCGCCCCATGGCCGGGTCGCGGCGACGCCGAGCGCGGCAAGCCGCTGCGCGGTCGCGCGCTTGCTGGTGGCCAGCGCGATCGCGCCGGCATCGCAGCCCAGCCAGCGCGCCTCGCCCACCATGTAGTTCAGGCTCAGCAGCACGCCGTCGGATTCCGGCGCGACGACCCAGCTCACATCGTGGCAGGCCGCCTGGCGGCGCACGAAGTCCGCCGCGTCCTCGCCGGGCGCGTGCGCGCACCAGTCCACCTTGTGCGCGCCATGGCAATCGGGCTGCGGCTCGCCGGGCAATGCCGCGCAGGTGACCGCCACGTCGCCGATACGGGCCAGATCTGCGGCCATGGCGTCACGCATGGCCCTGCCCTGGCGCAGCAGGTGCGGCGCGGCGCGGGTATCCATGGCGCCCGCACTGATATATTCATAGACGAACACACGCGTCATCATTCCCTCTCCATGCACATCATCCCAGTCATCGATCTTCTCGGCGGCCGCGTTGTCCGAGCGGTGCGCGGCCAGCGCGACCAATACCGCCCCATCGTGTCCCGCCTGCATCCGGGCAGCGATCCGCTGGAACTGGCGCGGGCAATGCTTGCGCATTGCGCCAGTGCCACGCTGTATATCGCCGACCTCGACGCCCTCACCGGGCGCGCCGTGCAGGTCGAGGCGCTGCGGGCCCTGTGCGGTGCCTTGCCGGAAACCGAACTCTGGCTGGATGGCGGCTTCGCCGATGCGGCGCAGGCCAGCGCGGCGCTGGACTCGCTGCGCGGCGCCGGCGCGCGGGTGGTGCCGGTGTTCGGCAGCGAAACCCTGTCCGAGCCGCCCGCCGCCGCGGGCAGCGCGCCGCCCTTCGACACCTGGCCCGACGCCGTGCTCTCGCTCGACCGGCGCCATGGCATGCCGTTGGGCAACGCGGCCTGGTGGCAGGCCAGCGCGGCCTGGCCGGCGCAACTGATCGTGATGGCGCTGGATCGCGTGGGCGCGTTCGAAGGGCCCGACCTGGACACGCTCGCGGCGATCCGCGCGCAGGCGGGCGCCGGGCGCCGGCTGGTCGGCGCCGGCGGCATTCGCGACGGCGACGATCTTGCCGCCGCCGCGCGTGCCGGGGCCAGCGCCTGGCTGGTTGCATCGGCCATTC
>NZ_JARJLM010000083.1 GCF_029335485.1 Cupriavidus basilensis
ATACTGAATGTAAATTTATATATGTAGAAACCAATAAAAACCTGAAAAAACAAAGAAACACAAATAGAATTCATTGACATCCCCAGCATGGATCCAGCCAGAAGACGCCGGGATTTTTATGAGAAAATTCCTATTCAGCCCTGAATGGCATGACAGCGCTCCGACGCCAGTTCACGCCCCGGGGCGTCCCTGCCGTCTATCGCTGCTTCTGCAGAAACGGGCTGTAGCCGATCAGGATGGCCGGCGATCGACGGCTGGCGGCTAGTGCCTGCCGGTGCCTCCGTCGCCATCCATGCATTGCGCGCCGCCCTCGGGGGAACGGCCTCTGGCCGGTACCGGCATGCTGGACGGGAAGTACCGATGCTTAACTACGTTTTACGACTTGTAGGATCAGGAGCGAATGAGCCATATTGAAACCCGGCACTTGCGATATTTCATAGCCGCGGCGGAAGAAGGCAGCATCATCGCGGCTTCCCGGGCGCTTAACATCACGCAACCGGCCTTGTCGCGACAGATCCAGGATCTCGAAGGCAGCATCGGGATCCGGCTGTTCGAGCGTCATGCCAAAGGCGTGCAACTGACCGATGCAGGCCTGAGTTTCCTGCAGGATGCAAAGCAATCGCTGCAGGAGCTGCAGAGGGCGCGCGATCGCGCCCATCGCATCGCGCAGGGGCAGACCGGCACGTTCAAGCTCGGCATCATGCCGAGCTACCTGGCCTCGCCGGTCACGCTGGAGATCCTCCAGCACTTTCGGGAGCGGAACCCGGAAATCCTGCTGTCCATCGAGCCGCTGTTGTCATTGCCGCAGGCGCAGGCCATCCGGAGCGAGGAGCTCGATGGCGGCATCATGGCATGGCGTACGCCGGACGATGCCACCCTGAGCGGCATCACCCTGTACCGGGAGACTTTCGTGCTGGCGGTGCCGGCGCAGGCCTCGACGCAGGCAACGCGCCCACGCCGGCTTGCCGACGTCGCCGGCGAACACTTTGTCTGGTTCGACCGGGAAAGGTCCGGCGCGCAGCACAGCCTCCTGATGGCCGCGTGCGCGAGAGCCGGATTTGCGCCGCATGTCGTCCAGATCGGAACCGACACCCCGACCATCCTGGGACTGGTCGCGGCCGGCATGGGGTGTGCACTGGTGCCGGCCAGTGCGCGGCTGCACAGTCCGCCGACCGTGGCGTTCGTTGCGTTGGCCGACCTGGCGGAGGGCGTGGATATCGAGTTTTCGTACCTGGCGGCGCGCCGCTCGCCCCGCATCCAGCGCTTTATCGAATCGGTCCGGCACGTCGCCGGCAGGAAGCCGGGGGTGGCACTCTGATATCGACGCGGCTCGCCCCAGGCCGCTCAGTGGTTCCCGCCCGCCTTGCGTTCCACCGTCTCGTGCTCCTCCACCTTCGGGCTGTTCTGCCAGCCTCCGCCAAGGGCCAGGAAGAGATTGATCTGGTCCATGGCAACCTGGCTGTCCGATGCCGCCAGTGCCGCCTCGGCCCCGGCCAGGGTGCGGTCGGCGTCGAGGCTGGACAGGTATGGCGTGCGGCCGGCCTGGTATAGCAGCCGGTGCTGCCGGGCCACTTCATCTGCATCGTCGCGCGCCACGCGCAAGGACTGGTTGCGCTCCAGCTCCCGCGTATAGGCGCTGAGCGCGCCCTGGGTTTCCTGCAAGGCCTTCAGCACCACGCCGTCGAAGCGGGCCAGCGCCGCGTCGGCGCCGGCTTCCATGGCGTGTATGCGTGGCCGCACGCCATTGGTCGGCAGGTTCCAGGTCAGTAGCGGGCCCATGCCCCAGCGCGCCGTGGGGCCCGTGCCGAGATCGCTCAGGATGCCGCTCAGGCCGGCCGATGCCCCGATGCGGATCGAGGGATAGAGATCGGCGGTGGCGACGCCGATCTTCGCCGTGGCCGAGGCCAGCTCGCGCTCCGCCTGCCGTACGTCGGGCCGCCGCTTCAGCAGCGCGGCGCCGTCCCCCACCGGCAGCGGCTGGCGCAGCCGGGGCTCCTCGCTGCACTCGGTTTCGGCCTCGGGCAGCGCGGCGGGCGGCTTGCCGAGCATGACCGCCAACCGGTACGACGCGCCCTCCTTCTCCGCCTTGAAGCGCGGCAAGGCGGCGCGCAAGGTCTCGGCCTGCGCCCGTGCCCGCAGCATGTCCACAGGCTGCCCGCGGCCGGCGGCCACCATCTTGCCGGCAATCTCCACACCGCGCGCCTGCAGGGCGAGCTGGCGCTCCGCGACTTCCAGTTCGTGCGTGGCGGCACAGCCCTGCACATAGGCGCGCACGGTTTCCGCTGCCACGCTGACACGCGCCATATCGAGCGCGGCCTGGCTGGCCTGGGCGCTGGCCAGGGCGGCCTCGTCGGCGCGCGCCAGCTTGCCGAAAAAGTCCACCAGGTAGGAAACGGAGAAGCCGAAGTCGCCCAGGTTGAAGACCGGCACCTTCTCCTTGAGCAGGAAGCTCTCGCCCGCGACCTGCGCGCGCTCGGCCTTGGCGGAGACCGCCGCCTGCGGCAGGTTCTCCGATTCCACCTCGTGGTAGATCGCGATGGCGCGCCGCAGGTTGGCGGCGGCCACCCGCAGATCGGTATTGGCGGCGAGCGCCTGCCGGACCAGCTTGTCGAGCCTGGCATCGTCGTACAGCCGCCACCAGTCGTCCGGTACCGGCGCCACCGAGATGGCGGCATCCTTCGTGCCGAGCAACGGCCCGTTGGCCTCGGGCGCGCGTGCCACGACCTGCTCCGGCACGTGGTAGTCGGGGCCGACGGTGGTGCAGGCGAACAGCAAGGGCAGGACCGCTGCCATCCATGCCGGCTGCGCAAAGTGGAGCTTGTTCACTGCATCGCCTCCGGCAAGGCGCCCGCCTGGCGCAGGCCGGCAACCTTGCGCGGCTCGCTCACGGACACCGTCGCCGTGCGGCCCGATACCAGTTGCACGGTCGCGGGCACGTCGTCGAGCGCGATCCGCACCGGCACGCGCTGCGCCAGCCGCACCCAGTTGAAGGTGGGGTTCACGTTGGGCAGCAGGTTGGAGCCGTTGCTGCGGTCCCGGTCCTCGATACCGGCGGCGATGCTCTGCACATGGCCGTGCAGCGTGGTGTGCTCGCCCATGATGCGCACGGCAACCGGGCTGCCGATCCGGATGCCATGCAGCTTGGTCTCTTCGAAATATCCCTCGACGTGGAAGGAGTTCGCATCGACCATCGACAGGACCGGCCGGCCCGTGCTGACGTAGTCCCCCAGGCGCGGCAGGCGATCGTTCAGATAGCCGTCCACCGGGCTGACCACGCTGGTGCGCGCGAGGTTGAGCCTTGCCAGGCCGACCGCCGCCTCGGCCTGCGCCAGGGCCGCCTCGCCCTGCTCCACCCTGGCCCGCCCTTCCTCCACGACCTCGGTGGCGACCACCTCGGACAAGGTGCGGTTGCGGGCGGCCTCGCGGCGCGCCTGCGCCAGCGCCGCGCGCTGCGCTGCGGCGCTGGCCTGGGCCTGCTGCAGCGCCAGCCGGAAGCGGTCCTGGTCGATCACGAACAGTACCTGTCCACGCTGCACGCGCTGGTTGTCCTTGACCAGGATCCGGGTCACCAGCCCGGAGACATCGGGCGCGACCTGCACCACGTCGGCGCGCACATGGCCATCGCGCGTCCATGGCGCAACGGTGTAGTAGTCCCACAGATGCTTGGCGACGAACAGGGCGGCCACCGTGGCAAGCAACGTCAGCACTACGGGACCCAGGGAGCGGAATTTGAATTTCATGATTGCAGCCAGCGGGCCAGGGCGACCACGCCGCCCAGCACGAGCAGATAAAGGGCGAGATTGAAAAGCGACCGGTGCCAGACCAGCCGGTAGAAGCCCACGCGGGCCAGCACCGCGCGCATGCCGGCGGTGATGACAAAGGTAAGGAACATCAGGGCCAGCAGGCTGGGCACGAAGACGCCGTAGACGTCGATTTCAGCTGTCAGCATTTGGTGTGGGCAGGCGCCGGGAGTGGCAAAGGCAGCGGGGACGGTACGGACGCCGGCGGCGCGGGCTCGGCAAGCCGCGTCATCGCTGCTGACGCCGGCTCCGCCGGATACAGGGCGACCCGCAGGGCGATCAGCGCGGCCATTGCGCCGCGCGCGCTTTCGCCCACGGCAAGCGCGTCGCCCACGCCGCCCTTGCCATCCGCGTGCGCGGACACGGCCAGGATCGCCTTGTCGATGCGGTCGGCCAGCGCGGCGGGCGGCGCCATCGCATGCCCTGCCTTCAGCCGCGCGCGGAAATGCCCGGCGATCGCGTTCAGCACCCGGGTCACCGCCCGGCGCGCGGCCGGGCTCAGGAGCGTCAGATTGCGCTGCAGCGCGAGCGCGCCAAAGCCGACCTGCAACTCGGCAAAGCCATCGCTGGACATCTTGTCGTCGCTGGCCGCCAGCCGCGGCACCAGCTGGCTGAGCCGGTCCAGCATGCGGCCGCCGAGCTTCGCCTGCCCGGGAGACTCGCGCCGCGTGGCGGCTTGCGCCAGGTCCTTCCAGCTGGCGCGGATCAGGCGGTGCGCGGCCACGCGGGCGCCGAACGGGCGGGTCGTCATGGCCCACAAGGGCGCGAACAGCATGCCGCCGATGCTAGCGAGGCTGGCATTGAAAGTGGCGAGGAAATTGGTGTCGTAGATGCTCTGGACATTGGCGAAGGACGCCGTGTTGACCGACAGCAGCATGGCGATCAGGTTGAAGCCCGGCCGGGATATCAGCATGCCGATGCCCATGTAGGGCAGCGCCAGCATGCCCACCAGGGTTTCGAAGTTATGCGCGTTCGGCACCACCAGGAACAGGTAGAAGGACGAGACGGCGAAGCAAAAGGTGCTCCAGCGCATAAAGGTGTGCGCCACGGGGCGGGGCTCCTCGATGGTGGCAAAGAAACAGCAGGTGATCGACGCCACCGCGACGGCGCCGGCCCCGTCCTCCCATCCCGAGGCGATCCACAGCAGTCCAGCGCAAAACACGGCGAGACTGGTCGAGCAGGCATAGAACAGCAGCATGCCGTGATCGTGGTGGTGCGCCCGCTCGGCCTTCTCCACCCGCGCGCCGCGGTCGCCGGGGCGCACCGGTAGCGCATCGGCGACCGGGGAACCGGCGCCGATGCCGCGCTGCAGGGCATGGCAGTCTTCGCACAGTTCCGCCAGCGTGCGCAGCCGGTCGTTGGCCGTGGCCACCAGCCCGGCGTGCCAGCCCGGCGCCCGCCCGTATTCCGCCCAGGGCCCGGCCGCCGGCTCCAGGGCCGGCGCCGGGCCGTCGAAGCCCGCGCGGATCCACGAGGACATCTCCGCCATATGGCGCGCCAGGTGTTCCGGGATGCCCGCCGCATGCTGCCGCAGCGCCTGCAACAGGCCCGCCAGCGACGACAGCACCGGCAGCAGCATCGTCATCCGCTCGCGCAGGGCACGCGCGTGGCGCAGGGTGTCCGCGCTCTCCGTGTCATAGGAGAGCTGGACGATCAACTGGTCCAGCGCGAGGATATCGGCGGCCAGCCGATGGCGGCTGCCGTGGCGCGTGGCATTGGCGTCAGGGTCGGCCGACAGCATGTCGGTGGCCCAGAGCGCCGCATCCGCCAGCCAGGTGGCGGACCTGGCACGCAGCGCCGGCGCCACCTTGGCGGGAAACACGATGGCGCCCACCATGCCGGCGCACACGATGCCGATCACGATCTCCTCGATGCGCGCGACGGCAATATCGAAGACTTGCGCCGGCGCGGTGACGGCCGGCAGCGCCACGATCGGCAGCGTGTAGGCCGCCAGCAGGAACACATAGCTGCGCGGCGTGCGCTGCAGCAGCGAGAGATAGAGCAAGGCGCCGGTCCACAGCGCAATCGCCCCCATCAGCAATACCGGCGCATTGACCAGCAAGGGCACGGTGACCACGGCGGCGGTCGCGCCGAGCAGCGTGCCCACCACGCGATAGGCCGCCTTGGAGCGGGTCGCGCCCGTCAGCGGGTGCGACACGAGGTAAACGGTTGCCATGGCCCAGTAAGGACGGGGCAAACCCAGCGCAAGCGCGATATAGAGCGCCAGCATCGAGGCGGCAAACGCCTTCAGCGAAAAGAGCCACTGCCGTGCGCTCGGCCAGCTAGCCATGACGCAAACCTGTTGTTGTTTTGATGGGGGCGCTCTATGCGTTCACGCCAGCGCGGCACGCGGGTGAACAGGGGCGATGAATAGGAACGGCCAGGCCGCTCGGCGGGAACCGCGGGCTAGGGATTCCGCCTGGCGGCGGATGCAGCGGGACACAGGCGCATCGCACGGGGGGCGGCGATGGCGTTTGGGCGCGTTTGCGCACGGGCGTTCATTTTGTCTTCCTTGGCTTCCAGGTACGCTTCCGGGCCACATACAAGGCACCCGGCCAGAGCGGGGGGCGGGCCGGCACCGCCGGCCATTGCCCCGCATCGCGTCGGGAACAGCGTGAAAGCAAAGTGTAGCCAACTGGCGGCCATTCCGAACATGATTTAAAATTACAAACCCTATTCGCTTTTTTCATGGCAAAGGAAGTGCCCTGTGCCCATCGATATCCGCGCCCTGCGCTATTTTGTGGAAACCGTGCGCCTGAAGAGCTTCACCCAGGCCGCAACCTCCCTATACGTCACCCAGTCCACCATCAGCAAAATGGTACGCCAGCTGGAAGACGAGGTCGGCCAGCCATTGCTGATCCGCGAAGGCAAGCAGGTGCACCTGACCGACGTGGGCCGCGTGGTGTACGAGCGGGGGCAGGAGGCGCTGGGCGTGGTGCACCGGCTCACGCTGGAAGTGGCCGACCTGTCCTCGCTCGGCCGCGGCCAGCTTACGGTGGGCATTCCGCCGATGGCCAACCTGTTCTTCTCGCCCGCCGTCAGCGCCTTCCGCCAGCGCTATCCCAACCTGGAGCTGAGCCTGGCCGAGCACGGCGGCCATCTGGTGGAACAGCAGGTGGCCAGCGGCGAGCTGGAGGTCGGTGCCACTGTGCTGCCCGGGGATAGCGGCCTGTCCCTTGCCACCCGTGAATTCGCCAAGTACCCGATCTGGGTGGCCGGACCGCGCAAGGCGAGCTGGGCCAAGGGCAAGACCGTCACCCTGGCGGCGCTGCGGGACGAACCCCTGCTGATGCTGACGGAAGACTTTTCGCTGACGCGCAAGCTACGCCAAGCCTTCCTGGACGCCCGTATCGAACCACGCGTGGTGGCGCAAAGCGGGCACTGGGACTTCCTTGCCTCGATGGCGGCCGCCGGCCTGGGCACCACCTTCCTGCCGCAACCGCTACTGGCCAAGCTCCACATCCACGACAAGCTGGCCGTGGCACGCCTGGCCGAGCCAGCCATGGACTGGGCGCTGGCCCATATCTGGTCGCCGGGCCGCTACCTGTCGCATGCGGCGCGCGCCTGGTTGTCAGTGTGCGGGGAAGTGCTGGGGGCCTGAACGAAGGCGCAGCCGCTTCAGGGCTTGGTGCCCGTCAGCCCGCCTGTCAGGTTGCCAAGCAAGCCGCCGACCAGTCCGTTGGCGCCGCCCGCGCTGCCCTGGCTGACGGCACCGGTCACGCCTGCCACCAGGCCGGCGACCGGTGCCAGGGCGCCGCCCGGCGCGCCGTGACCGCTGCCCGCGCCGTTCGCCACCGTGCCGGGGCCACCGCTGAGGAGGTTGGTGACCGGCGCGAGCAAACCAGACCCGCTCCCGGGCGCCAGCCCTCCCGTCAGCCCTCCCGGCAGGCCGCCGAGGAGGCCGGTAACCGGTGCCAGCGGGCCGCCGCCGGCATTCCCGCCGGGCGTGTTGACCACGCCGCCCAGCGCGGCGACCGCCGTGCCGGCGGTCGTGACGATGCCCCCCACGCCGGACACCGCCGGCGCGTTGGTCCGGGTAAGCGCGTTCCCCACCGTGCCCACGGTACCGCCCACTGTGCCGAGCAGGTTGTTGGCCAGCGGTCCCAAGCCGGTCGCCGTGCCAAGGGTCTGCGTTGCACCGGTCAGCGTCGAGGTGAGCGGAACGATCGCCTGGCTGACGGTACCGGTGACCTGCTTCACCGGATCCGTGAGGACTTGCGGCCCCAGGCCGCCAACCAGACCGCCAGCCTGGCTGACCACGGAGCCCACCGGCGCGGTGACGGCCGCTAGCGGACCGGTCCCCAGACCGCCCACTGCCGTGCCCACGCCGCCGATGACAGTGCCGAGCTGATTGATTGCCGACGGCCCGGTGGGGCCGGCGGGGCCTGTCGCTCCGGTGGCGCCTGTCGCGCCCGCGGCACCCGTTGCGCCAGTGGCACCTGTCGCGCCCGCGGCACCTGTTGCGCCAGTGGCACCCGTCGCGCCGGCAGCACCTGTTGCGCCAGTGGCACCCGTCGCTCCCGTGCCCCCGTTTGCTCCAGTAGTGCCTGTGGCTCCCGTGGCACCTGCCGTACCATTTGCGCCGGCGGCACCCGTGTCTCCCTTGGCACCGGAGTTACCTGCCGCGCCTGCGTTTCCGCTGGTGCCCGCGACGCCGGCATTGCCCGTGGCGCCTGTCGCCCCCATGGCACCGTCGGATCCGTTGGCGCAGCCGCCAAGCACCACCAGGGCGCCTAATGTGAAACCAAGGAAAAGCTGCTGATTGCGCACTGTCATACCTCTCATGTGATTGCGGTCATTCTCGGGACACAGCGCAACCGCAATTGTCATGCCCGTTTTTTACAGGGTCTTCGCGCGCACGCGGGGCGGCCGCTCACGCAGCGCGGAAACCCGCACCAGGCCTGACTTCTCGGGAGAGCGGGCGCTTCTCGACGGGTGCTCCTGACAGGCGTCGGCGCCCCTCCCTGTCCGTTACGCGTTACGTAACGTCCGGGCCGGTCCAGGCCCCGCCGGGCACGGGAGCATGGCGCAGGCTTACCTGGAGAACTCCTCGAACACCAGTTGCCGCAGCCACTGGCTGGCTGGCTCGCGGTTGTTCCTGGCGTGCCAGAGCACATTGATCACGATGTCGGGGATCCTCACCGGACATGGCGCTGTTTCCAGCCCAAAGGGCTTCAGGGTGCGCTCCGCGTAGGCCTCCGGCACCACCGCCATCAGGTCCGTGGTCTGCAGGATATGGCCCACGGCCACGAAGTGGGGCACGCGCAGGCGGACCTGGCGCGGCACGCCCGCGCGCTGGATCACTTCATCCACCATGCTGTGCCCCGTGCCCGCCGCCACGATCGCCACATGCTCGGCGCTGCTGAAGGATTTGACGGTCATGCCCTCGCGCGCCAGCGGATGCCCCTTGCGGAAGATGCAGACATAACGCTGCCGGAACAGCCGGCGCTGGAAGAAGCCCGCCTTGAGGTCGGGCATGAAGCCGATGGCCAGGTCCACGCGCCCGCTTTCCATTTCCTCGCGCAGGTTCACCGTATGGTTGCGCACCGTGCTGATGGTCACGCCGGGCGCCACCTTTGACAGCCGCTTCATCAGGTCCGGCAGGAAATAGATCTCCCCGATATCCGTCATGGCGATGGTAAAGCTGCGCGTGCTGGTGGCCGGTTCGAAGGCGGACTGCGCATTGAGCGTGTTGTGGATGGCGCCGAGCGCGAAGCCGATCGGCTCGGCGAGATTCTCCGCGAACGGCGTGGGCACCATCCCCTTGGCGGTGCGCAGGAACAGCTCGTCGCCAAGCAGCTTGCGCAAGCGGTTGAGTGCGTTGCTGATGGCCGGCTGCGATATGCCGAGCGTCTGGGCCACCGCGGAAACCCGGCGCTGGCGCAGCAGTTCATTGAACACCACCAGCAGGTTCAGGTCGATTTCCCGCAACTCCATCTTGCCTCCTTTTATCACTGGCAGTGATATCACGTATCACTCTCTTTCTATTTATTTATTCTACCAGCGGCTCCAACATACCAGCCACAGTCAAACAAGATCTGGAGACCATGCGCCATGGAAGTATCCGTCCACCCGCTGGAGCGAACGCTCCACGCGCATGCCGGCGATAACCTGCTGGACGTGCTGCGGGCCAACCAGGTGCCCATTTCCTATAGCTGCATGGCCGGACGATGCGGCACCTGCAGATGCAAGGTGGTTGCCGGCCAGGCGCTGGTTGCCGGCCCCGAGGATTCCCGTGCGCCCATGACCGCGGGGCAGTCGGTGCTGGCATGCCAGACCACCCTGGTCGAAAGCTGTGCGATCGAAATCCCGGAGCTCGACGAAGTGGTGGTACATCCGGCGAAGACCCTCAAGGGCACGGTGATCGGCCTGGAGGACCTGACGCACGACATCAAGCGGATTCGCGTGGGCATCCCCAAGCCGCTCGAATTCTCGCCCGGACAGTACGCCACGCTGCAGTTCACGCCGCGCCATGTCCGCCCTTACTCGATGGCGGTGGCGCAAGGCGCGGACGAACTGGAATTCCACGTCCGGCTGGTGCCGGATGGCCGCGTCACCTCGTATGTCGCGTCGGAGCTCAAGCTCGGCGCTGCCATCCGCGTCAGCGGCCCGCTGGGCACCGCGTATCTGCGGCGCAAGTTCGACGGCCCGGTGGTCTGCATCGCCGGCGGCACCGGCCTGGCCCCGATCCTGTCGATCCTGCGCGGCATGGTGGACGCCGGCATGCGCAATCCGGTGCATGTGTATTTCGGCGTGCGCACGCATGCCGACGTCTATGGCCTGGCATGGCTGCGCGAGCTGCAGTCGCGCCATGCGGCGATGCAGGTGCACGTCGTGGTGGCATCGGCCAGCGACGGCAACGGCTTCCGGGGCGGCGTGGTGACCAAGGCGGTGGCCGACGACTGGGAGCAACTGCGCGGCTGGCGCGCCTATGTGGCGGGCGCCCCGGTCATGGTCGATGCCGCTTCCATCCTGCTCAGGCAGAAAGGCATCGATCCCGAACACATCCATGCCGACGCATTCCATGCCAGCGGCGTGTAATGCAGGTAAGCCACCCACCACAAACATCGCGGAGACAAAACATGCGCGAGCAAGCCATCGCATTCCGGAAACGGGAATGGAAGGACGAGGGATCCAGCCGGATTCCCTTCTGGGCCTATACCGACGAGGACATCTACCGCCAGGAGCTGGAGCGCTTCTTCTACTCGGGACACTGGTGCTACATCGGCCTGGAGGCGGAAATCCCCAACCCGGGCGACTTCAAGCGCACCGTGGTGGGAGAGCGCTCCGTGATTGCCAGCCGCGCGGCGGACGGCGATATCCATGTGGTGGAAAATGTCTGCGCGCACCGCGGCGTGCAGTTCTGCCGCGAGCGGTCCGGCAACCGCAAGGACTTCACCTGCCCCTATCACCAGTGGAACTACGACCTCAAGGGCAACCTGGTCGGCGTGCCGTTCCGGCGCGGCGTGAAGCTGGACGGCAAGGTCAACGGCGGCATGCCCGCCGATTTCGACCCGAAGGAGCACGGGCTGACCAAGCTGAAGGTGGCGCGCCGCAACGGCGTGGTCTTTGCCTCGTTCGACCACGAGCTGCCCGAGTTGGAGGACTATCTCGGACCGACCATCCTGGCCTA
Source organism: Cupriavidus basilensis (assembly GCF_029335485.1). Taxonomy (GTDB): domain Bacteria; phylum Pseudomonadota; class Gammaproteobacteria; order Burkholderiales; family Burkholderiaceae; genus Cupriavidus; species Cupriavidus basilensis_E. The sequence goes on from NZ_JARJLM010000083.1 coordinate 11,434, forward strand.
CTTCGACCGGGTCTTCGACGGCCGCAAGCTGACCATCCTCGGCTACAGCCGCCAGCAGATCCCGGGCAACTGGAAGCTGATGCAGGAGAACATCAAGGACCCGTACCACCCCGGCCTGCTGCACACGTGGTTCGTCACCTTCGGGCTCTGGCGCGCCGACAACAAGTCCGAACTCAAGATGGACGAGCACTTCCGCCATGCGGCAATGATCTCGACGCGCGGCCAGGGCGGCAAGGGCGAAGTCACCAGCGGCGTGTCGAGCTTCAAGGAACAGATGAGCCTGCACGACGACCGCTTCCTCGACGTGGTGCCGGAAGCCTGGTGGGGGGCGCCCACGGCGGTGATGATGACGCTGTTCCCGAGCGTGATCATCCAGCAGCAGGTCAACTCGGTCTCCACGCGCCATATCCAGCCGGCCGGCCACGGCACCTTCAACTTCGTGTGGACGCACTTCGGCTTCGAGGACGATGATGCCGACATGACCCGGCGCCGCCTGCGCCAGGCCAACCTGTTCGGTCCGGCCGGCTTCGTCTCGGCGGACGACGGCGAGGTGATCGAGTTTTCCCAGCAAGGCTTCGAGCAAAAGCCATTCCACCGGACGGTGGCGGAACTGGGCGGGCGCGAGATCGGCAACACGGACCATATGGTGACCGAGACGCTGATCCGCGGCATGTACGACTACTGGCGCCGCGTGATGGAGGTCTGAGACATGCTCGACTTTGAAACCTACACGCAATTGCTCGCGCTGTACGCGGACTATGCGGCCGCGCTCGACAACAACGAATGGGAAAAGTGGCCCGATTTCTTCACCGAGGAATGCGTCTACAAGCTCCAGCCGCGCGAGAACCATGAGCACGGCTTCCCGCTCGCCACGCTCTCCTTCGAGAGCCGCGGCATGCTCAAGGACCGCATCTACGGCGCCACCGAGACCATCTTCCATGACCCGTACTACCAGCGGCACGTGGTGGGCATCCCGCGCATCCTGAAGGCCGGCCCCGAGCGGATCGAGGCCGAGGCCAGCTACGCCGTCTTTCGCACCAAGCCGGACGGGCTGTCCACCGTGTACAACGTGGGCCGCTATATCGACGTGATCCGGCGCACGGAGGACGGGCTGAAATTCGAGTCGAAGCTATGCGTCTTCGACAGCGAGATGATCGCGAATTCCATCATCTACCCGATCTGATTCATCTACCCGATCTGATTCCTGAACTTGAGGCGAACCATGTCAAAGCAATGGACACAGGTAATTCCCCTGGTGGCAATCCCCAGGGACGATGTCGTGGCGGTCAGCGCGCTCGGCAAGGAGATTGCGCTGTATAGCGTGGGCGACGAGATCTATGCCACGGACAACGCTTGCAGCCATGGCAACGCGCGCTTGTGCGACGGCTTCCTGGACGGGCATGAAATCGAATGCCCGCTGCACCAGGGCAAGTTCGACGTGCGCACCGGGCGGGCGATGTGCGAGCCGCTGACCAGCGACATCCAGGCGTACAGCGTGAAGGTGGAAAACGGAGAGGTCTTCGTGGCACTGTAGGCACCACGGTGCCGGAGCGCCACGCAAAGCGCTCCGGCATAAGCTCCGGCGTAGCAGGCCAACACCCGGATCAGGTCCTTGCCGGCGTCTCCAGCGCGGCGCGCACCACGAAGGTCATGATCACCGCGAACACCAGCATGGCGGCAAGAAAGTACAGGCCGGAGGCAAGCTTGCCCGTGGCGTCCTTGATCAGCCCGATACCGTAAGGGCCGAGGTAACCGCCGAGGTTGGCCAGGGAATTGATCGTCGCAATGCCGACCGCTGCGCTGGCGCCGGTCAGGAACTCGCCCGGCAACGCCCACACCACCGCCTGGATCGAATAGATCGAGAATGCCGTCAGGCAGATAAAGAAGAACTGCAGCGCGGGCGTCTGGCACCAGGCGCTGGCCGCCATCGTGACCGCCGCCATGGCGGAGACCACGATGATGTGCCAGTAGCGCTCGCCCTTGCGGTCGGAATGGCGCGGCACCAGGTACAGGCCGGCCACCGCGAACAGGTAAGGCACCGCCGACAGCAGGCCGGTGGTGGCATCCGTCACGCCGAACTGCTTGATGATGGTGGGCAGCCACAGCGACAGGCCGTAGATGCTGAGCGGGAACGGCAGGAACAGCAGCGACAGCAGCAGCACGCGCTTGTCCTTCAGCGCGCTAAGCGGGTTGCCATGCGACTTGAGCGCGTAGGCCGACCGGTCCGCCGCCAGCTCGCGCTCGATCCAGGCCCGGTCCGCCGGCGCCAGCCAGTGTGCCTGTGCAGGTGACTCGGGCAGCAGGCGCAGCGTGGGCAGGCACAGCAGCACCGCCGGCAGCCCGCTCAGCACGAACAGGGTCTGCCAGTTGGACAGGCCGAACACCCCCGTGGTCGACAACAGCCAGCCCGCGATCGGCCCGGTGACGATCAGCGCGACCGGCTGTGCCAACACCAGCAGGCCGATGATGCGGGCGCGATGCCGCATCGGGAACCACTTGGTCAGGAAGTACAGGATGCCGGGATAGAGGCCGGCCTCCGCGGCGCCAAGCAGGAAGCGCAGCACGTAGAAGCTGGTGGCGCTGTTGATCAGGGCCATCGCCATGGTGATGACGCCCCAGGTGAACAGGATGCGCGCGAACCAGCGGCGCGCGCCGAAACGCTCCAGCGCCAGGTTGCTGGGCACTTCGCAGAGGAAGTAGCCAATAAAGAACAGCCCCGCGCCGAGGCCGTAGGATGCATCGCTGATGCCCACCGCCGCATTCATGTGAAGCTTGGCGAAGCCGACCACCGAGCGGTCGATGTAGGCCACCACGTAGATCAGGGCCAGGAACGGAATCAGCTTGCGGGTCAGCATGCCGATGATGCGGTGCTCCTCGCTGGCGGCGTCGAGCAGCGT
>NZ_JARJLM010000084.1 GCF_029335485.1 Cupriavidus basilensis
ATAGCTATCTGGTACCTTTTCCGCTTTCCAAGCGGTTTATCGAACCCAAAGCCAACGCTGACGGCCGCTCGTGAGCGGCTTGGCAACAGCGGCAGCATGAACATTGTCTGTGACGCCATGACCACCACCGAGTCCCATTCAGGGTTAAGCGTCACGGCGCCGACGGGCGTCCAGTTACGCATGCTGCCTGACCAGCGAGCCGGGTTGCGTTCGCGGGCCAGAAGGCAGACTTCATGCCAAGCCGCGAGGATCTTCCGGTCATCGCCGACGTGCCGCTGCGATGGGCTGACATAGCGGATGCCGCTATGGCGGTGGTCAACGTTATACCAACGTACGAAGTGTGGCCGAGTGGCGATCGGCGCCAGTGGTGTCGCGGCCTCCGATGTGCGCGAAGATCGAGACGACCGCGCCGAGAGCCCCCTCCGGCGGCATGTATGCCGCAAAATCGGCAATTTCGGCGCGGTGCGAAGTGGAATTCTTCGGCGATGGCAGCGAAGCAACGAAGGTGGCGGAGTTCCGTGCCTAACCCTTCGCCTTTCGGCATCAATTTATGGCGCGCCTTGGCTTCGTGGGGAATCCGTGCGTGCTCGATGCCCAGACGACCGCCAAGCCGGCAATCAACAACACCAGCAATACCCACGGGAAAATACCGACGCCCGCCGTTCCCAGCAGCATGCCGCCGATGACGCCGCCAGCCGCGATAGCGATATTCCACGCCGTGACCAGGATGGATTGCGCTACATCCGCACCAGGACCTGCCGCTTCGGCCGACGCGGTCTGCAGCAAGGCCGCAGAGCCACCGAAGGTCAGGCCCCACACCGCGACCGCAAGATAGATGACAACCGGCTGGGAGCCGGCAATGCCAAGGGCCAAGGACGCCAATGCGAACCCGGCCAAGCTGAGCAGCACCAGCGAACGCAGCATGCGGTCGATCAGCAGGCCGCTGATCCAAATGCCGACCAGCGAGGCCACGCCGAAGACCAGCAGCACCAGATCGACCCGATCTGACAGGCCGGCCGGTGCCAGGAAGGGCATCACGTAGGTGTAGAGGATGCTGTGCGCCAGAACCCACAGCGCAAGAACTGCCAGCACTGGACGCACGCCGGGCGTCACGAAGACGCGGCGCACCGACGCGCGCTTCTCGGCCTCCTGCCCAGGATAGTCCGGCACCTGCAGGAAGACCCAGGCCATCACTGCCAGCGTGAGCAGCGAGATGACTGCGAATGCGCTGCGCCAGCCCATCGTGGCACCGAGCAGGGTTCCCAAAGGCACGCCCAGCGACAGCGCCAGGGGCGCGCCAAGCCCCGCCACCGCCAGCGCGCGTCCCTTGAGGTGATCGGGCACCATGCGTCGCGCATAGCCCGCCTGCATGCCCCAAATCAGGCCGCCCGCCATGCCTGCCAGAAAACGCGCGCCCAGGGCAACGACGTAGCTGGACGTCAAAGCCGTCAGCGTGTTGAAGACCAGCACTGCCAACAATGTCACGATCAGCAAGGGCCGGCGCCGCCAGCCCAGTGTCGCCGCTGTCAACGGGATGGCGGCGACCAGCGAGCCGATGGCATACAACGTGACGAACTGGCCTGCGAGCGCTTCCGACACGCCTAGGCCCTCGCTGATCTGCGAAAGCATGCCTGCCGGAATCGTCTCCGTCAGCAGTGCCAGAAATCCTGTCATTGCCAAGGCTAGCAAGGCGCCCAGTGGCAGTCGTTCCGCGCCTTTGAGCGGGGCATGCATCGTCGTCATTTACAGCCTTCCCATCATCAATCACCGCGCAGCCGATTGGCGCGCCTGAGTGTTCCAGACAGTTTGGGCCGCTAAAGATAAATGAAAAACAGGCTAAAGTTCCAAATACATATGACATAGCAGTCATCAATCGGAATCGAGCATGGACAATCTGGGCGCATTGAACGTCTTCGTTCGCGCAGGGGAGGCCCGCAGTTTCACCGCCGCCGGGCAGCAACTCGGCATTTCGGCATCGGCCGTCAGCAAGGCCATCGTGCGGCTGGAAGAGCGCCTGGGCGTACGGTTGTTCCATCGCTCCACCCGCACCGTGAACCTGACGCCGGAAGGCGCGCTGTTCCTGGAGCGTTGCCGCCGCATCCTCTGCGAGGTGGAATCGGCCGAAGCGGAGCTCCTGCACACCCAGAGCGCGCCACGGGGCAAGCTGCGCATCAGCTTGCCATCGGTCGGCACGCTGTTCATGCCCAAGCTGGCCGCATTCAAGCGGCGCTACCCCGAGATCGAGCTGGACATCGACTACTCGGATCGCCTGGTGGACGTCATCGAGGAAGGCTTCGATGCGGTGATCCGCACCGGCGAGCCCAGCGACTCTCGGCTGATGGCGCGCCGCATCGGGTCTTGCCGCAAGGTAATCGTCGGCGCACCGGCTTATTTCAGCCTGGCGGGCATCCCACTCAAACCGGGGGATCTGGCCAACCACGCTTGTCTGCTTTATCGCTTTCCCAGCACCGGCAAGCTGGATACCTGGCCGTTGGGGTGCACAGCCGACATGCCTACCATCGACCTGCCGGCCAGCATGGTGACCAATACCCTCGATCCGCAGGTGTGCTTCGCCGAGCAAGGGCTGGGGATCGCCTGCATCCCAGAGATCGCCGTGCACCGTCAGTTACAGCAAGGCAACTTGGTCACCGTGCTGGATGACTACAACAACGAAAGCATGGCCTTCCATGTGCTGTGGCCGTCGAGTCGTCACCTCTCGCCCAAGATCAGGGTGTTCGTCGATTTCATTGTGGAAAGCCTGTTCCCACTCTGATCTGATCGCGACGCGGGCTTGATGTGTAGCCGCTCGGCCCCGCGAGCGAAGCAGAGTTCTCCGGCGACGCTCAGGAAACAGCGCAAATGACGCAATTCCATAGCGCTCTCCGTCCCGTCATCCCGTTGTAGAACCGGCCCGCCTACCCGTGGCATCCGTTCTGTGTTCAGCCAGGCCGATACCGAAGGTCAGCAGCAATGCGACGGCGGCGAATCCGCCGGCCAGCCAGAGATTGGCTGTCAGGCCAAGCCCATCCACCACCTTGCCGCCCGCCCACGAGCCCAGTGCAATGCCAATATTGAACACGCCCACATATAGCGCGGTGGCAATCTCCACGGCGCCCGGCGCGGCTTTCATCATCCACGTCATCAGGCCGACCGACACGCCGCCATAGGCCAGTCCCCAAGCCAGCAGCACCACGCCACCGCCGATGTGGGAATCACCGACGGTCAGGAACAGCACCGGCGTGAGCAGCAGCCCCAGCGCGATCGCCGTCAAGTTCAGCGCCGTGCGCCGCGCCGCGCCGATGCCAGCCAGGAAGTTGCCGGCAATGCCCGCGATGCCGTAGGCAAACAGCAGTGCACCGATCCATTGCGCATCGAATCCCGACACCGACAACAGCAGCGGGCGCACAAAGGTGAAGACCATGAAGTGCCCGGCCACCAGCAGCAGCGTCAGGATCAGCCCGACTTGCAGCTTGCGGTTGCGAAGCTGTTCGTCGAACTGGCGCACGGTCGCCGAACTGGCAACGGGCAGCGAGGGAATGACGGCAAGATGCACGGCCAGCACCAGCCCGCTGAGCAATGCCATACTGCCAAAGGCCAGGCGCCATCCCGCGAAGTCGCCGATCAGCGCCCCGAGCGGAACGCCCAGCACGGATGCAGCCGCCACGCCGCCGAAAATGATGGACGTTGCCAGCCCGATGGCGTGACCGGGAACGAGCCGGGACGCCAGGCCACCGGCGATGGCCCAGATGCCGCCCATGCAGAAGCCGACGAGAATTCGGGCAGCCAGCATCCAGCCCATGCTCGGCGCCAATGCCGTGGCGATGTTGGCGATCACCAGCAGGCCCAGCAACCCGCACAGAATCCTGCGCCGATCCATACCGCCCGATGCAATCACCACCAGCGGCGCGAACAGGGCCGCCAGCAGTGCGGGCAGCGAGATCATCAGGCCAGCGGTGCCGGTGGAGGTGTCCAGGGTGTCTGCAATCGGCGTCAGCAGGCCGACCGGGAGCATTTCCGTCGTTACCACCGAGAAGGTGGCAAGGCCTACGGCGGTGACAGCCAGCCATGGGTTGCGGACTGCCGTTTCTGCGGCAGCAGTTGAAGGCGTGCTCATGGTTCAGATCCTTGAAATGGGGAAACAGGTTGAGCCGGCATCACACGGCATTCGGTACCGGTGAGCCATGCGCACGTAGACGCTGATACCCCCAGATCGCCACCAGCAGCACCAAGGCCCCGGCGCACAGGGCCACAGCAAATCCAGCCCGCGCCTCACCGTTATCCACCACCCGGCCGGACGCCGCCGCGCCCAGCGCCACGCCGACATTCAGCCCGGCCAGCAGCCAGGTCATGCCTTCGGTCAACCGGCGCTCCGGCACCAGGCGCTCGACCAGCGACATGGCCACGATCACGGTGGGTGCGAAGAACAGCCCCGCCACCAGCACGGCGGCGGCCAGTGCGGGGATGCTGCCGACCAGCGGCAGGGGCAGCGTCGTCGCAGCCGTCGCCAATCCGCCCAGCAACAGAAGGCGGTGCAATGGGGTTTGCAGCTTGAGTGCACCGAACAGCAGACCCGCCAGGCAGGAACCCACGGCATAGGCCGACAAGACCAAGCTGGCGGCCGCCGGCTGCCCCAGTTGCTCGGCGTAGGCCACGCTGACGATATCGACGGTGCCGACAATGACGCCCATCGCCACCATCAGCAGCGCCAGCAGCCATACGTTTTCCAACCGGATGACCGAACCGCTGCAATCCGTGGTGCCGTCCTGCGCTTCGATCGGCGGCTCGGTGCCGCGCTGCGCGACCAGAGCCAGCACGCCAAGGGTCAGCAGCACGGCCGCCAACAGTGGCCCGGCCTGCGGAAACACCGCCACCGACAACCCCACCGACATCGGTGGCCCGGCGATAAAGGTCACTTCATCGAACACCGTCTCCAACGAATAGGCCGTCTGCAAACGTGGCTGGCTCCGGTAGATCGCCGTCCAGCGCGCCCGCACCATCGCCGACATGCTGGGCATGAAGCCGCACAGCAAGGCGCCGACGAACAAAGTCCAGTCGGGTGCCTGCCACCAGGCACTGGCGAGCAGGAGCAGCACGCCGATGACGCTGATGGCCGTCGCCGCTGGCAGCACGCGGCCTTGCCCATGCCGATCCACCAGGCGGGAGATCTGCGGCGACAGCAGCGCGTAGGTCAGCACGAAGGTGGCGGACACGGCCCCGGCAAGCGCGTAGCTGCCGCGCAGTTGCGACAGCATGGTGATGATGCCGATGCCTGTCATTGGCAGCGGAATCCGCGCCAGCAGGCCTGCCAGGGCAAAGCCCTTGGTGCCAGGTGCGGCGAACAGTCCTCGGTAGGGGTTGGCCATCTCGTTCTCCAAGGTGCGCCCGCTTGCCATGGCGGCATGGTGCGGGGACAATACGTACAGCTCGTATGAATAAAATCATATATTCATACGCGATGAATGTAAACAATCATGCAGCCCGTATGTAAGGAGACGTTGATGGTTCGCCGTACCCGCGCCGAGATGGAAGAAACCCGTGCCACGCTGCTGGCGACGGCCCGCCAGGTCTTCAGCGAGCGCGGCTACGCCGACACCTCGATGGATGACCTCACCGCGCAGGCGGGCCTGACCCGCGGTGCGCTCTATCACCACTTCGGCGAAAAGAAGGGTTTGCTGGCGGCGGTGGTGGAACAGATCGACGCCGAGATGGATGAGCGCCTGCAAACCATCTCCGACACCGCCGAGGACGGCTGGGAAGGCTTCCGCAGCCGCTGCCGTGCCTATCTGCAAATGGCACTGGAGCCGGAAATCCAGCGCATCGTGCTGCGCGATGCCAGAGCTGTGCTGGGTGGCGCTTCGCCGGACTCGCAGCGCCACTGCGTCGAGTCGATGCAGCGACTGATCGACAATCTCATGCGACAAGGCGTTGTAGCCAAGGCCGACTCGCAAGCCCTGGCATTGCTGATCTACGGAAGTCTGGCCGAAGCGGCGTTCTGGATCGCGGACGGTGACGACGGAAACACGCGGCTCGCACAGGGTATTAACGCACTCGAACTACTGCTGCGCGGGCTCCTGGTCAAGCAATAACGCTGCGGCGTTCAGCGCCGTGATGAAAGGGCGCCGCCCAGCCAGGTCGGTCAGCAGGGAAACCTGGCAAAGGAAACAACTGCCCGGACACGCTTGGCTCTGTCCATGTGCATGTAATCCGCATACCTATGCTCCGATAGTGAATGAGACGTATTCACGTTTGTGGGCGCATGAAGTCCAGGATTTTCATGCTCTTGCTCACATAGACGTTTCGGCGGGCGAAACCAAGACAGGCGCAGGGCGCGCTGCGCGCCCATCCAGCATACGCAGCGATGGAGGCGATGGCTCGGTAAGGCAGCCTGCGGTCTGCAGATCGAAAAAGGTCAGGTCGCACCGGGCCAGACTGATGCGCACCGAAGCGATAGCCGCCGCGCCCGATGTCGATCGACACGACGCAGGTGCGCAGAGTCAAGGAGGCGCAGAAACCTGGTCGTCGTCTCCGAGGACCGTTGGGGGTTGGAGCCAATAGCTGCGCCGAGGGTCGCGGGTGCCGAGCAGCACGCTCTCGCGAGACGGGAAGGGAAGGTTTCGCTGCTCAATTTTTAATCAGGCCTGCGGAAACCCTGCGTGTAGCGCAGGTGATTCTCGACGGACGCACGCTCCCGTCCACGTGCGAGAGCAGGCCACGAGCCAGCTACGGCGGGTACAAGCGCAAGCCTTTGAGCCACCCTCGACTCGCTGATTTTAAGCGTCAGTTCGCCGATCTTCCTGCTGCACAGGATCCAGATTTCATGGCGCCACAAGCCGAGTCCAGCGCTGGCGAGCCGATGGTCCCATCATGGGCTTGCTGTCGCGCCAGCGTGGACAGCCTAACCACCGAAGGATGCGCGAGCGGTAATCCAGGAGAAAAGCGCTGCGTCGTATTGACATCCTGTATGCCATTGGCGAGTCGCCGCTACTGAACAAGGTCCCCTTCGGCGCGGCTACTGGGCCCAAGCGCGAAATGGCAGCGGCGCAGCTAGCGGAGCTCCATGGCAGGGGCGAAGTCAACCAGTGCGCTGCTACGCATGCCCAGTTGCGAGCCTACGCTACGCCAGGCGCTCACCGCCGCTTCCACCTGGGCCCAGATCGCGGCGGCGTCCTGCCGGGTGAGCCGGAAATACTGGGCGCCGTCCATGAGGGTCTGCTTGCTGTCGATGAGGCCGGAGTCCTCAGTGAGCCACGTCTTGCTCTCGCGGCGGTCGCCCGGCATTGGGTTAAGGTCGAACGCCGGCGCCAAGCGCCAACCCTTGCCGCGTGCGTCGTAGAGCAGCCCGGTATTGTGCAGGTGGTCGTCCGTGTTGCAGATGAGGAAATTGAAGACCAGCCGGCGCCACAAGTCTCGGATGTCGGCGATGGCCCTCGAGCCTTCTTTCAGAAGTACGTCCACCAGTTCAGTGTAGGCGCGCTCTTCCTCACGGCCGTCGACCAGCAGCATGGTGGCTGCGGACATGTACGGGATGCGCGCCCCATTGGCGGTGCGGTCAAAGCGCCGGATCACCGCCACCGCTGTGTCATTGATCATCGCCACCCGGGCGTCGGCAACGCGGATGCCAGCCTTGGCGGCGAGGTGCATGGCCAGCACTTCCCCGCGGACCACATCGCGCTTGTCCGCCTGGCTGGGAAACTTGCCCAAGGCCAACCAACCGTCAGTATCCAGCACGGTCGACTTGGGACGTGCGCCGCCCAGCGACGTGCCGCGCCCAATTAGATACCGGAGATCCTCGGCGCTCTCTGTGCCATCCTCCAGCGCCTGCGCCGCGTGCAGCACCTTGCCGAGTTCCACCAAGGGCGGAACGCGCCGATGGACGCCAGCGGCATGCAGATAGATCCGCTGCTCGGGATCGAAGAGGCGTAGCGCGCCGATGCGCGCCTCATCGTCGACCCACGTCAGATAGTCAACTGGATCCAGAGGGGGCACATCCCTTTCCTTCTCGCGCATCTTAGCGTGCGCGCGGCGGATCACGCGCTCTCCCCACGAGTCCGGGCCGGTGTCCTCCAGCGAACGGAAATACACTCCCGCCGGGTGCTGCACGGAGAGCACCGGCTGCAGATCCGGGGAAACGGCAAAGTAGCGATCGCTTTGGAGCCATTGCTCGTCGTAGCGAAACGCGCTGCGCTTACCGCTACTGAAGAGCAGACGGCCCACCACCTGACCGCCGGCACCGAGATGAACTTCCAGTTCCTGTCGCTTTGCTTGCTTGCCTGCCATCAGAAGCCCTCAAAGTCGTCCGAGTCGGTTGGCCGGTCACGGTTCGGAGTGCGATCATCCCGCTTCGTTTCGGAAGCCTCGGGAACGGGCACGCCCTCGCCGGCCCGCTTGCGGTAGGCGGCAGTACTCACCGCAACACTCGGTTTTCGACGTCCGTGAATGCGCTTCGGTAGTTGCTCTCGCGCCAGTTCCAGGCCCAGCGCATCCTGGTCCGGTGCTAGCACCTTCAGCATCCCGTCCAAGCGCCCCAGAATGTGCAGCGCGCGCAGAAAGGTGTGTAGCGCTGTGCCCGGATGACCGTCCTCCATGCGCCCGATGGTGTTCACCGACGTCCCGATGCGCTCCGCCAGATCCTCCTGCGTCATGTGGCGCGTGCGACGCGCCGCCGAAAGATCCTGTCCTAGCGTCCGTAATGCCCGCTCGACCGGCCGCGGCATGGCCACCTGCGCACCAGACCGCTTCGTTAAGTTCGCAGTCATCCTTAATCCCCCAAATATGAGGCCTTACATCCGCCAAGCCTCCAGATATGGATGATTATGCATCATATCGCAGGAAAACAGGATTACCCATCAAATTTGGTGGTTTAATACACTTAAGATACCAAATTTGCTAGGTTTAATATCAGGTCGATCGCGTCCTCGACCACACCAACGATCGGGCAGATGTGGTTGGCGCCCCACCCTGGCGCGCCGACACTGCCCCACGACGCCGTTGCCCCAAACCCAACGCATCTACGACTCAGGCTCACGCATGGCGACTACTACTATTGGGTAAAGCCAGGCGCCTGCGGTGTCTGGACCGCCTGTGTCGGCATTTGGTGGCCACAGGGGTGCGCGAGGACAATCCGGCCGAGACATGGGTCCGCGGGTGCTACGCAACTCTTGCTGCCGCCGCCGGTTGCTCGCCGGCAGCGATCAAGCGGAAGTCAGCGAGTTGCTGGGCACGAGAACCGCCGACCGATGCGTTGCTTCGCTTTATATTCATGGGACTCGTGACGCGATTCAAGGAGATCGAGTCCGAGCCTGGACGCACGCTATGCCACCCAATTGTGGAGAAATGGAATGTCGATCTTTCAGCCGGCTATGGTGAAATCAAACAACAGAAGCGGTCAGAATCATCCGTCCCAGCGTTCAATGCCATCGCGCGGAGGATGATCGACCGGACGCACTCCATGCAGGCGCTGTACGGCAAATGCGCGGGGCGGTAGCCTCCACGACCCGTTTCATCCCCTCACGATGCAGAGCGTCGGACGGCTTCGTTCCCCCTTGGATCGCCGAGAGTTCCCCGTCACCCGGTAGTACAGACCATTCAGGTACTGATGCCGCAATCCATGCGAGGTGACATGCAGCTCACGCTTGGTTTCCCCCTGGAATCATGACGCAACCACTGACGCGAGCAGGGCATGCTCGCGCGTCTCCCAATAGCCCTCTTGGTACTGCGGCGAGTGGCGAGCGACTACACGGGCGATCTGCGATTGATTGACGCGCATGAACGCCAGCTCAACTTCGGCGCGTACCTGTTTCTGCGTGCCAACTGGTGCCACGACTGGAATCGTCGCTGACTTGCGAACGCCGGCTTATCGGCCCTCTCAGCCATTCGACGAATGAGACATGGGAGAAAATCACAGGCAATGGAGACGTCACGGAACACAAGAAAGCCGCCCGGATCACGAAGGCGGCCTTCTTCGTTGTCAGAATATCAAGCCGTCCCGTCGATCCGCACCGACAAGCCCGTGGCCGTGTAGATGGCCGTGGTCTTGTAGCCCGGCACCGAGATGGTGGTGAACTGGCCCTTCAGGCTGGCGCTGGAAAGCAGGCTGATGGTGTCCCCCATCGCCGGCCGGAAGCCGCTGCGGAAGTTCACCGTCAACGTGCCGCCCGCCACGGTGGCGATGCCGCTGACAGCGAGGCGGCCGGCGCCCCCGCTGCCCACGTCCAGTTGCAACGTGGTGTTGGCCAGCTGCGTGTAGGCGCCAGCGAGCACCAACTGCGCGTCGGCGCTGGAAGCCAGCGTGCCGCCGCCGAGGTAGACGTCGCCCTTGCCGAAAGCCGTGGCCGAGAGGGCCTGCAACGTGCCGGCCGAGACCTGCGTGCCGCCGGTGTAGCTGTTCTGGCCGCCCAGGCGCAGCGTGCCGCTGCCCCGCTTGTTCAGCTTGCCAGCGCCGCCGATATCGTTGCGCCAGGTGTCGAGCACGTTGAAGCCGCCCAGGCTGGCGTCCATGTTGACCACCACGTCGCCATTGAAAGCGCCGTAGCCGTCCGCCGCGGCGAACAGGTTGATACGGCCCCAGCCCTCGGCATCGTCCATCACCGGATAGCCCGACGGCATTGCGGTGGTCTTCAGCACCACGCGGCGCTGGCTGGCATCCAGGTAAGGCAGGCGCGTTTCGAGCAGCACCTCGGCGCCCTTGGGCACCACGGCCGGCTTGGTGGTATCGGCGATCGGCGCGAAGCCGAAGGTCATTCTTCGGTTGTAGTTGGCCTTGTTGGTGGCGTAGTCCGCAAAGCGGTCGGTGACCGTGGTGCCGGAATGCGCGAAGTCGTTGAAGGCCAGCTTGGTGTCGGTCTTGGCCGCCGCCATCAGCGTGCTGTGGGCCTGGTCATACGCGGCGGCCTTGCGCGCGGCGTTGGCGCCGGTGGCGATGCTGGCGGCGGCGGTGGCCTGGCCCAGCATGCGGCCGCTGACCACGTCCAGCGGCGAGTGCATGCCGGCGATGATGCGGTTCTCGCCCAATTCCAGGCCGCGCGTGACCATTTCCTGGAAGCGCTCGGGCACGGCATAGGCCATGGCGATGGCGTCGCGCACGGCTTCGGCGGTGTGGCCGCTGGTGAAGCCGCCATCGGTGGCGGGCGTGGCACTCTTGGCCGGCGCCAGCGCGGGGATCACCTTGACGCTGCTGCTCCAGCGCCACGGGCGCGCGTACTTGTAGAAGCGCTTGGCCGGCTCGGTGGAGCCGTTCTCCCCGATGTTGCTGACAAAATCCACCACGGTGCCGAAGCTGGTGTTGGTGCTGCCGCCCACGCCGACGTTGTTGCCGCCGTCGTTGTACAGCACGGTAGTGGCGTCGCTGGCGATGCTGGTGATGGTGGTGGTCTGTTGCGCGGCTGCCTGCCAGGTGGCCGTCAGCGGGCCCAGGCCGTCGCTGACGCTGTAGCCCTTGTTGCGGCGGTCGTCCAGATAGGCGGCCAGTTCCTGCGCGGCGGTGCGTTGCGCGGTCACATTGGCCACGTATTGGATGTTGGCGCCGAGCACGCTGGCGTTGAGGATGGTGCCATCGGTACTGTCGCCAGGAATGCCGGTCCAGTTGGAGGCTACCACGGCGGGGAAGCTGCCATTGGCGGGCGCCGTGACCCCGGCGTCGACGATCAGCGTGCTGGGCTTCCACAGGTCCAGGAAGCCGGTCAGCACGCGCACGCCGGCGTTGGTTTCCTTGGTGGCGTAGCGCGCGTCGCCGCGCTGGTTGGTGTAGGCGTAGTCCACGAAGGGCAGCACGGCGGCCTGGTCGGCCACCGGTGCCGCGTCGGCGAAGCCCAGGTCCTTGGGCGCCGCGGGGATCGACAGCGGCTGCGTGACCGCGGATGTGGTGGTGGCATCGCCGCCACCGCCGCAGGCGGTCAGCAACATGGCGCCGATCAGCGCAGCGGTCAGGACGCGGAGGGAACTTGGAGGAAGCATGAGGCGCGGGCGCTTGGGCCGGGGGCATTGGAATCGGCGGAATGCTACGCAGCCATTGTGAAATCATTATTACTTTCAATGCACTTTCATGGTGCGCTGCGCAGCGGGAACGACTTCGTCTCAGCTCCGCCGTCTGCAAATGGCTCGAGCGCCGTGCCTCCCTGCCCTACTCCGGGGATCTGGTGTTCTCGCTCAAGCCCAGCAGCACTCCGATCGCGGAGATGAGCTTGGGAAGGATCGTGCGCGCAGCGCTCGCGACGATTGATCTCGAGGCGGGACGATATGAGCCCCCGGATCCTGCGAAAACCATGCTGCCGACGCCAACTGCTCGCTGGACGCTCGAGCGATGCGATCACACGGACATTCGCGCGGTCGGGCGCGACATCCTGCTGCCCCGATCCGCGCCCGCCTACTGAGACGGGCTTCTCAGGCCGATGCGGACGTTGCCTCGGCGCCGGACGGCGTCAGTGCATTCCCGGCGATCAGGCCTTCGGCCTTGAGCGTATCCCACAGCGCCGCGGGGATCGGCGCCGCTGCCAGTTGCAGGTTCTCGCTGATGCGATCGGGCCGGCTCGCGCCGGGAATCGCGCCCGCGACGGCCGGATGCGCAAGCGAGAACTGCAGCGCGACCGCCTTGATGTCGACACCGGACCGATCGCAGATCTGCCGCATGCGCGCGACGCGTTCGAGCATTTCCGGCGGCGCGGGCTGATACTCGAAGTGCTGGCCACCGGCAAGCACGCCGGAGTTGTAGGGGCCGCCGACGATGATGCCGAGTCCACGCGCTTCGCAGGCCGGCATCAGCCGCGCGAGCGCGTCGGCGTGATCTAGCAGCGTGTAGCGTCCGGCGAGCAGGAAACCGTCCGGATCGGCGCGGTCGAGCGTGAGCTCGCACGGTTCAATGCGGTTCACGCCGAGCCCCCAGCCCTTGATGACCTTCTCGTCGCGCAGCCGCGTCAGTGCCTTGGCCGCGCCCGACATCGCCACGTCGAACACCTCGCGCCACCGGTCGCCGTGGAAGTCGACGGCCGGATCGTGAATCCACACGGTGTCGAGCCGATCGGTGCGCAGCCGCTTCAGGCTCGCTTCGATCGAACGCAGCGTGCCGTCTTCGGTATAGTCGTAGACGATCTTGTTCGGCAGCCCATGGCGGAACAGGCCGCCTTTCTCGCCGAGATCGCGCTGCGAGGCATCCTCGTGCTCGTCGAGGATCAGCCGGCCGACTTTCGTGCCGAGCGAATAGGCATCGCGCGGGCGTCTCGCGAGCGCCTCGCCGAGCCGCAGTTCGGCGAGGCCGGCGCCGTACAGCGGCGCGGCGTCGAAGTAGCGGATGCCGTTTTCCCAGGCGGCATCGACCGTGGCCAGCGCCTCTTCGCTCGGGATATCCCGGTACATATTGCCGAGCGGCGCGGTGCCGAAGCCGAGGCGGGAAGGGAGTGTGATTCTCATGCTATGTCTCGAAGGTAACGAACGGTAGCGGACCTCATCGGATCGCGACCGGATTGATGTTGACTTGCGTGGAGCCGACGTACAGCGGCTGGCCCAGCACGAACAGGAATTCCCACGCCTTGTCGCGCACGAGCGCGCGGCTGTCGATCAGCTCCAGGTTGTAGATGCCGCGCTTCGCGAGGGTCTTCATCATCATCGATCTCCTGTGCGCGCTCACGCCGCGGCCAGCATCGGGTAGTCGGTCAGGCCGCGCGCATCGCCGCCGAACAGCGTGCCGCGGTCATGCTGCGCGAGCGGCGCGCCGATGCGCAGGCGCTCGGGCAGGTCGGGGTTCGCGACGAACGGACGGCCGAACGCAACCATATCGGCCCAGCCCGCGGAGATCGCTTCGCGCGCGCGTTCCGCGGTGTACTTGCCTGCATAGATCAGCACGCCGGGGAAGGCGTCGCGCAGCTTCCGCTTGAAGGCCACCGGCATCAGCGGCGCATCGTCCCAGTCCGCTTCCGCGATGTGGACGTAGCCAACGCCGAGTTCGCCGAGCAGCTTCGCCGCGGCGAGGTACGTCGTTTCCGGATCGTCGTCGACGCAGCCGTTCAGCGTCGTCAGCGGCGCCAGGCGGATGCCGACGCGCGACGCGTCGCCCGTGCCGTCGATCAGCGCCTGCGCGACTTCGCTGAGGAAGCGCAAGCGGTTGGCGAGCGAGCCGCCGTATGCGTCCGTGCGCGTATTGGCGTTCGAGTCGATGAACTGGTTCACGAGGTAGCCATTCGCGCCGTGCAGCTCGACGCCATCGAAGCCCGCGTCGACCGCGTTGCGGGCGGCGGCGCGGTACTGCTCCACGATGTCGCGGATCTCGTCGACGGTCAGCGCGCGCGGCGCGGATGCCTGGACGAAGCCCGGCGTGCTGCCGTCTTCGCCGGCGATGAATACCTTCACGCCTTCGGCCTGGATCGGCGACGACGACACGGGCTGCTGGCCGCCGAGCAGGCTGGTGTGGCTCAGCCGGCCGACGTGCCAGAGCTGCGCGAAGATATGGCCGCCGGCCGCGTGCACGGCGTCGGTCACCTTGCGCCATCCAGCGACCTGCGCGGGCGTATGGATGCCGGGTGTCCACGCATAGCCCTTGCCGAGCGGCGCGACGTAGGTGCCTTCGCCGACGATCAGGCCGGCGCCCGCGCGCTGCGCATAGTACGCGGCCATCAGATCGTTGGCTTCGTCACCGGGCTGGCTCGCGCGCGAGCGCGTCATCGGCGGCATCACGATGCGGTTCGACAGCGTCAGCGCGCCGAGTCGCAGCGGTTGAAAAAGAGGATCCTGGGTCATGATGTGTGTCCGGTCGGGCCCGCGGCCAGCGGACCGCAGACAAATCGAAGAAGGAGCCGGCGCGTTCAGTCCCACTGCGGCGCGAGGCCGTCGGGGCTGACTTCGCGGCCGTTGCGTTCGAGCGCGGCGATCTGCGCCATGTCGGCATCGCTCAGGCGCAGCGTCTGCGCGAGCAGGTTGCTCGCAAGGTTCTCGCGCCTGGTCGACGACGGAATCACCGAGTAGCCGAGCTGCAGCGCCCATGCGAGCACGACCTGGGCCGGCGTCGCCTGGTGCCGCTGCGCGATCGCGCCGATCAACGGGTCGCCGAGCACCTTGCCGTACGCGAGCGTCATGTACGACGTGACGTGGATGCCTTCGCGCTGCAGGAATTCGACGAGCCTGCGGTTCTGCAGGTATGGGCTCAGCTCGATCTGGTTGGTCGCGATCGCGTCCTTGCCGACCGCGGCGATCGCCTGCCGCGTCAGTTCGATGTTGAAGTTCGAGATGCCGATCTGCCGCGTCAGGCCCTTCGCCTTCGCGTCCGCGAGCGCGGCCATGAATTCCTCGATGGACACGCCGTTGCCGGACGCGGGCCAGTGGATCAGCGCCAGGTCGACGTAGTCGGTGCGCAGCTTCGCGAGGCTTTCCTCGAGGCTCGGCACGAGCTTGTCCTGCGCATAGTGGTCGACCCAGATCTTGGTCGTCAGGAACAGGTCGTCGCGGCGCACGCCGGAAGCGGCGATCGCCTCGCCCACTTCGGCTTCGTTGCCGTAGATCTGGGCGGTATCGATCGCACGGTAGCCGACTTCGAGGCCGTTGCGGACCGAGTCGATGACAACCTGGCCTTGCAGGCGGAACGTGCCGAGGCCGAAGGCGGGAATCTTGCTCATCATGTGCTCCTTGGAGTGGATGGATCGGTTCGATCTGCCAGGCATTCTGGCGCTTTGGACTGATGAAATAAACGCCGCTAGCGAACAAACATATTTGACTTAAAATCAAGTATGAAGGCGCCGGGCGCGATGGCGCCGCAGCGGTTCGTGTGGATCGGGGGCGAGGTCAAGATGGCGTTCAGTGGGCAAGTTCGACGGGTTCTGCCGTGCGTTGGGGCAGGCCTTGGCGCTGGTCAAGCGTGCCGCTCAGCGCGGTCAGCGCGAACGCGCCGAGCGTCACGGCTGCGGCGATCCACGGCGTATGGCCAAGGCCGACGTGCGCGACGATCAGCCCGCCGAGCGACGAGCCGCCTGCGACGCCGAGATTAAAGGCGGCGATATTGAAGCCCGAGGCGACATCGGTGGCGTCCGGCGCGAAATGCCGCGCCTGCTTGACGACGTAGACCTGCAGGCCCGGTACGTTGCCGAACGCGACTGCGCCCCATGCGAGCATCGTCAGCACCGCCAGCCACGCGTGGTGGACGGTGAACGTCAGCGCGAGCAGCACCACGGCGAGCAGCAGAAAGATCCGCTTGAGCGCCTTGACGGGGCCGACGCGATCCGCGAGCTTGCCGCCCCAGACGTTGCCGAACGCGACCGACACGCCGTAGCCGACGAGCACGAGGCTGACCTGCGACGGCGTGAAGCCGGCGATCTGCTCGAGCAGCGGCGCCATGTAGGTGAAAGCGATCAGCGAGCCGCCGTAGCCGACTGCCGTCATCGCGAACACGAGCAGCAGGCGCGGCTGCGTCAGCACACGGAACTGCCGGGCGAGCGGCGCGGGTTCGGTGTGCGCCAGGCGGCGGGGCACGAAGGCGAGCGCGCCGACGAAGGCAATGAGACCGAACAGCGCGACGATCAGGAACGTCGCACGCCAGCCGAAGTGCTGGCCGATGAAGGTGCCGAGCGGAATGCCCGCAACGAACGCGACGGTCATGCCGCTGAACATGGTCGCGATCGCGCTCGCGGCCTTGTCTTTCGGCACGAGCGTCGTCGCGATGATCGAGCCGACTGAGAAGAACACGCCGTGCGCCAGGCCGGTGAGAATACGGGCGACGATCAGCGATTCGTAGCTGGGCGCTTGCCATGCGATGAGGTTGCCGACGGTGAAGAGCGCCATCAGTGCGGCGAGCAGCGTCTTGCGCCGCACGCGGCCGGTGAGCGCGGTGAGGAGCGGCGCGCCGACGGCGACGCTGAGCGCATAGAGACTGACGAGCAGGCCCGCGGAGGGCAGGCTCACGCCGAGATCGGACGCGATCGTCGGGATCAGCCCGACGATCACGAATTCGGTGGTCCCGATGGCGAATGCGCTGATCGTCAGCGCAAGCAGGGCGAGTGGCATGATGGGCATCCGTGGGTCCGGTGAGAATGGACCGCAGTTTGCCCGCTTTACTTTTGCGGAAAAACTGGTCTATAAACGAATATATTTTGATTTCAGATCAACAATGAAAGTCACGCTCGACGAACTCCAGGCATTTGCGACGGTGGTCGACACGGGTTCGATCACCGCGGCCGCAGAGCAGCTCGATCTCACCGTGTCGGCGACGAGCCGCACGCTCGCGCGGCTCGAGGAAAAGCTGAAGACTACGCTGCTGCGCCGGACCACCCGCCGCCTGGCCTTAACCGAGGAAGGGCAGGCATTCCTGCAGAATGCGCGGGCGATCATCGACTCGGTCGAAGGCGCGGAAGAGCAGATGCTCGCACGGCGCGAGAAGCCATCAGGGCGCTTGCGGGTCGACGCCGCGTCGCCGTTCATGCTGCACGTGATCGTGCCGCTCGTGCACGGCTATCGCGAGCGGTTTCCCCAGGTGGAGCTGGAGCTGAACAGCAATGAAGGCATCATCGATCTGCTCGAGCGGCGCACCGATGTCGCGATCCGGATCGGCCGCCTGAAGGATTCGACGCTGCACAGCCGGCTGATCGGCAACAGCCGGCTGCGCATTCTCGCCAGTCCCGCGTATCTCGACGCGCACGGTCAGCCGCGCAAGGTCGAGGATCTCGGCAAGCATGCGCTGCTCGGCTTCAATCAGCCCGAGTCACTGAACGTGTGGCCGATACTTGACGCAGACGGCGAGCCGTACCGCATCGCGCCGGCCGTGTGGTCATCGAGCGGAGAGACGCTAAGGCAGCTCGCGCTCGATGGGGCCGGTATCGTCTGCCTGTCGGATTTCATGACCGCGCAGGACCGCGAATCCGGGCGTCTCGTGCAGATCCTCGCGCGCCACACACAGGACGTGCGGCAGCCCATTCAAGCCGTCTATTACCGGAACACGGCGATTTCGTCGCGGATTGCGTCGTTCCTCGATTATCTGATAGAAGCGCTCGGCGGCAAGACCCCCGCGCGGCGCGCGGCGACATGGACAGATCAATGACGGACGCTCGAGGCCAAGCGCGATCAGACCTCAAGGATCTTGCCCGAAACCAGAGGTGCTCTGGACTACTGGATGGCCTTAGGCGGATCGCTGCCCGAGGGCCTTCGAAAGCGTTGCCGCCTCTGTCACCAGCAAACGGCTGAACGCAGACACCCTGTCCTCGGTCAGGCGCACTCCAGGGCCGAAGATGCATAGCGAGCCCGCGACCCGATCCGCACCGTTGAAGAACGGCGCGGCCAATGCGACGGCGCCTTCGATCAATTCGTTGCGGCTGACCGCGTAGCCGCGCTGGCGAATGGTGGCCAGTTCGGCCGGATCGACCGGTGCATCGAGCGCTTCTGCAGTGCCACCGTCCATATGCGCCAGGATTGCGCGCCCGCTGGCGCCTAATGCCAGCTTCTCCCGATATCCCAGGCCACGGCGGAAGCTCAAGGGTTGCGCGCTCTCGATCTCGGCTACGCACAAGCGGTACGCGCCCTCCGGTACGAACAACGCCACGGTTTCTCCGGTCGCCTCCCACAGGCGGCGTAGCGGGGCCTGGGCGATATCGGCAATCCGATGGCTCGCCGCCCACACGTAGGTCAAGCGCGCCACGGAACTCCCCAGCCGGAAGCGCTGCGGCTCCCCGAACGACACCAGAAAGCCGTTGTGCTCGAGCGCATTGAGCAGGCGGTACAGGGTCGGCCGGCTCAGATCGACCCGCTTGAGCAGGTCCGCCACCGTCAGGGCGTCGTCACCCGGACGGAATGCGAGAAGGATGTCCAACGCGCGGTCCACGGCGCGCACGCTGTCCTGGTTCTTTTCGACTTCCATGTGATCTGTTCCCGTCATCTTCGAGCTTTTCATATTCGCCATTGTATTCAAAGTTGATCTTGACCTTTGTCAAATTGTCCGTAGAATGGATTTCAATATCACCAGACGGACAACGCAAGGAGATGTAGAGATGGACGAGAACACGTCGGATTCATTGGTGCGCACCGGCGCCGGCACGGCAATGGGCAATCTGATGCGTCGGTACTGGGTGCCGGCGCTGTTGGTGAGCGAAATCGCCGAGCCGGACTGTCCGCCGGTACGCGTGCAGATCCTGGGCGAAAAGCTGCTGGCGTTCCGTGACACCGAGGGCAAGGCCGCACTGATCGATGAGTTCTGCTCGCACCGAGGCGTGTCGCTCTACTTCGGCCGCAACGAGGAGAACGGCATCCGCTGCGCCTACCACGGTCTCAAGTTCGACCGTGACGGCAACTGCGTGGATGTGCCCTCGGCGCCGCAGGCTTGCAAGCACATGGGCGTCAAGGCATATCCATGCATCGAGCGCGCGGGCATCGTCTGGGCCTACCTGGGCCCGAAGGACAAGCAGCCCGCTCCGCCCGACGTGGAGTGGTGCAACCTGCCGGAGAGCCACGTGTACGTCTCCAAGCGGCTGCAGGAGAGCAACTACCTGCAGGCCATGGAAGGCGGCATCGACACCAGCCACGTGTCGTACGTGCACCGCTACGAGGTCGACGACGACCCCATGCACCAGGGCACCGAGGCGCTGAAGTACATCAAGGCCGACGGCAACGTGGTCTTCGAGATCGAGAAGACGCCGGTCGGCCTCACGCTGTTCGGCCGCCGCAACGGCGACGCAGACACCTATTACTACCGCATCACGCAGTGGCTGTTCCCGTGGTACACGCTGATTCCGCCGTTTGGCGAGCACGCGCTCGGCGGCCACGTGTGGGTGCCCATCGACGACCACAACTGCTGGGCCTGGAGTATCAACTTCCGTCCCGATCGCCCGCTCACCGAGCAGGAGCTGGCCGACATGAAGGCCGGCAAGGGCATCCACAACGAATACGAAGAAGGCACGTGGCGCACCAAGGCCAACAAGGACAACGACTACCTGATCGACCGCCAGGCGCAGAAGGACAAGCGAGCGTATTCGGGCGTGTTCGGCTTCGCTGTGCAGGATTCGTCGCTGCAGGAAAGCATGGGCCCGATCCAGGACCACAGCAAAGAGAGGCTGCTGCCCACCGACCGTGCGATCGTGATGTGCCGCCGCATGCTGTACGAGGCTGCGACGAACATGCAGAGCGATGTCGAGCCGCCCGCGCTGGACGCCAGCGCCCAACGCGTGCGCGCCGCTGGCGTGCTGCTGCCCAAGGACCAGAAGCCGCAGGACTGGGCGCGCGTGCACCTGGACGACGGCAAGGACCAGCCGGTCTACTCCGTGTGAGAGCGCCACTAATGGAACATCGCAACCGACTCCAGGGCAAACGCGCCCTGATCACGGGCGGCGGCGGCGGCATCGGCGCCGCTACTGCCAGCCTGTTCTGCGCGGCAGGTGCTTCGGTCATGCTGGTCGACGCCAGTGCCGAAGCGCTGGAACGCACCGCCGCGGCCATTGCCGGGCGCGTCCCGGGAGCGCCACTGCAAACCGTGGTGGCCAACGTGAATGACCCAGCGCAGGCCCATCGCGCCGTGCAGCAAGCGGCGGAAAAGTTTGGCGGGCTGGACGTGCTGGTGAACAACGCCGCCATGCGCAACTATTCGGCGATGGCAGATGCCACGCCGCAAGAGTGGCACGCCATGGTCGATGTCAACCTGGTGGGTACCTCGAACTATTGCAAGGCCGCGCTGCCCCTGTTGCGGGCCGCCGGCCAGGGAAGCATCGTCAACGTCTCGTCCTGCTACGCTGTGACCGGGCGCAAGGGCATGGGCCTGTATGACGCAACCAAGGCGGGCATGCTGGCCATGACGCGGACGCTCGCCTTTGAGGAAGCGGCGCATGGCGTGCGGGCCAACGCGGTGTGTCCGGGCTCGACCCTGACGGACTTCCATATCGGCCGCGCCGAGGCTGCCGGCAAGAGCCTGGACGTGCTCAAGGATCAGCGCCAGGACACCTCGCTGCTCGGGCGCTGGGCCTCGCCCGACGAGATTGCCTGGCCGATCCTCTGGTTGGCCAGCGACGAGGCCTCGTTCATCACCGGCACCACGCTGATGGTGGATGGTGGCTTGCATGTGATGTAGGAGGGCGTCATGGGTGCATCCCAACTCACCGTGCGCGTTGTGCGCAAGCAGATGGAGGCAGAAGGCATCTGCAGTTTCGAACTGGCCGACCTCGCCGGTGCGCCGCTGCCGCCGTTCTCCGCCGGCTCGCACATCGACGTGCACATTCCGGGCGGTATGACACGGCAGTATTCGCTGTGCAACCCGCCTACCGAGCAGCAAAGGTATGTGATCGCCGTGTTGAACGACGCACAGTCGCGCGGTGGTTCCCGCGCCATGCACGAGGCCGTACAGGAGGGCAGCACGCTGCAGATCGGTACACCGCGCAATCACTTCCCGCTCAAGCCGGAAGCCGGCCGGCACCTGCTGCTGGCTGGCGGCATCGGAATCACGCCGATGCTGTGCATGGCGGAGGCCTTGGCGGACGAAGGACTTCCGTTTGCCATGCACTACTGCGCCCGCTCGCGACGGTGCGCCGCCTTTATCGATCATCTTGCGCACGCGCCATATGCCGAGCGGGTGCAGTTCCACTTCGACGACGAAGACCCGGCGCAAAGGCTCGACATCCCGGCCCTGCTGGCTGAGGCCAGCGCCGAGGTGCATCTGTATGTCTGTGGCCCCAAGGGCTTCATGGACGCGGTGCTCGACACGGCCCGCCGGCTTGGCTGGGCAGACGAGCGCCTGCACTATGAGTTCTTCGCAGCCAGCGTCGATATCGCCGGTGGCGCATTCGAAGTAAAGCTCGCCAGTTCGGGAAAGACCGTGGTCGTCCCGGCGGAGCACACCGTAGCGCAAGCGCTGGCCAACGCCGGCGTGGAAGTGCCGGTGTCCTGCGGACAGGGCATCTGCGGCACCTGCCTGGTACGCGTGCTCGAGGGCGAACCCGACCATCGTGACCTCTACCTCTCTCCCGAGGAGCAAGCGAGGAACGATCAGTTCACACCATGCTGCTCGCGCGCCAGGTCGCCGACGCTCGTACTGGATCTGTGAGCCGGACCGGTGACGACAGGAAACTGCCACCGGGTGAAACCATGCAGCAAGAAGAGCGGACGACCGAGCCGCCGTCCACGGGAATATTCCCGGACATCTGTACCCGATACACCTGATACTACGCGGAGCGCTCCCACGCAGACGCCCGCGATGGAGGAGACCATGAAGACAAGCCTTTCGATGGCGGAGAAGGCGGTCGACGCCGCGTCGCCCGCCCAGGCCGACGCGGCACGATACCGCTGGGTGGTGCTGGCGGTCGTGTGGGCGGCGTTCCTGCTCAGCTATGTGGATCGCGTGGCGTGGAGCAGCGTTGCCGCGCCGGTCGGTCATTCACTGGGCCTGTCGGTGTCGATGCTCGGCGCGTTCATTACCGCGTTCTATATCGGCTATGTGCTTGCCAATATCGCGGGCGGCATCCTGACCGACGTGCTCGGCGGCCGCGCCACACTGACCCTGGCACTCGTGCCGCTAGGGGTGTTCACTTTCTGCTTCGGCTTCGCGCATACCCTGTGGACCGGCATTGCCATCCAGTTCGCGATGGGCCTGGCCGCCGGCGCGGACTATTCGGCCGGCATGAAGATCATCGCGGCGTGGTTCCATAAGGACCGCGGCCGCGCGATGGGCCTGTACACAACCGCCACGTCGCTGGCCATTGTGCTCACCAATGCCACCGTGCCGACCATTTCGCAGTGGTATGGCTGGCAAAGCGCCTTTCGCCTGCTTGGGATTATCACGCTGGCGTGCGCGGCTGTCGCCTGGTTTGTCTTGCGCGACGCCCCCGAAGGAGAGCCGCCCATGTCGCGCATCAGAGCTGCCGACATCCTGGTGCTGCTAAAGAACCGAAACCTCATCCTGCTTGCCATTGCGGGCTGCGGCGGCTTGTGGGCCACCGTGGGCTTCGGGGCATGGGCCAATGCATTGATGACCAGGCAATACGGCATTACTCCAGTGACGGCGGGTTCGATTGCGGCCACCTTCGGCATTGGCGCCGTCATCGCCAAGCCGGTGCTCGGATGGCTCTCCGACTTGCACGGCAACGCCCGCAAGCGGATCTCCATCCTGTGCTTGTCCGCATTTGCCGTCATGCTGATGGTCTTCGGACAGAGTTCCACGATCAGCCAGTTCTACCTGATTGCCCCCTTGCTGGGCGCAGTCGGATTCGGCTATACGCCCGTGCTCATGGCCCAGATAAGCGACGCCTCCGGCCGCAACTCCGCCGGTGCCGCCGCTGGCCTGACCAATGCGATCTGGCAATCCGGCAGTGCCATGTCACCGCTCGCGGTGGGCTACTTCTATGGGCAGACGCATTCGTTTTCGGTTGCGTTGCTGACACTTGCTGTCGGGCCGGTGATTGCGGTGGCAGCCCTTTTGTTCCTGTCGCGCCGGTCGTAGGATGAATCTCCGTTCTTGAGCGGATGTACCGTCTGTGCTGATGAATGACGGCATTCGGAACGGGCGCGGCCATCGCACCCGCCGGCCGGATGTCGTCTTTTCGGCCGAAACGGTCACAGGCCTCAACCCGGGCGAACGTCGCAAATGGTCGGTAAGAGCCGACCGGCTCACGACTGGTGGAGGTCGCTTGCCGGCCACGAGCGGCCATAGCCGTAAAGCGCGAAATGTTCCCCCCTAGCTTTTCTGAGGTTATCTCGAGCCTCGTCCCACAAATGTCATTTCATGTACATGAGGATTCTGCGGCCTCGGCCAACTCCGCCATTGCCTGCCTTGCCGAACGAAGTTCTGCATCGCCCATGCGACGGGCGAGTGCCGCCTTGGCCCAATTCCACACCGGGAACGCATCGACCACGAGTTGACGCCCGGATGTCGTCAGAGCCAGTCGCTTTCCAGCGCGGCCACGTCCGCCTTCAGCGCGGACCAAATCTCGGCTCTCCAGATTCTGAATATTTCGGCTGAGGGTGGTCGGATCGACCCCGGCCCTATCCGCAAGATCGACGAGCGTCGCCCCCTCGGCCGCACCGATCCCAACCAAGAGGCTGAATTGCTCGGCCGTCAGCCCGAGCGGCTTGAAGCAGGCATTGTAATATCGCGTGAGTGCGCGCGCCGTTGCACGAGCCTGGAAGCCCGGACACTCCGCTGCGACGCCCTTCAAAGATTCTGGATCAAAACCGTTCACGTCTACCTCCTTGACAACCCCATCCTCGCATAATAGTGTATATACATTATTAATGAGAGGCACCTATGCCAGCATACGTACACGTCAATCTACGCGTCATCGACTCCGCCAAGCAGGCCGCGCTCGCTCCACGCTTTCAGGCGGCGCTAAAAGAAGCGGGCGGGCAGATTCTACATTTCGGTCCTGTTGCACAGATTCTAGAGGGGGATGAGGTGCCGCTGCCGATGGCCGGCGTGTTTGAGTTTCCGACTCTCGCCCAAGCGCTAGCCTTCTACAATTCCGAGAGGTATGCGCCGATCAAGGCCGAACGCCGGGAAGCCCAGCAAGCGCGCATGTTCATAGTCGAAACGCACTCATGAGTGACCGCTTTCGGGAGGCGTGACGGTCCGGAACGGATCGGGAAGCGACGGCCGGCCGCCTGATGACCGAGGTCCCTTCCCGGCCAGGAGCGGTCAGTCGTCCCCGGATTCCCAATGGCTGCACCGGCCGAATCTTCGACACATCAACTAGAGCGCCTCCTGCAGTCACTTTCGGATCCAATTGGAATATGCAGTGCGATGGACCGGAACACCCGTCCATCTCGAGTCACGTCGTTCGCCTGGGGCGC
>NZ_JARJLM010000085.1 GCF_029335485.1 Cupriavidus basilensis
ATAGGTCGACCAGCGGCCCGGCGCTGGGATCGTAGGCCCCGCCGCTGTCGCGCGCCACTTGCAATGCGGCCTGCAACACCGCGAAGCAGTCCGGCGGCAACACCTGCCAGCTGTCCGGCGCGGCGCGGTTGAAGCGGCTGAGGTCGGAGCTTTCGTCCCAGTTGCTCATCTGCGCGGTCACGCCGGCCAGCACGGCGCGGATGCCGGCATCGAGCGCGTCTTCGCCGGTCCCTCCTGGCGGCATGACCCAGGCCGCCGACCACGTCGTGCCCATGGTCTCGCCATGCCGCCGGCACAGCTGCGCCCCCGCGGCAGGCACGGGCGGGGCAGAGCCAAGCGAGAGAGGAATGAGGACACGCTGCATGCGGGTGAACCTGGTAAAGCGACTAAAACGATAGAGGCGAAAACACAAAAAGCCCGCTTG
>NZ_JARJLM010000086.1 GCF_029335485.1 Cupriavidus basilensis
ATATCGCCCAGTTCCTCCAACGTCTGCGCCATCACGACGCCCGCGCGTTCGACCTTGGTGCGCATCACGGCATAGTCGCCCGCCATCGCCCCCGTATGCGTCGCCGCCGAAGCGCGCGCGGCGGCGCTCTTGCCCGGATGCAGCAATACCAGCA
Source organism: Cupriavidus basilensis (assembly GCF_029335485.1). GTDB lineage: Bacteria > Pseudomonadota > Gammaproteobacteria > Burkholderiales > Burkholderiaceae > Cupriavidus > Cupriavidus basilensis_E. Next base: position 155 of record NZ_JARJLM010000086.1, read on the forward strand.
GCTTGCCCGCCCGCCGCGCGCGCCGCGCAGCGTCGAGCAGTCGTCGTGGCTGCCGGAATTGCTCGGCAATCATCGCGACGACGCGGGTGCCCGGGTCGTCGAGCAGGAATTCCAGATAGTCCTCGAGATGGCTGGCCGCCTCGTTGCCGGTCGATACGGCATACGAAAGCGGCAGATGGCGGCTCGTCAGCGTGGTGTTGAGCACGGCCATCATCGCCCCGCTCTGCGACAGGATGCCGATCGCGGGCTCGCTGCGGCTGCGCTGCGCCTGCGCCGCGCTCACGTCGGTCTCGATGAACGTCAGCGGCACGCGGTCGAGATAGTTGATGCAGCCGAGGCAATTCGGCCCTTCGATGAGCATGCCCGTCTCGGCCGCGATCCGCGCGATCTCGTGCTGCTGCGCGATCCCTTCCGGTCCCGCCTCGGCAAAACCGGCGGAAAAGATCACGACGGCCCCCACGTTTCGGTCCGCAAGCTGGCGCACGGCGTCAAGCACCGCCGACTGTGGAATTGC
>NZ_JARJLM010000087.1 GCF_029335485.1 Cupriavidus basilensis
ATATTCCCACTGCGCCTCCGTCGGCAAGTCGAACGCCACCCCAGTCTGCTTGCCGAGCCACAGGCAGTAATCCTTTGCTCGCTGCCAGTACACGCCAGCCGGCACCAGCGGATGCCGGTTGTTCCCTTGCAACGCCTCGTAGCCCGGTCTTACCTCCATCCCCGCTCGCGTCTGCCCCGTCGCGTCGGCATACACATCGAACTCCGCATAGGTCGTCTTGTACCGGGAGAGGCTGTACCCGGTCAGTGTGACCTGGTACGGAGGCTTGTTGTCGAGTCTGGATGTGTAGTAAAGCTTCTCCGGCGACCACCATGGGCCAAAGTCGCCCATCATGAAGCTGCCGCCCTCCACATAGACCAGGTCCTTCAGCACCTTGCGCCTGAGCTTGCTGACGCGGTCCCCGATATCGCCCTCGGCCAGGGCCATCAGTTCAGCCCGCAAGGCGGCGGGCTGTTCCAGGTGCGGTGCGTTCTCGCCTGGGTCTTTGGACATCAGGGGTTGCCGCGGCGGATGAACGCCGGAGGGCTCCACGGCCAGAGACGGCGTGCCAAGGCTGAACAGCGAAACGCATGCAATCGCATAGCCGATGTCGCCTAGGGTCCATTGCGCCATGCTCCGCATCTCAGTTGGCCTGTGCAACGGGATGGTCCTGGTTGACGGCACAGCGCACCGAGTGCGTCGTGTTCAGCCCCGGCTTGACTACGCCGGTGTCATAGTCTTTCTCGAGGATCATGGGATCGCGCTTGAACCGTATCAGGTTCAGCCCCGAAACATAGTCACCA
>NZ_JARJLM010000088.1 GCF_029335485.1 Cupriavidus basilensis
ATCATCGGCACGCGCCCAAGCACCGGGTGCTCTGCCTCCTGCACCAGCTGGCGGTGCTTGACCTGCGGATGCGCGAACACGTCTTCCATCGAATGGATCGGCCCCCACGGCACGCCGGCCGCATCGAAGGCCTGCGTCCAGCTCTGCCGGTCGCGGGTGGGGAAGAGATCGGCCAGTATCCCGCGCAGCGCCGGAAGATTGGCAATGCGCCCGGAATTGCTGGCATAGCGTGGGTCGGCCGCCAGCGCGCCAAGCCCGGCCACTTCGCAAAAGCGGGCGAACTGCGCATCGTTGCCGATGGCCAGGATCAGGTAGCCGTCCGCGCAGCGGAACACTTCGTATGGGGCGCAGTTGGGATGGGCATTGCCGCTGCGTTGGGGCGCCTTGCCTGACACCAGGTAGTTGGCCGCCTGGTTGGCGTTGAGCGCCACGGCAACGTCGAGCAGGGCGATGTCCAGGTACTCGCCCTGCCCGGTGGCATGCCGCCGCAGCAAGGCGGCCAGTACCGCCGAGGTGGCGTACATGCCGGTGGTCAGGTCCACCACGGCCACCCCGGTGCGCAGCGGGCCGGCGCCCGGCTCGCCATCGGGATGCCCCGTGTAGCTCATCAGCCCGCCCATGCCCTGGAACACGTAGTCATAGCCGGGCTTGCCGGCCATCGGGCCGCTCTGGCCGAAGCCGGTGATCGACAGGTAGACGAGGCGCGGGTTGAGCGCCTTGAGCGTTTCGTAGTCGAGCCCGTAGCGGCGCAGCGTGCCGACCTTGTAGTTCTCCACCAGCACGTCCGCTTCCAGCGCGAGTTGCCGGATTTGCGCGGCGCCCTCTGGCGTGGCGTAGTCGATGGCGACGGACTGCTTGCCGCGGTTGCAGCAGATGAAGTAAGCGGACAAGCGGTCCTTGCCTTCGCCTTCGATGCTGTCTTCGTTGCCGGCCGCTTGCAGATAGGGCGGTCCCCAGCCACGCGTATCGTCGCCGAACCCGGGGCGTTCCACCTTGGTGACGGCAGCGCCGAGGTCGGCGAGATTCTGCGTGCACCAGGGGCCGGCCAGTATCCGGGACAAATCCAGCACCTTGATGCCGGCCAGGGCCTGATGAAGCATGAGTTCTCCGCAAGACTGAATTGAAATCGAGTGTGCGGGCGAGTGTATCGGCGGGCCCCTGGCCGGGCCAGTTCAGAGTTTTGAAAGAGGCGTTCGCGGAATTCGAAGAGGCCGCGCAGCAGGCCGGGCAGGTCTGAGTGCATTCCCGGACGCTCGCGCGGCGCCGGTGCCGCTTTCCTTTCCTTGCGCCGTGCGGCACGCGCTACACTTAGGCTACCGCGTCAGCGATCGAACAACGCCACCCGGGCGGGCCTGGCGCGGACTTGTTTCCTGACTCAGTTTCCTGACTCAGTTTCCTGACTCACTACCCCCAGCGAGGAGATGCATCATGGCCAATCCGGCAAATCCGTTCACCGATTTCAGCAAGCTGCTCGAGCAGTACAAGCTTCCCGGCGTCGATATGAGCTCCGTGATCGAAGCCCGGCGCAAGGATATCGAAGCCATCGCGGAGGCCAACAAGGTCGCCTACGAGGGCATGCAGGCGCTGGTGCAGAAGCAGACGGAAATCCTCAGCAAGACCATGCAGGAAATCCAGGCCGCGGCCACGCAGATGAGCGCGGGCGGCAATCCGGCCGAGGCCATGGCCAAGCAGGGCGAGTTCGTGCAGCAGGGCTTGCAGCAGGCATTCAACAATATGCGCGAACTGGCGGAGATGGCGCAGAAGTCGCAAGCCGAGGCGCTGGCGGTGATCACCAAGCGCGCGGAGCAGAACATCGAAGAGGCGAAGAACCTGCTGAAGGGGAAAGGCAAGTAAGCGCAAGCGACAGGCTTGTCGAGGCCGCCACGCCTGTTGCGGGCGGCTTCGCCAGCAGGGATGGGGGCGCACCTCGATCACGCCCGATTCCGGCGAGCCGCGCCGCGTTGCCATGCCGTTGCGCCCAGCCTGGCGCTCGGCTCTGCGTTGAGGAAGGAGCCATCATGGTGGCCATCTCGAACGTCAGCCCGCTGATCTCGTTGATCGCGGGTATCCTGATCCTGGTCATGCCCCGGCTGCTGAACTACATCGTCGCGCTCTACCTGATCGTGATCGGCCTGCTCGGGCTGTTCGGCGGGCATCTGCGCTAAGGCTGCCTGGTGTCGTAGCGGCGCACGCGCTACGCGGTTTTCCTGCGCAGCGCGGGGGGCCGCGCTGCGCAGAGGCGCTTTTGATTTCTGCCGCCCTTTCTTTTTTCTACGTCGCTCTCTTACTGCTTGGCGGCAGTGCCTGCGCGGCGGGCGTTCTGCTGAACCGCGCCATTGGCTACCGCGGCCGAGGCCTCGAGGTTGGACTTGACGGTTTCGGCAGCCTGCCTGGTGGCCTTCTGCACCGAGTCATAGGTATTGTTGGCGGCAGCCACCGTCGATTGCAGCAGGGCGGTCAGTGCTTCCGATCCTGCCGGCGCATTCTTCACGAAGGTATCGACGAAGTTCTGCACGCTGCGGTTGTGCTGTTCGTACTGCGCTTCCACCGTCTTGGAGAGTTCGGCCTGCGTGTTCGAGGCGATCTCGTAGACTTGGCGGGCATAGGCCAGTGCTTTCTCCGCAGCCGGCTGTGCGAGCTTGCCCGGCACGGAAATCGCGTCCTGCAAGCCATTCCCGGACAAGGCGGCCTGGATGCTGTCCTGGCTTTCGGCAAGCGCCGATCTGGCCGCCTGCAGGTTCAGTTCGGCCAGTTTCTGGAAACCGTCGAAGGCCGTATTCGTCAGCGCGAACAGGTTGGCGACGTGGGCCTTCTGAGCTTCGGCAAACTGGTCGGACGAAAAAGCGAACATGCGTGTTCTCCTGTGAATCGCCCGTCCATATGCCGGCATGCACGAAATGTGGCGTCGCCGTAATCCGGGTCGATTGTCTGGTTCGAAAGGGGAACGGTGCCTGCAATTGCGCAGTGCACCATCCAAGGGCTGATTCTATGGGGCCTTATTTGGATAGCCTCTAGGGAAAAACCCGGACAAAAGCCGATCCATGCTGTTGCTGTGCAGCAAAGAATACATTTGGATTCCCTCTTGCGAGGGGGTGCCGAATACGGCATGGCGGCCGGCGTGGCAAGCCCAGGATCCACAGCTCGCCGATGTCGCTGATGCCGCCGTCGACGATGATCCCGATGCCAGCGACAAACCCGGCTCAGGCCGACGAGAGGTGCAGCACGGTTGCCGCGATTTCCAGCGAAGGGAGAGAGCAGGGCGAAGAAAGCGGGACGAAAAAAAGCGCTGCCTTGCAGCGCCACTGGGATGCCATACCGCGCGGTCAGGCCGCCGGCCGGCCCGGCAACGCCGGCACCCCTGCCTCGCGCAGTTTCGCCACCTCCTGGTTGCGCAGGATGAAACGCTGGACCTTGCCGCTGGGGGTCTTCGGCAGCTCGGCCACGAATTCGATCTCGCGCGGATAGGCGTGCGCCGCCAGGCGATTGCGCACATGCAATCGCAGCGCTTCGGCCAGTTCGGGGCTTGCCTGGTATTGCGGGGCGAGCACCACGAAGGCCTTGATCAGTTCGGTGCGCTCCGGATCGGGCTTGCCGATGACCGCGGTCTCGATCACGGCAGGATGCTCGATCAGTGCGCTTTCCACGTCGAACGGCCCGACGCGATAGCCCGAGGTGGTGATCACGTCGTCGGCGCGGCCGATGAAGCTGATGCTGCCGTCCGGGTTCAGCTCGGCGGTATCGCCGGTCAGGTAGTACTTGCCGACGAAGGCCCTGGTCGTCGTACCGTGATAGCCGGGGAACCAGCACATGGGCGATTGCTCCAGGTCCAGCGCGAGCGTGCCCGGCTGGCCGGCCGGCAGTTCGCGGGCTTCGTCGTCCACCACCACCACGCGATGGCCCGGGCTGGCAAAGCCGGCCGCGCCGACGTGCACCGGATGGCGCAGCGCGTGATGGTTGCACAGCACCATGCCCGTTTCGGTCTGGCCGTAGTGATCGTGGATGGTGACATCGAGCTGATCGGCGAACCAGCGGATCACTTCCGGGTTGAGCGGCTCGCCGGCGCTGCTGACCGCGCGCAGCTTGCCGCGCAGGGGGCCCGCCACGTCTTTCCCGGCTGCGATCAGAAGCCGGTAAGCGGTGGGCGAGCCGGCCAGGTTGGTGATGCCGTACTTGTTGATGACGCGGCAGGTGCTCTCGATGCTGAACGGGCCGTCATAGAACGTGGTGGGATGGCCCAGTGCCAGCGGCCCGGTCACGGCGTAGTACAAGCCATAGGCCCAGCCCGGATCGGCCAGGTTCCAGAAAGCATCCTCCGGGCGCAGGTCGACCGCATCGCGCATATAGCCCGCGAACGCGGCGACGGCCTTGAGCGGCACGAACAAGGGCTTGGCCGGGCCGGTGGTGCCGGACGTGAACATCATCAGGAAGGGGTCGTCGCCCTTGCGCATGACCGGTTCGAACGCGCTGGCCTGGCGATCCAGCTCCGCCCAGAAACTGAAGTCGCCGCGCCGGATGCCACGGCCCTTGGCGCCTCCAACGGTCAGCACATCCGGGCAGTCTGCCACATCGTCCAGCTTGCTCCGGTTGGCGCCATCGGTGACCACCAGGCGTGCGCCCGACGCCTGCAGCCGGTGTTCGATGGCCTTGGGCCCGAAGGCGGTAAACAGCGGCTGGTACACCGCGCCGGCGCGCCAGGTGCCCAGGATGGTGGCCAGCAACTCCGGTGTGCGCGGCAGCAGGCCCGCCACCCGGTCGCCCGGCCCGATGCCCTGCGATTTCAGGAAGCTGGCGAACTGGGCCGAAAGCTTTTGCAGCTGCGCGAAGGTGTAGGTCTCGCTGGCGCCGTCGCGGCCCTCCCAGAACAGCGCGATGCGCCCGGGCAGCGCGTGGCGGTCGCAGCATTCGACGCAGGCGTTGATCGCATCGAGCTTGCCGCTCAAGCGCTCCGCGATCGCTGTCTCATAGGAAAAGCCGGCGATGGCATCGGCGTAGTCGCGCATGGTGGTCTCCTGGATCTCTTGTGTGAATGGCGGGCGTCCTTCTGCCTGGACGGCGTCTGGCAAAATTCTGAGGCAGGCTGGCGGAACCGGCAATGGCCGGATTTCTCAGCCTGGCTGAACCCGTTTGCCACTGCGTGCCCCGGGACACGTCGCCGCGCGCGCTATTGCCGGTCGCCGTGACCACCGCCGTGACCACCACCGTGACCACCACCACCGTGACCACCGCCATGGCTACCGCCGTGTCCACCGCCACCACGTTCACCGCCACCACGTTCACCACCGTTACCACCATGGCCCTGCTGCCAGCCGGGCGGGCGGCCGCCACTCCCGTGCGGTGGTCCGGGTGGACGCATATGACCGGACGGATATCCCGGGCCCGGCCTGTATGGCGGATGGTGCGCCCAGCGTGCCTGGTCGCGATACCAGGGCCGGCCACGGTAATAGTTATCCCAATAAGAGCCGATGGAGAACGTAATGATCGGCAGGCCGATCACGGTGCCATAGTTCAGGAGCGGGACATAGCCGCCTTGGTAAGGGTAGCTGAGCCGCCCGGCGTAAACCCAGCCGCGCAGATTGGGCAGTGCAACATCGCACCAGGTGTATTGGCTGATGCAACCCATTACCGTAAGGGGAACGCCAGCGGATAACTGCGCCACCACCGGGTAATCCGGTGCCGGCCCGGCTCGCAGGTTCACGGGGCCGGCAGTAATAGCCTGGGCCGCCTGCGCAAGCGCCACGCCGGGCAAAACCAGCAGGCCGGCAATGGCGGCGAGAATGCAATGCATGGCGGGTCGGCGCATCATGGCTTCCTGTCGGGCGTACCGATCGTATGCCTGCCGCAGTGCAGCACCGGCGGCCGCGCAAGGCGGGGCGCGATGGCAACGGGTGCCGGATGTGTGGTGCTTTGCATGGCGGCGCGCGCTGCTTGCGCGCCGATCTTACGTGTCGTGGCAGTACCGCGCCTGCTGCTGCCCGCAGCGCGTCTGGCCGCGGTTTATCCCACCACGTGCCACGGCGAGACGGAGAACGCCACCATCAGTACCGTCACGATGGCGGGGGCGCCGAATTTGATCGCGCGGGATTCGGCAAGTGTACCAAGCAAGACATAAAGGCCGATCAACACAATAGCGCACACGAAGACAAGGCTTTGATAATCTTGCATGGATGTCTCCTTTAGTCGTTATATTCTTAACGCTATATCTAATGACATCTTTCGTACGCAGTAAATGCCTTGGGCACGATCAAGCCCATGGTAAATCCGGAATCCCCGCGCTGGCAATCGGGAATGCCAGAGGGTATACGCGCACATTCGCTCGTGGGGCCCGCATACATTCCACTCATTTCCCTGGCGGAGGATAGTAATAATGAAAATCACCGGAACAATCGGCGCGCCGCTTGCCGGCGTATTGCTCTGCGCATGCCTCGGCGCCGCGCAGGCGGCGGGTATGCAGGTGTCGTCAGCATCCTTTGCCGATGGCGCTTCGATTCCGGTACTGCATGGCAACGATGCTTCCGATTGCGGGGGCAAGGGCGTGTCGCCGCAGGTGTCGTGGACGAATCTTCCCGCCGGCACCAGATCGGTGGCCGTGCTGCTGTCGGATCCCGATGGCGCGATGGGACTGGGCGTTTCGCACTGGGTTGCATACAACATCGCCGCCGAGCGCGGGCAGCTCAGGCAGGGCGAGGGCCAGACCGATGGCCACGGCGTTACCCTCGGCAAGAATGTCAGGGGCGGAATGGCCTATCACGGTCCCTGTCCACCGGTTGGCGATGTACCTCATCACTACACCCTGACCGTGGTCGCAACGGATATCGCACCCTCCGCGCTGCCGCCGGGGCTGACCAGGGAGGCGCTGATGGCGGCGCTAAAGGGACATGCACTCGGCGCGCAGAGTGTGATTGGCAGGTATGGCCGGTAAGCATGTCCTGTTCGCGGCCGCGGTACTCCTGGCCGGGTGCACCGGGCCGCTCGAGTTCTCGGCCGGCGGCGCCGATACCGTGTCGGCATCGAATCCCGACGCCCTCGACTTCGGGCCGATGGACCGCTCGATCGCGCAATGCAAGTCCATGTCGCAAAAGGCCGGCGCCGGCCGGTGCGCCAAGGTGCGGGCCTACGAAGCCTGCATGAAGGGCAGAGGCTACGTGACGCTGCTCGGGCCCGAAAACCCATCCGGCTGCGGCGAGCCGTCCTGGCAGCAGGACATCCGCAAGCTGCTGCGCTGAGGCTGCCTGGCGCGTTGCCGCCGGCAGCAGCGCCCAGGCGTCCCGGGCCCGCGTCCCGTGCTGCCTGGGCGCTCCCTTCCCGTCCACGTACAATCCCTGTTTTCACTTGATTTTCAGGCCCTGATTTCACATGACCACTATCGGCACCCCTCTTTCGCCTTCCGCGACCAAAGTCATGCTGCTGGGCTCCGGCGAACTCGGCAAGGAAGTCCTGATCGCGCTGCAGCGGCTCGGCGTTGAAACGATTGCGGTGGACCGCTACGAAAACGCCCCCGGCCAGCAGGTTGCCCACCATGCCCGCACCATCGCCATGAGCGATCCGGAGCAGCTCAAGGCGCTGATCGAAGCCGAGCAGCCGGACCTGGTGGTGCCGGAGATCGAGGCTATCGCCACGCCCATGCTGGAAGCGCTGGAAGCCGGCGGCGTGGTGCGCGTCATCCCCACCGCGCGCGCCGCGCGCCTGACGATGGATCGCGAAGGCATCCGCCGCCTGGCAGCGGAGACGCTGGGCGTGCCGACCAGCCCCTACAAGTTCTGCGATTCGCTGGATGAGCTGCAGGCTGCCATCGACGGCGGTATTGGCTACCCGTGCGTGGTCAAGCCGGTGATGAGCAGCTCCGGCAAGGGCCAGAGCAAGATCGACGGGCCCGAAGGCGTGAAGGCGGCGTGGGACCATGCCATGGCCGGCGGCCGCGTCAGCCACGGGCGGGTGATCGTGGAAGGCTTTATCGACTTCGACTATGAAATCACGTTGCTGACCGTGCGTGCGATCGGTGCCGGCGGACAGGTGGAAACGCAGTTCTGCGAGCCGATCGGCCACGTGCAGGTCAGCGGCGACTACGTGGAAAGCTGGCAGCCGCACCCCATGCATCCGGCCGCGCTGCGGACCGCCCAGGAGATCGCGCAGGCCGTCACCACCAACCTCGGCGGCCAGGGCCTTTTCGGGGTCGAACTGTTCGTCAAGGGCGAGCAGGTCTGGTTCAGCGAAGTCAGCCCTCGTCCTCACGACACCGGCATGGTGACCATGATCACCCAGTGGCAGAACGAGTTCGAGCTGCATGCCCGCGCCATTCTCGGCCTGCCGGTCAGCACAGCGCTCAAGAGCCCGGGTGCCAGCGCCGTGATCTACGGCGGGGTCGATGCCGAGGGCGTGGTGTTCGATGGCGTGGACCAGGCGCTGCGCGTACCGCAGACCGAACTGCGCCTGTTCGGCAAGCCGGAGAGCTTTGCCAAGCGCCGCATGGGCGTGGCGCTGGCGTACGACGCCGACGTGGAAACCGCCCGCGTGCGTGCCAAGGATGCGGCGGGGCGCGTCAAGCCGCGCGTTGCCGGCTGAGCCAGCGCCAACTTTTCTCCTTCCTTCCGGCGTGCGGCGGCGGCTACCCGACGCTGCTGCGCACGGCAGCCGTCTTCGGTGTATTGCATGGAGCCGTCCGTCATGACCCAGCACATCGGTATCGTTGCCTGCTCCGCGGAAGGCGCGGCGCTTTGCTATCGCACCATCTGCATGGAAGGCGCCCGCCTGCTCGGGCCGCACGCGCATCCCGAGATATCGATGCACACGCCGTCGCTTGCCGGATACGTCGAATGCCTGGACCGCGGCGACTGGCAGGGTGTAGGGGAGTTGATGCTCACCTCCGCCGGCAAGCTTGCCGGCATGGGCGCGGACTTCCTGATCTGCCCCGACAACACCATCCACCAGGCGTTACCGTATGTGGTGCCGCGTTCGCCGCTGCCGTGGCTGCATATTGCCGAGGTAGTTGCCGCTAGCGCGGTGGAGCGCGGTTTCACCTGCCTCGGGCTGACCGGCACGCGCTGGCTTGTCGACAGCGAGGTCTACCCGGAGAAACTCGCCGCGCGCGGGCTCCGCTATGTGCGGCCGGACAACGCCGGGCGCGATGAAATCAATCGCATCATCATGGACGAACTGGTCGGCGGCATCGCCACGGCGCAGGCGCTCGCTTGTTTTCAGCAGGTGATCGGACGGATGAAGGCGCAGGGCTGCGACGCCGTCGTGCTCGGCTGCACCGAGATTCCCCTGATCGTCAACGACGCGAACTCGCCGCTGCCTACGCTGGATTCCACGCGGCTGCTGGCACAGGCGGCGTTGCGGCGGGCGATGCATCGACAATGAAACCTGGCGGCGCTCAAGGGCAAGCGGCGTCAGCGGGCTAACGGCGCATCCGTTCCCACTGGCTGCCGCGCCGGCGCGTCTCTCATCAGCAGGTGGACGAAGACGGCGCTCAGCAGCGCCACCGCTGCGGCCACGCACAGGATCCAGATGAAGCCGCCCGCGAAGGCGTTGCGCGCAAGCGGCTCCAGCGTGCCGCGCAGGGGCGCGGCCAGGCCGGCCAGCGCGCCGGACAGGTCGCCGGCGACCACCCGGGGGACGATGCGGCTGGCCATCGCGGGCGCGAGTCCGGAAACCGTGGCGGACACTGCATCGGATATGCCGCCGGATACGCCGGCATGCTCGCGTAGCGCCGCGTCGAACAACGCCTGGGTGCGGTAGGCGAGCAGCCCCCCGAGCAGCCCGAACGACAGCACGATCGCGCTGAAGCGCGTGGTGGTGCTGATGCCCGAGGCCATGCCTGACCGTTCGCGCGGGATGCAGGCCATGATGTTCTTTTGCGTGTCGCCGTTGAGCAGGCCCGCGCCGCTGCCGGTGACGGCAATGGCCAGCGCGAAGGGGAGGTAGGCCATGGTGGCGGCCGCCCACGCGCTCAGCAGGTTGCCCAGCCCGACCAGCACCAGTCCCAGCACCAGCATGGAGGGGGGATCCAGCCGGTCCGACATGCGCACGCCGATGCGGGGAAAGACCAGCATGGTCAGCGCAAATGGCAGCATGGCGGCCCCGGAGGCGATGGCCGAGAAGCCGAGGCCGGTCTGCAGGTAGAGCGGGATCAGCGTCATCATCACCTGGGCGCAGCCGGCATAGGCCGCCATGCCCAGCAGGGCGCCGATCAGGCGCGGATTGCGAAACAGGGCGAGATCGACCATGGGGCGGCGCTGCACGCGCTCGGCGCCGATGAACAGCGCGAACAGCGCCATGCCGCCGGCCAGGCGCATCAGCGTGCGGGTATCGCTCCAGCCGATGCGGTTTGCCTCGATCAAGGCCCAGATCATCAGGAACAGGCTGCCGCAAAAGCACAGGCCGCCCCACGCATCGATGCGCGCCGCGCCCGCGTCCCGCGACTCCCGGATATGCCGCAGCACCATGGCGCCAAGCAGCGCGCCGACCGGCAGGTTCAGCAGGAATACCCACCGCCAGCCCAGGGTCTGGCTGATCACGCCGCCCAGGCCCGGCGCGACCAGCATGGCCATGCCCATGCAGGCTCCCCAGAAGGCCCACGCACGGGCGCGTTCCCGTTCATCGTGAAAGGCATGCGCGATGGTGGCCAGGGCCGAGGTCAGCAGCATGGCCGCGCCCACGCCCTTCGCCGCGCGCGCCAGGTTCAGCTGCAGGCTCGTGCCGGCGAGGCCGCAACCCAGCGAGGCCAGCATGAAGATGGCCAGGCCGGCCAGCAGCATCCGCTTGCGGCCGAATTTGTCGGCCAGGCTGCCGGCGGGCAGCAGGCCGCCGGCAAAGGTCAGCATATAGGCGCTCACCACCCATTCGATATCGGAGAAGGTGGCATGCAGGTCGCTGGCGATGCGGGGCAGGGTGACGGCCACGATATTGGTGTCGAGGACGATCAGGGCGCACGCGCCCGACGCGGTGAGCAGGGCTGCGCGTGAGTTCATGCCGCTCATGGCTGCCCCCGCTGCGCGCTGCGCCGGGGCTGTCCCGACGATATTGCCTGAACTGAAATAAAGCTTGATGCGCAGGAGCCGGCGGGCCCCTGGCGTGTGTCCATCTTGTACCGCATGTGGCGACTTCCTGTTGCTCGATGCGGCGTAGGATAAGGCTGGCGGGGCGCTGGCTTGTTGCGCAGGCTATGCTATTTTGTTGCTTCGTAGCTAACAAAGTCGAAGAATCGAAAGGACAGGACGATAAACCGATGGAACTGCGCCATTTCCGCTACTTCATCGCGGTAGCCCAGGATCTGCATTTCACCCGTGCGGCGGCCCGGCTGGGCATTTCCACGCCCACGCTCACCCGCCAGATCCAGGAGATGGAGGCGGGCCTCGGCATTCGCCTGCTGGAGCGCAACCAGCGCTCGGTCGCGCTGACGCCGGCCGGCGAGGTGCTGCTGGAGGAGGCGCAAGCGGTGGTCGCGCAGTTCGAAGCCGCGCAATTGCGCGCGCAGCGCGAGGCCCGCGGCGAGACCGGCAAGGTCCATGTGGGCTATGTCGCTTCGGCGGCGTACTCGGGCGTGCTCCAGCGCCAGGTCGCGGCATTCCGTGCGGCCTGCCCCGACGTGCAGCTGCTGGTGCGCGAGGAGCCCATGGGCAGCCTGCCGGAGCAGGTCAGGGACGGCCACGTCGACATCGCCTATATCCGTTCGCCGATGAGCCTGCCCGAGGGCGTGGAGGCGCTGCCGCTGGCGCCGGAGGGCTTTATCGTCGCGCTGCACGGCGATTCATGGCTGTGCGGCCTGCCCGAGATCCAGCCCTCGCATCTCAGGGCGGAAACCTTCATTCTTCCCGAGCAGGTGTCGGGCACGCTGTCCACCGCGGAGCAGGGCGGCTTCGTGCCCCGGCTCGGGCCGCAGCCCGGCGGGCTGGTGGCCGTGCTGACCCTGGTCTCGCTGGGCGAAGGCATTGCCATCGTCCCGAACACCGTGGCCGGCCATATCAGCCTGCCCAGCCTGGTCTACCGGGATGTCGCCGGCCTGGTGGTGACTTCGTATCTGTCGCTGATGTCCCGCAAGTACGAGAAGGCCGCGTCGATCCGGCG
>NZ_JARJLM010000089.1 GCF_029335485.1 Cupriavidus basilensis
ATCCGCATTGCCGTCCACGAATGGGGCCAGGCCGACGCCACGCCAGTCCTGCTGGTGCACGGCGCCATGGATTTCGCGCGCACCTTCGATGCCTTTGCGCCGCTGCTGGCCGATGCCGGCTACCGCGTGGTGTCCTACGACCAGCGCGGCCACGGCGACTCGGAGCATGCCGACCTGTACAGCTGGGTGGCGGACGAGCGGGACCTGCTGGCCGTGGCCGACTCGATCACGCGCGAGCCGCTCATCGCGATCGGCCATAGCAAGGGCGGCTCACTGCTGGTGCACGCCATCCAGGCGCTGCCGCACCGGTTCACCCGCTTCGTCGCCATCGACGGCCTGCCCTTTCGCAATCCGCATGCGGACAGCGCGGTGCGCGACAGGAAGTCGATGACCGCGCCCATCATCACGCGCTGGCTGGATACGCGCCGGCAGAGCCCGGGCCTCACGCGCAAGCCCGGCACTCTTGAAGAACTCGCCCAGCGGCGCGCGCGGATGAACCCGCGCCTGAGCCATGCATGGCTGTGCTACCTTGCCGCGCTCGGCGCGCGCCAGGATGCGGACGGCTGGCGCTGGAAGCTCGACCCCGTGATCGGCTCCTCCGGCTTTGGCCCCATGCGCGCGCGCTGGATGACCGACCGCCTGCCGGGCTTTCCCATTCCGATGCTGGCCATCTTCGGCACCGAGCGCGAGCCCATGGGCTGGGATGCCACCGCGGCCGACCTCGCGCCGTACTTCCCGCCCTCCACCCAGGTGCAGGTGATGGCCGACACCGGGCACTTCATCCATATCGAGCGGCCGCGCGAGACCGCGGCGTTCATCCTGCCCTTCCTCCGTTCATGACCGCCTACCTGCGCCACAATCGCCTGCGCCTGGCGCTGCATCCGCTCAAGACGGGCGGCGGGCCCGCGCTGCTCTTGCTGCACGGGCTGGGCGAGCGCTCGCCGGACACCTTGCCGGCGGAGTACGCCGGCTGGCCCGGCACTGTGCACGCACTGGATTTCACCGGGCATGGGCGCTCGGACATTCCCCGCGGCGGCGGCTACAGCTGCGAGTTCCTGATGGCCGACGCGGATATCGCGCTGGCGCACCTGGGCCAGGCAACGGTCGCGGGGCGCGGGCTTGGCGGCTACATCGCCTTGCTGCTGGCCGGCGCGCGGCCGGAGCAGGTACGCGGCGCCATCCTGCGCGACGGTCCCGGCCTGGCCGGCGGCGGCACTGCCGCGCGCAATCCGTATATCCCGGTGGTCGACACCACGCGCAGCGGGCCGCCCGACCCCTACGCCATCGCCGACCTGGCAACCGATGTGCGCCCGCCGAGCTACGCGGCCAACTACGCGATGCTGGCCGCGCAGCACTCGGACACGCCGCAGCCGATCTCCGTCTGCACCCGCGAGCGCCCGGACTGGCTCAAAGCGGTGACGGAACTGCTCTCGCTGGAGAAGGTGGAACTGGAGCACGCGCTGCAACACTACGCGGCGCAAGCCACGGCGCGCCGAGGCTCGCGGACATGAAAGTGGAACTCGCCGCAGACGTCGCCCTGGGCGCCAGTGCAGGCCACGCGGGACATGGCGACGCGCACGCGCTGGCGGAGGACGACTTCCGCGCCCACGTACAGCAGCACCTGCCGCGCAATGCGCAGGCCTACCTGATCCACGGCATGCTTGGCATGACCGGCTTCCGGCTGGTGACAGCCCCAACCTTCGTACCCGCCTACATCTACCTGCTGTCCGGCTCCAAGCTGGTGGTGGGATGCGTGCTATCCGCGCAGTACGCGGGCATGGCGATGTCCTCGATCTGGGGCGCCACGCAGATCGAGCATCGCCAGCGCGTGATGCCGCTGATCTACCTGGTGGGCTGGCTGGTGCGGCTGCAGATCCTCGGCCTGGGCTTGTCCGCCTTCCTGCTCTCGGGCGACGGCGCGCTGGCCGCCGCCGCCGTGTTCCTGCTGCTGTTCGGCCTGTTCAATGGCGTGCAGAACGTCACCTTCAACTACCTCACGTCCAAGATCATCCCGCTGGAGCGGCGGGGCGCGCTGAGCGCGTTCCGCAATTTCCTCGGAGGGCTCATCGCTGCCGCCGTGGCCTATCTCGGCGGCCGCTTTCTGGTGGGCGGCAATGTGTTCGGCAACGGCTACGCCACCACCTTCCTCGCCGCCTTCGTCCTCACCAGCCTGGGCATCTCCGCGCTGACCCGCATGCGCGAGCCGGTACTGCACGATGTGCGCATGCAATCGGGCTTTCGCCAGCGCCTGCGCGAGGTGCCGGCGCTGCTGCGCGCGGACAAGCACTACGTGCGCTTCTTCGTGGCCCGCGCGCTGGTGGCGTTCAGCATGATGGCGGTGCCGTTCTACGCGATCTACGTCGGCAGCCACCTGCCGCTCTCGGGTGCCACGCTGGGCTACCTGAGCATTGCCTACCTGCTCGCGCAGACCACCAGCAACCTGCTGTGGGGCCGCCTTGCGGACCGTTGCGGCTACCGGCTGGTGTTCCTGTGCAGCATCGGGCTGTGGATCCTGTCCACCGCCGCGCTGCTGCTGTGCGATGGCCTGGGCGCCTTCCTGCTGGTGTTCTGCGGGCTGGGCGCCAGCTTTGGCGGCTACTTCCTCTCGGCGGACAACTTTGCGCTCGAGTTCGGCAATCGCCGCGACCGCCCCATGCTGCTGGCTGTCTCCGATACGGCAACCTACGCGATGATGGCGTGCGGCCCGATCCTTGGCGGCATGCTGGCGCAGGGGGTGCGTTTCTCGCTGGTGTTCGTCGCGGCCATCGTGGTGATGGGCATTGCCTTCGTGCTCGCGCAGCGGGTGGAAGAACCGCGTCGCCGCCCGCGTCCGCAGCGCGAGGCCAACGCATAGCGCCAACCCCAGGCTCACCAGGAGACAGCATGACATTCAGGACCTACCCGGAATTCAGCACGCACTATCCGCTGTTGCTCACCACGATCATGAAGCGCCCGGTGCGGATGTACCCCGACCAGATCGGCGTGGTCTACCGCAACCCCGCCTCCGGTGCGTACTTCCGCTTTACCTGGATGCAGTGGTACCGGCGCGTGGCGCAACTGGCCAACGGCCTGCGCGGCGAGCTCGAGGTGCATGCCGGCAAGCCCGGGGCGCCTGGCGATCGCATCGCCACGATGGCGCTCAATACCCACCGCCATCTTGAGCTGTATTACGGCGTGACCGGCATCGGCGCCACGCTCCATCCGATCAATGTCCGTCTTTCCCCGCAGCATATCGTCTACACCATCCGGCACGCGCGGGACAGGATCCTCTTTGTCGACGACACGTTGATGCCGCTGCTGGAGGGCATCTACGACCAGGTCAAGGATGTGGTCGAGCTGGTGGTCTACATGTCGGACAAGCCGGGCCTGCCGCAGACCCGCATCCCCAACATCATCGAGTACGAGACGCTGATCGCCCGCCAGGCCGAGGCCATCGAATGGCCCGCGCTGCATGAGGACGTCAACGCCACGCTGTGCTATACCACCGGCACCACGGGCCAGCCCAAGGGCGCTACATTCACGCATCGGCAGCTCTACCTGCTGACCATCCACATAATGGCGCAGCTCGCCATCGGCAACACGCCGGACCACGATATTGCCGACGGCCTCGGCGTGCGGCTGGGCGAAGGCGCGGTGCCGTTGCTGAACACGCCGATGTTCCACATCCACGGCTGGGGCCAGCCCTTCGTCGCAGTCTACAGCGCGCAGAAGATCGTGCTGCACGGCACCTTCACCGTGCAAGGCTTCTGCGAGCTGGTGGAGCGCGAGAAGGTGACGTCGGTGGGCATCGTGGCGACCATCGCGGCCATGCTGCTCGAGTACCCGGACCTGAAGCAATACGACCTGAGCAGCCTGGTACGCGTGAGCGTGGGCGGCGGCGCGCTGCCGCTCGGGCTCAAGCGCAAGCTCGAAGCGCTGATTCCCACCTTCCGCATGAGTTCGGGCTATGGCATGACCGAGACCGCGCCCACCATCGTGGGCTCGTTCATCAAGAAGACCATGGTCCATCTGGACCGGGAGGAGACCGATGCGGTGCTGGTCAAATCCGGGCTGCCGATCCTTGGCGTGGAGGTGGAGGTCGTGGACGACGAGGGCAGGCCGGTGCCGCAGGACGACCACACCGTCGGCGAGATCGTCGTGCGCGCGCCCTGGGCGACCGAGCAGTACTTCGGCAATCCCGAGAAGAGCGCCGAGCTCTGGCAGGACGGCTGGCTGCACACCGGCGACATCGCCAAGGTGGATGCCGAGGGCTACATCACCATCGCCGACCGCATGAAGGACGTGATCCGCAGCGGCGCGGAGATGGTGCCCACGGTGCTGCTGGAGAACCTGATCGCCATGGCGGATTTCGTGCACGAGGCAACCGTGGTCGGCGTGCCCGACCCGGTGTGGGGCGAGAAGCCCATGGCGCTGGTCAGCGTGCGCACCGGCTTCGAGGCCACCGAGGAGAGCGTGATCGACTTCCTGAAGGTGCACGGCGTCGAGACCGGCAAGATCACGCGGTGGATGCTGCCCAAGCTCGTCGCCATCACCCGGGACATCCCCAAGACCAGCGTAGGCAAGTACAACAAAAAGCAGATCCGCGATGACCTGGACAGGTTCCTGGCCATCGCCAAGGACGTTTCGCATCGCCACGGTTAGGCAACCCATCCAAACACAGCAGGAGAATCCCAATGCGTGAAGCAGTGATCGTGTCCACGGCGCGTACGCCGATCGGCAAGGCCCATCGCGGCGCCTTCAACAATACGCAGGCGCAGGCACTCGGCGCCCACGCCATCGCGCACGCCGTGCAGCGTGCCGGCATCGACCCGCTTGAGATCGCCGACGTGATCCTGGGCTGCGCGGTGCAGCAAGGCTCCACCGGCGGCAACGTCGCGCGCCAGGCGCTGTTGCGCGCCGGGCTGCCGGTCACGGTGCCGGGAATGTCGATGGACCGCCAGTGCGCCTCCGGCCTGATGGCGATCGCCACGGCCGCCAAGCAGATCATCGTCGACGGCATGCAGGTGGTGGTGGGCGGCGGGCTGGAGTCGATCTCGCTGGTCCAGAACGACAAGATCAACCGCTATCGCGCGCAGGACCCGCGGCTGGTGCAGACGCTGCCGCAGATCTACATGACCATGCTGGAGACGGCCGAGATCGTGGCCCAGCGCTATGGCGTAAGCCGCGAGGCCCAGGATGCCTACTCGCTGCAATCGCAGCAACGTACTGCCGCCGCGCAGGAAGCCGGCCGCTTCGACGCGGAGATCGTGCCGATCACCACCACGATGCTGGTCACCGACAAGGCCAGCGGCGCCGTGAGCGAGAAGGAGGTCACCCTTGCCAAGGATGAAGGCAACCGCCCCGGCACCACGCTGGCCGACCTGCAGGCGCTCAAGCCGGTTTTCAAGAACGGCCAGCGCGTGGCCGAGGGCGGCTTCATCACCGCGGGAAATGCCTCGCAGCTCTCCGACGGCGCGTCCGCCATGGTGCTGATGGAAGCCAGGGAAGCGCAGCGCCGCGGGCTGCAGGCTCTCGGCGCCTACCGCGGCATGGCCGTTGCCGGCTGCGATCCCGACGAGATGGGCATCGGCCCGGTGTTCGCCATCCCGAAGCTGCTCAAGCAGCATGGCTTGTCCATGAGCGACATCGGCATCTGGGAACTGAACGAGGCGTTCGCCAGCCAGGTCCTGCATATCCGCGACACGCTCGGCATCCCCAACGAGCACTTGAACGTTTCCGGCGGCGCGATCTCCATCGGCCATCCTTACGGCATGTCCGGCGCGCGCATGAGCGGCCACCTGCTACTGGAAGGCAGGCGCCGCGGCGCGAAGTTCGGCGTGGTAACGATGTGCATCGGCGGCGGCATGGGCGCGGCCGGGTTGTTCGAGATCTTCTGAGCGCCTGCATCGGCATACCGACATACCGACATACCGGATCATCGACACACTGGAGTCCACAAGCATGACCGCTATCAACGCAGTCGCCGATCTCGCCATCGAAGGCGACATCGCCGTCCTTACCCTCAACTCGCCGCCGGTCAACGCCTTGTCCGCCGCCGTGCGCTCGGGCATCCTCGATGGCATCGCGCTCGCCATCGCCGACAGCAAGGTCAAGGGCATCGTCCTGATCTGCGCGGGCAAGACCTTCATCGCCGGTGCGGACATCACCGAGTTCGGCAAGCCGCCGCTTGGCCCGTCGCTGGCCGACGTGCAGGCCGCGATCGAGGGTTCGCCAAAGCCCGTGGTGGCCGCCATCCACGGTACCGCCCTGGGCGGCGGGCTGGAAGTCGCGCTGGTCTGCCACTACCGCGTGGCCGCAAAGTCGGCCAAATGCGGCCTGCCCGAAGTCAACCTGGGCCTGCTGCCCGGCGCGGGCGGCACGCAACGCCTGCCCCGCATCGTCGGCCCCGCCAAGGCGCTCGACATGGTGACCTCCGGCGCCCACATCGGCGCGGCCGCCGCCGCCGAGATGGGGCTCTTCGACGTGGTGACCGATGACGCCGCGCTGCGCGCCGACGCCATTGCCTTCGTCAGGCAGGTCAATGCCGGGCAGCGCCCGCTGCGCAAGGTGCGCGACCTCAACGAGAAGGTGGAAGCCGCGCGCGGCAAGCCGGAGCTGTTCGCCGATTTCCGCCGCGCCAACGCCCGCAGGTTCCGTGGCTTCGACGCGCCGGAGTACAACATCCGCTGCATCGAAGCCGCGGTCAACCTGCCGTTCGACGAAGGCATGAAGGTGGAGCGCAAGCTCTTCCTGGAGCTGATGAACGGCACGCAGTCCGCGGCGCAGCGCTACTACTTCTTCGCCTCGCGCCAGGTCTGGAACCTGCCCGACGTACCGGCCGACACGCCGACCATCGACGTGAAGAAGGTCGGCATCGTCGGCGCGGGCACCATGGGCGGCGGCATCGCCATGAACCTGCTGAACGCCGGCGTTCCCGTGGTCATCGTGGAAACCGCGCAGGAGGCGCTGGACCGCGGCGTGCGCACCATCCGCGCCAACTACGACAACACCGCCAGCAAGGGCCGCATCACCGCCGCCGATGTCGACAAGCGCATGGCGCTGCTCACGCCCTCGCTGGACCTCGGCCAGCTGGCCGATGCCGACCTGGTGATCGAAGCCGTCTATGAAAACATGGACGTGAAGAAGGACATCTTCGGCAAGCTCGACAAGCTCGTGAAGCAGGGCGCCATCCTGGCCACCAACACCTCGGCGCTCGACGTCAACGAGATCGCTTGCGCCACGTCGCGCCCCGAAGCGGTGATCGGCCTGCACTTCTTCTCGCCGGCCAACGTCATGAAGCTGCTGGAGGTGGTGCGCGGCGACAAGACCGCCAAGCCTGTCATCCGCACGTCGATGGAGCTCGCCCGCAAGATCGGCAAGATCGCCGCGCTGGTGGGCGTTTGCCCCGGTTTCGTCGGCAACCGCATGCTGGCCCAGCGCCAGCGCGAGGCGCAGAAGCTCGTGCTGGAAGGCGCGCTGCCGTGGGACATCGACCGCGTGCTGTACAACTTCGGCTTCCCGATGGGCCCGTTCGCCATGAGCGACCTGGCCGGCCTGGACCTGGGCTGGATCCGCGAAAAATCCAGCAGCGCCACGCTGCGCGAGATCCTGTGCGAGATGGACCGCCGCGGCCAGAAGACCGGCGCGGGCTACTACGACTACGACGGGAAGCGCAACGCCAAGCCCTCGCCCGTGGTCGAGCAGATCATCCGCGACTTTGCCGCCAGGCAGGGCAAGACCAGCCGCGTGGTGTCCGAGCAGGAGATCCTGGAGCGCTGCGTCTACACGATGATCAACGAAGGCGCGAAGATCCTGGAAGAAGGCAAGGCGATCCGCGCTTCCGACATCGACGTGGTGTGGGTGAACGGCTACGGCTGGCCGGTGTACCGTGGCGGCCCGATGTTCTACGCGGACACGATCGGGCTGGACAAGGTGCTGGCAGCCATGAAGAACTTCGAGGCCACGCTGGGCGCGGACTTCAAGCCGGCCAGGCTGCTCGAGGACTTGGTTGCGCAGGGCAGGAAGTTTGGCGACCTGAAGTAAGCCGTTTGGGGTACGGCCTGCAGGCGTGCCTCCCCGGCCGCCTGCCCGATCAACCCGGCCACCCTTTCCCGCTCGACCACCACCACGCCATCGGCGTCGCCGATGACGAGGTCGCCGGGCCGCACGGTCACGCCGCCGCATTGGATCGGATGGTTCACGCGGCCGGGCACAAGCTTGGTGGGTCCGTTCGGGTTCGTGCCCACGGAGTACATCGGAAAGCCCAGTTCGAGAATTTCGTCCGCGTCGCGCGAGGCTGCGTCCAGCACCACCGCCGCCACGCCAAGCGCCTTGCACTGGTTCGCCATGATGCTGCCCATCAGTGCGCACGACTGATCGCCCTTGCCGTCCACCACGATCACATCGCCAGGCTTTGCCAGCGCCATGGCGGCGTGGATCATGAGGTTGTCGCCCGGGCGGACTTCGACCGTGAGCGCGGGCTCGCAGAAACGGCTCGCGCGATCGAGCGGTGCGATGCGCCCATGCATGCCGCCGCGGCGCCCCGCCACATAATTGAATGATTAATTGCCTCCGATATCATGGTGGGATGAGCTGAGGCCGCCATGCATCGCCAGTGAAGCTGGCGAAGAAAGACGGGAACTGCTATCGCTGATCGAGCGCAAGACGGCTGCGCAGCGAGATGCGATGCGCGCGCGAATCGCATTGTGGGCCCACGCGGGCCACTCCAGTACGCTCATGGCGCGGGAACTGTGTACTGGAGCAAACGGTCTGCGCTGTGGCGCGAGCGCATTGCACAGCATGGTGCCCGGATCCTTGGCGACACCCGAGTCGGGCCGCCCTAGCGCCCACGCAGGCCAGGAACCGTGTACGTGCTCATATCGAGGTGGACCATTGCGCTTGCGGCGACCCTAACGTTGCGCCCTACATCGACTGGTCCGGGAGCCGCGGCAAGAAGCGCTTGTGCTCGATTTCGCCGCCCCGGGCAACCAGGATGGTCGCCTCGGGAATCTCCTCCCACACCTCCTGCACGTCGATCAGCGGCTCGGACAGCACCAGGAAGGCATTGTCGCCGGCGGCGATGATGCGCGGGTCGTTCGGGTAGAGCGCGCGCAACTGTCTGAACGAGGTGCTGTGGAACAGCGAGCGCGAGTCCGCCTCGCTCGAATAACGCACCGCCACGATCTGCTGGCCATCGGTCACGCAGACGGTCATGTTGAGCGGAAACTCCACGTCGTAGCGGTGGCCGACCTCCTCGATCAGCCCGGCCATCTGCTCCAGCGCGCCGCGCGGATCGCGCTCCAGGCCGAAAGTCAGGGCCAGGAAGAACATCACCTCGGAATCGGTCGATCCCTCGATCCAGCGGAACAGGTGTGGCGCCACGGCCATCATCAGGTCGCGCCGCACGAGAGGATATTCGCGGATCAGGCCGTTATGGACGAACAGCCAGCGGCCGAAGCGGAACGGATGGCAGTTGGTCTCCTGCGTCGGCGTGCCGGTGGCCGCGCGCACGTGGGCGACGAACAGCGGCGCCCGCACCGCCCGTGCCGTTTCGCGCAGGTTGGTGTCGTTCCAGGCCGGGTGCAGGCAGCGGTAGCGGAACGGCACCTCCGAGTGACGTCCGTACCAGCCGACGCCGAACCCGTCGCCATTGGTGGTGGTATGACCCAGCCGCGAATTCAGGCTCTGGTCGATCAGCGAGTGTTCCTGCTGGAACAGTACCGTTTCCAGCGCAACGGATTTGCCCGAGTAGGCCAGCCAGCGGCACATGATGCTTCTCCTCGACAAGTGCGGCCCGGTGCCTTCCGGTCCACTTTCCAGTTGTAGGACGGCGACGCGCAAATGGCAAAGCGCCCGGAAGATCCTGACTGGCCTTGTAACTTCTCATCCCCCGGGGCAGCCCCAGGGTATTGAGAGCTTACCGCACCTCCAGCTAACCGTTTGATTTCAGATCGGAAGCCCCTTCACGGCGCGCCCCGCTTTTCCCGCGATGGGCATCCGGAGATGCTCCACCGTCTGCCCGGCATTGCCCACCCGCTGCAGCCAGTCCGGCACGGGGCCGCGACCATCCTGCCCTGCCCTTGCGCGTTGCGATAGCACACCGTGCCAGGCGATGGCGCCGGCGGCGTCCTGCACCCCCACCTGGCCCCCCCCAACTCAGCGCGCAGGTCCGCTGCCGCCTGCCATAGAATCCGTCCAGCGTCCGGCGGGCGCCTACTTCCCGGTAGCCGGATCCACAGCGATCGCCACGGCTTCCGTGTAGACAGCCTCGACCTGGTCGCCCTTCCTGATGTTTTGCAACTGCGCAGGATCCTCTACCAGCAGATCCACCGTGTTCCCCATCGGCCCTTTCAGCGTGACCATCCTCTTCTCGGCGTTCACGGCGACGACGTTCGCCGTCACCGTCACTTCCCTCCCGATCGTGCCGCCGGGCTTTGCTCCGGGAGCCGAGCGTTCGATCACTTCGCGCTCAGCGCTGGAGCGCAGGCCGTGGCCCTTTTTCAGGCTCAGCGAAATGGCCTCCCGATACTCGGCGGAGACCACGTCGCCAAGCTTGATCTGGTCGAAATTGCGCACCTCCTCGCCTGCTACGAGCTGCTCCACCCTGCCTTTCCGATCCTTCAATGACACGGTCCGGGTGGCGGCATCGATGCCCACCACGGTAGCCGTCACCCTGGTGATGCCTGTCACGGTCGCCTGGCCCGGCGCTTTCATGACGTCCACCCTGGTTTCCGGCTGAGCCATCGCCGCGGTCGCCGCCAGGGCCAGCGCCGCCATGACCAGGGATATCTTGCTCTTCATGTCGCTCTCCTTTGCCCCCCAAAAGCCTCGCCACGCCGCTCCGGCGGGGCCAATCAGGACGAAAACTTCGAGATGCGCAAGCAACGCATCGACGACTCGATCGGCATGCCGTTGTACCAGTCCCACTGGCCATCGTTCCCTATTTGACCGTATAGCCCCGGCCTTCCATGCAAGCGGCATATGCGCGGTTGTAGGTATCCATGCTGCCTTGGGCAGGTTGCTGCGCTGCCTGCTGGTTCCTCCGTGCCCGCGCCCCGCCGGCCATGGTTCCGGCCACGGCGCCCGCCGCGGCGCCCTTCCCCGCGTCACCCGCGATGGCGCCGATGGCCGCACCGCCGGCCGCGCCCCGCGCGGCACCTCGCACGCGCTCGCCGCCACCCGCCGGCCCGGATGGCGGTGCCGCCGCTACCGCGGCCGGATCGACACCTGTGCTGTTCTTTGCCCATACATAGCACTGGCCGTCATCTTTCTGCTGCTGCTCGGCGCTCTGGCCCTTGGCGGGGTAGATAATCGGCTTTGCCTGCGCGAGGCCGAGCGACAGCGTCGCGACGGCAACGGCATAAACCCTGCGTCTGTTCATTCCGTTCATGACGACTCCTTCGTGATGGCGCACCGCTGCGCGATGCCTTGAACCCGCCTGGCCATCCGCGCTGCCGACGCCCGCAGTGATCCGGTTCGCGACACCGGCCAAGCCATGCCGCAGCCGCTCATGGGCGCGATTCATGGCGCGCCGCTTTGCCGGATCGCGGTGGCAATATCCCGGCTCAGCGTTGCCACGTTACGGCTATGCGCTGCCACCATGGCGCCATAATCCTTGCCGGCAACCCGTTCCTGCGCAAATGTGCGGCCGCTCAGCACCGCCGCACCATTGGGTGGGCGCACCGACCACAATGCCTCGACCGTGGCCGTTTCGCCCAACGACGATTCGAAACGCAGCACGTCGATCCGCACCCGATAACCACCGGTCGATCCTTTACCCTGCTCGGTCGTGGATACACGTGCATCCGCCAGCAGTTGTGCCAGGTCGCCAGCGACCGCGCGCTGGATCTCGCTCTTGAGCGGTTCTGCCCAGCGTGCGAACTCTGCCAGGCGCACCTCGTTGACGCCGACCCGCGCCACGAGCTGCGGCCGGTCGACCGTCTCGGGTACGGTCACCGGCGCGACCAGGACGCTGATCGCCTCGCCGGGCACCGTGCCCGCGCTGCCGCCCTCAGACGCGGCCGCCGGACTGAGCGTGTAGAACTTCGCCGTTGGAGATGCCGCGCAACCGGCGAGCGTCCCGATCGCAATCGATACGGCAAGCAACAGGATGGCTCGCATCATCATTTCCCTTCATCCGATTTACCGCGGATCAGCGCTTCCGGATGGCGTTCCAGGTAATCGGCCAGGTTGCGGAACGCCGCTGCCGTGCGTGAAAGCTCGCGCATCACGTCGCCCGCATTCTCCTGGATCGCCGAATCGGGCTGCATGGCGAGGTTGGCCGAGTCGAGCGCCTCGCGTGCCGCCGCGAGCGTGCCGCGCGCCTGCGGTATCACCTCCGCGTCCAGCCGGTTGAGCAGCGTATGGGCATCCCGGATGGTCTGCTGCATATCGTGGCCCATGCCCTCGATCGGCAGCTTGTTGAGCTTGGCCAGCAGCGCCTCCACCGATTCCTGCAGCGGCTGCAAGCCACCCGGAACGGTAGGTATTTCGGCCGGGGCCTTGCTCCAGTCCACCGCAGCCTTGGGTGCGTTCGGGAAGAAATCGAGCGCGATATAGAGTTGCCCGGTCAACAGGTTCCCGGATCGCAGCTGAGCACGGAAGCCTCGCTCGACCATCGTGTCCAGCATGGCCTTCTTGTTCCGCGCGATAGGTCCGCCTTTCTGCCCGGACGCATAGCGTCCGGTGAACCGTTCCGGATAGAAGTGCACCTCGACCGGAATGCTGAACTCCTTCTTGACCGGATCGAAACGCGTATTGATGGCCGCCACCTCGCCCACCACGATGCCGTGGAAATCCACCGGCGCACCCACGCTCAGGCCCCGCACCGAGGATTTCGTGAAGTTGAATACATAGGTCTCAACGATTCGTTCCTGGCGCACCATTGACTCCAGGCGCGTGTGGAACAACTTGAACTGCGCGTTCGCTGGGGCAGGCGGGAGCCCGGCCGAAGCCGGCAGGCTCTGGAAGGCCAGGCCGCCGACCAGGATCGCCACCACGGATTGCGTCTCGAGCTTGATGCCGGCGGCATCGATCGATACATCGACGCCACTGGCTTGCCAGAAGCGGGTATCTTCATTCACGTACTTGTCATACGGTGCATTGACAAAGACCTTCAGCGTCACGCCGTTGCCGTCCGGATCCAGTTCGTAAGCGGCAATTTGCCCCACCTGCAGGCGGCGGAAGAAGACCGGCGAGCCAACGTCCAGCGAGCCGACATCCTCGCTCTTCAGCACAAACTGACGCCCGGGCACGTCGCTGCCGAACACGGGGGGTGTTTCGAGTCCGACATAGTCGCGCCGCTTCGCCGTCGCGCTGCCGACGTCCATGGCGACAAAGGAGCCACCCAGCAGCGTGCCGAGGCCCGAGACCGTGCCGCCCGAGATACGCGGCCGCACCACCCAGAAACGCGAATCCGCCACCAGCAGTCTCTCCGCACTCTTGCTGATTTCCGCGCTGGCGATCACGTTCTTCTGGTCCGGGGATAGCGTTACGCTGCGGATCAGGCCGATGTCGACATCCTTGAACTTGAGCTTGGTCTTGCCCGCCTCCAGCCCTTCGCCGGTCCTGAAGCTGATCGTGATCGTCGGCCCGCGCTCCAGCACGGACTGGACGGCCAGTCCCACGCCGATCAACACCGCTATCAGTGGGATCAGCCAGATCAGCTGCGGCCGCCAGCGCGCCTGCGGTGCTACCACGGCCTCGGGAAGCGCGTCGGGATCCGGCAGGTCGGGAGGGCTAGCCATGATGGTCCTGCGGTTCGTCCCAGATCAGGCGCGGGTCGAACGTCATGGCGGCGAACATGGTAAGCACGACCACCGCGCCGAATGCGAGCGCCGCCGGCCCCGCCTTGACTGTCGCCAGCGCGTCGAACTGCACCAGCGCCACCAGGATCGTGATCACGTAGATATCCAGCATCGACCACTTCCCGACAAACTCGACGATCCGGTAGATGCGCGCGCGCTGGCGTGGCAGCCACCTTGAGCGGCGCTGTACCGAAATCACGAGATACAGCAGCGCGAGGATCTTCAGCATGGGCACGGCGACGCTGGCGATGAATACCACCACCGCCAGCGGCCACGAGCCCGAGACCCAGAGGTATACCACCCCGCTGAGTATGGTGTCCCGCTGCGCGCCGAACAGGGAACTCGTATCCATCACCGGCAGGACATTGGCCGGGATATACATCACGATGGCAGCAATCAGCAGCGCCCAGGTGCGGGCAAGACTGCCGGGCTTGCGCAAATGCAGGCTGGCGCCGCAGCGCGGGCAGTGCGCATGTTCCGCTGAGGGTGTCAGGCGCGCCAGCAATCCGCAACTGTGACACAGCGCCAGCCCATAACGCGCCGCCGAGACATGGGAGACAGGAGACACATGACCGTTGGCGTTCATCGCGGCGCTCCCAGCCTTGCCCACACATCACGCGAATCGAAAGCGGCGCTTGCGGCCGCCAGCAGCAGCATGAGCGCGCCGAACGACCAGATCGCGATGCCCGGCACCACCCCGGCGATATGCGCCAGCTTGACCACCGCCACCAGCACACCGATGATCAGCACCTCCGTCATGCCCCAGGGCTTTGTCAGGTACAGGAGCCGGAACAGCAAGTCAGGCCGCCACGGAGACCGGCGTAGCCGGATCGGCAACAGCAGATAGCTCATCGCGGCCAACTGCAGCAATGGCATCAGGATGGTCGTCACGAGCACCAGTGCCGCCATGGGCCACATCCCGTCCAGATACAGCACGCGCACCGCGCCATACAGCGTCGTATAGACCACGTGACCGCTGAGTGCCAGACCAATGATCGGAAACACGTTCGCGAGAACGAACAGGACCAGCGCCGCCAGCGTGCAGGCGAGCGCCCGGTCGATGCTCTGCGGGTGGTAACGATACAACTCTGCGCCGCAGCGCGGGCACCGCACAATACCGCCGCGCGGCATGCGCGGCTCCCGCAACAGCAAGTCGCACTCGTGGCAGGCCGTCAGCGCGAACCGTGTCATGGCGAACTCTCCATGGTGGACTTCGGCGGGGCGGCCACGCCGGACATCCGGTCGGCCTCGACCACCCAGCCGCCGCCCATCGCCTTGTAGAGGTTGACGATGGCGGTAAACACCAGGCCCTGCGTCTGCGTATAGCCGAGCTCGGCGTTGAACAGGCTGCGCTCGGCATCCAGCACCTCGATATAGCTGGTGTAGCCCGCCTCGTAGCGCAGGCGCGCGAAGTGCGAATACGAACGCAGGGCATCGACCTGGCGCCCCTGTACAACGAGCTGCTCGCGCGACTTCTGCGCCGTGACGAGCGCATCCTCGACTTCCTGGAAGGCAACCTGTATTGCCTTCTGGTATTGAACGAGGGCCTGTTGTTGCTGCGCCTGCGCCTGCTGCACCTGGCCCCGGATGCTGCCCGCGGTAAAGATCGGCTGCGCCACGGAGCCGGCATAGGTCCAGATCCGCGACGGCCCGGTAAACAACGTCGAGAACTCCCGGCTGGAAGTGCCGAACAGGCCGGTCAGAGAGATCGACGGAAAGTACAGCGCACGCGCGGCGCCGATCAGCGCATTGGCGGCCACCAGGTTCTGCTCCGCCTGGAGCAGGTCCGGACGGCGCTGCAACAGGCTGGACGGCAGCCCCGCCGGCACCGCCGGCAGTTCCAGTTGACCCAGATCGCGGCCGCGGAGGATGGGCCCCGGGTTACGCCCAAGCAGCACCGACAAGGCGTCCTCCTGCTGCGCGATCTGCGCTTCTATCTGCGGAATGGTCGCCAGAGCGGCTTCATACTCGGACTGATTCTGTGCCACCTCCATCAGCGCCACGGTGCCGCCTTCATAGCGTTGCGTGAAGACCTTGAGCGAATCGGCGCGGCTCGCGGTCGTGGCCTTGGCGATCTCGAGCTGCCTGTCGAGGTCCCGCAGATTGACGTATGCGGTGGCAACCGACGCCACCAGGGTCAGGATGGTTGCGCGCCGCCCTTCCTCGCTCGCAAGCAGGTTGGCCCGGGCTGCCTCGGTCTGGCGGCGCAGCTTGCCAAACACGTCGATTTCCCAGGATGCCGACAACGCGGCGGTCAAGGTGCTGAACTCGGGCCCGATACCTTGCGGCACGGGCGTCGCTCCCGCCCGGCTGATGCGCTGGCGCTGGGCGTCGAACGACGCGCCAACCTGCGGAAACAGCTGCGCGCGGGTGGTCGCGAACTGGCCGATGAACTGGTCGACCCGTGCCGCGGCGATCCTCACATCCTTGTTCTCCGCGAGCGCGGTCGCCACCAGTTCATTCAGCACCGGGTCGTGGAACTCCTCCCACCATAGCGTGTTCGCCACGTCCTTCGCCTCGCCGCTCTCGAAGCGGAACGCCTGCGGCGTGTCGATCGGAGGCCGTTCATAGTCCGGCCCCAGCGCGCAAGCGCAGACCATCAGGGTCGCGATCGCCAGGATGGAGTGGGCACGCATGTCAGCGATCCTCATGGCCGCCAGCCAGCGGGCCGGTTGCCACTGTCCCACCGCTCACCTCCGGTGCGCCAGCCGAACCGCCGCTGCCCGCCTTTTTGCCGCCGCGCCTGTCCGTCATCGACTCGATGACGTGATAGAACATCGGAATGAAGAAGACCGCGATCACCGTGGCACCGAGCATGCCGCCGATCACACCGGTGCCGAGGGAGTGCCGGCTGTTCTGGGAGGCGCCCAGTGCGATCGCCAGCGGCACGCAGCCCAGGATGAAGGCAAGCGATGTCATGATGATCGGGCGCAGGCGCTCGCTGGCCGCCGTCATCGCCGCGTCATACACGGACATGCCCCCTTCCCTGTTCAACACGGCGAACTCGAAGATCAGGATCGCGTTCTTCGCCGCCAGCGCCACCAGCATGGTCAACCCGATCTGGAAATAGATGTCGTTGGTCAACCCGCGCAGCAAGATCGCCACCAATGCGCCGAACAGCGCGAAAGGTACCGCCAGCAGCACCCCGAACGGCAGGCTCCACTTCTCGTATTGGGCAGCGAGGATCAGGAACACCATCACCAGGCCGAAGCCGAATACCAGGGCTGAAGTGCTGCCGGACTGCTGCTCCTCGAACGCCTCACCGCTCCACGCCACGCCGAAATCGGACGACATCACTTGCGAGGCGACCTCCTGGAGCGCCGCGATCGCCTCACCGGAACTGCGGCCGGGCGCCGGGTTGGCGGTGATCTTGACTGCCGGGAAGTTGTTGAAGCGCGTCACCAGATCCGGCCCGGTCACGTACCTGGATGTCACGACAGCCTTGAGCGGCACCATGTCGCCGGTCCTGCTGCGCACGAAAATCTGCGCCAGATCTTCCGGCGTCAAGCGGTAGCTCGGCTCCGCCTGCAGGATCACCTGCCACAGACGGCTCAGCTTGTTGAACTGCGACACATAGAGCGAACCGAAATTCGTCTGCATCGCGCTATAGACATCCTCGACCGGAACGCCCAGCGTTTCCGCCTTGTCGCGATCCACGTCGACCAGCAACTGCTGCGACGACGCGTTGAAGGTGGCGGTGGCACTGGCAATCTCGGGGCGTTGATTCGCCTTGGCGATAAAATCCCCGACCACCGCCGCAAGCTGGCTGTTGTTCGCGTCGCCCTTGCTCTGTATCCACATCTCCATCCCGCCCGTGGTGCCGAGCCCCGGAATCGACGGCGGGTTCACCGGCAGGATCACGCCCTCGGGTACCTTCGACAGCGCCTGGTATGCCCCAACGATGACGGCCCTCGCGTTCTGGCTGCGAATATTCGCGGATTTGTAGCGCTCGTCGAAAGACTTCAGGCCGACGAAGAAGGCTGCCGCATTGTTCTTGTTCTGGCCGTCGAGAAGGCTGTAGCCATCGACCACGGCGATACCGCTCACGGCCTCCTGCTTCATGAAATACTCGGCCGCGCGCCTGGATACGTCGCCGGTGCGATCAAGACTCGCCGCGTCCGGCATCATCACCACGCCGAGCAGATAGCCCTGGTCCTCCGGCGGCAGGAACCCGGTCGGGGTCGACTTCATCAACATGACAGCGATCGCGACCATGCCCGCAAACAGCAGCAAGGCGATGCCGGAGCGCTTGATCACCAGCGCGACCGCGCGCGAGTAGCCGGCCGTCATCCGCGCAAACTTAGCGTCGAACCATGTGAAGAAGCGCCCCTTCTCATGATGCCCCCCTTTCAGCACCACGCCCGCCAGCGCCGGCGAGAGCGTCAGCGCAACCACGCCGGAGATCGCCACGGATATCGCGATGGTGATGGCAAACTGCTTGTAGAGCTGCCCGGTGATGCCGCCCAGGAACGCCACCGGAACAAAGACCGCGCTCATCACCAGCACGATTGCCACCACGGGCCCCGCCACTTCGTCCATCGCGCGCTTGGCAGCCTCTTTCGGGCTCAGGTGATGCACCATCATGTTGCGCTCGACGTTCTCGATCACCACGATCGCGTCATCGACCACGATGCCGATCGCCAGTATCATGCCGAACATCGTCAGCATATTGATCGAGAACCCCAGCACGCTCATGCCGCTGAACGTGCCGACGATCGACACCGGGACCGCGAGCACCGGAATCAAGGTGGCCCGCAGGCTCTGCAGGAAGATGTACACGACCGCCACGACCAGCACCAGCGCCTCGACGAAGGTTTTCACCACGTCCTTGATCGATGCACGGGTAAACTCGGTCGTGTCCATGACGACCTTGTATTCGATGCCTTCGGGAAAGGCGCTCTTCATCCGAGCCAGCGTCTCGGTCACCTGCCTGGAGACATCCAGCGCATTGGCGCCAGGCTGCTGCCATACCGCCAGCAGCGTAGCGGGCTTGCCCTGGTAACTGCTGCGGATCGAGTAGTCTTTTTGCCCCAGCTCGGCCCTGCCCACGTCCCTGAGCCGGACGATCGCGGCACCGCCACTGGCGGCACGTATGATGATGTTCTCGAACTCTTGCGGCTCGGTCAGCCTTCCCGAAGTCGTGACGGCAAACGATTGCTCGACCGGCCTGCCAGTCGGCGACTGGCCGATACGGCCCACCGCGAACTGCTGGTTCTGGTTGGCGACCGCCCGCTGTACATCCGAGGCCGTCACCTTCAGCTGCGCCATGCGGTCCGGCTTGAGCCAGATCCGCATCGCGTAGTCGGGAGTGCCGAACACGCTGGTCTGGTTGGCGCCCGGGATGCGCTTCAGCGCGTCGAGCACATAGATATTGGCGTAGTTGGCGATGTAGGTGGGATCGTAGCGATTGGTGGGCGAGTAGATCGCTATGACCATCATGAATGCCGACGACTTCTTCTGCACACTGATGCCCTGGGCCTGCACCGACTGCGGCAATTGTGGCAACGCGAGATTCACCCTGTTCTGCACGTCCACCTGCGCAAGCTCGGGATTGGTTCCGATCTCGTAGAACACGCTCAGCGAATAGCTCCCGGTCGAGGAGCTCGACGAGTTCATGTAGATCATGTTGTCGGAGCCATTGACCTGCTGCTCGATCGGCGCTGCCACATTGTCGGCCACGACATCGGCATTTGCGCCCGGGTAATTTGCCGCCACGGTAATCTGTGGCGGCGTAACGTCAGGGTACTGCGCGATCGGCAGGGCGAGCATCGCCACGGAGCCCGCCAGGGTGATGACGATCGAGATGACGGATGCAAAGATCGGACGCTCGATGCAGAAGTGGGAAATGTTCATGGGACTTGGCCGGTTACGGCTTCCGGGCCGCGTCTGGCTTGGCAGACCCAGCCACCTGATTCTCGGCCGGCACCGCGGCCGCCGCCTTCGGGGCTGGCTGCGTGCTACCGCCGGTTGAGGCCGCAGGTGCCCCGGCGATCTTGAGTGGCGCGCCAGCGGCGACACGGATCGCGCCGTCCACCACAATGCGCTCGCCGGCGCGCAAGCCTTGCTCGATGAACCAGTCGGCACCGTGCCACTCGCCGACATCCACCACCCGCTGCCTGGCCTGCTTGCCATCCGCGTCGATCACCCAGACGAAATGGCTCTTGGCACCCTGCAGCACCGCGCGCTGCGGCACCAGGATCGCATTGGGCTTGCTCGCCCCTAGCACCCGTGCCCGCACGAACTGCCCGGGACGCAGCGTTCCTTGCGCGTTAGGCAGCACCGAGCGCACGAGAAAGGTGCCGGTTTCCTTGCTGTAAGACGGGTCGGCAAAGTTGATGTGGCCCCGGATAGGCAAGATCGAACCGTCGGCGAGAATGATCTCTACCTCGAAATCATTGCTCGCGGGAAACCGCAGCAGTCCCTTGGCGACCTGATCGCGATAGCGCAGTACCTCGTTCTCGGAGATGCTGAAGTTGACCCACATCGGGTCAAGCTGGGACACGTAGGTCAACAGCCCGGACTCTCCTGGCGTGACGTAGCTGCCGTCCTGCTTGCGCGCATAGCTTGACACGCCGCTGAGGGGGGTGGCGATGGTGGTGTAACTCAGGTTGAGTTGCGCGGTCTGGACCTGCCCTTGCGCCGCGATCACCGCGGCCTGCGCCTCGCGCTCGCTACCGATCGCATCGTCGAGATCCTTCAGGCTGACTGCGTGTTGCTCGGCCAGCGGCTTGACCCGCGCGAGGTTCGCCCTGGCCACGGTCAACCGCGCCTGCTGTTGCGCGAGCTGCCCCTTTGCCGTCTGGAGGGCGGCTTCGAATGGCTTGCGATCCATCTGGAACATGGTCTGGCCAGCCCGCACCAGCTGGCCTTCGGTGTAGAGCCGTTTCTCGAGAAACCCCTCCACCCGCGCCCGAATCTCGACCTCGCGCGAGCTCTGGGTCTGCGCGACAAACTCGAACGAAATCGGCGTATCGTGCGCGCTCACCGTCATCACGGTGACTTCCGGCGGCTCTCGCGGCGGCAGGCCGGCCGGCTTGCCGCATCCGGCGAGCGTGACAACCACCGCGGCAGCAAGCGCCCACCGGGCACCGGCAAGGCATGCCTGCCCATGCCCACCGAGCGAGGAACCCGTCCTGTTCTGGAACGATGGATTCACCATGGGAGTCTCC
The DNA here is from genome assembly GCF_029335485.1 of Cupriavidus basilensis. GTDB lineage: Bacteria > Pseudomonadota > Gammaproteobacteria > Burkholderiales > Burkholderiaceae > Cupriavidus > Cupriavidus basilensis_E. The sequence goes on from NZ_JARJLM010000089.1 coordinate 20,954, forward strand.
GCGCGACCGCTGTTCGAAGCCACATCGGCATGCAGGCGTCGGCCTGCCCTGCTCTTACGCCGGGCGGGCGGAACGGGAGCCATGCCGGCGGCCGGACGTCCATCCCTGGCAGTTCATGCCAGGCGACCGCCGCCACGCTCCAATCCGCGACGGAGGGGCTCGCCGGCCGGCACCCGGGCTGATCGCGCCCACGGCAAGACCGGACAGAGACTACCCTCACGCTCGATGCGCAAGCCTGTCGAACATCATTGCTGTCTTAGCGATTCAGCCTCGTAATCTTCTGGCCTTGCAACCCCAGCCCGGCCATCAAGCCTTTCTGGTCAAAGATAAACGCATAGATATCGGATTTCAGCGTCGTCGTGGTCATCGACTTCGCCGTACCCGCATCCATGACGACAACGCTCGGGCCGACACCAACCGACCATCCATCACTCTTGTACAGGTAGGCCAGCGCCGAATCGCTCATGAAGAACAGCGATTCCCCGAATGACTGCGCACCGGCCTGCAGACCATAGGAAAGCGCGGTGGCGTTGTAATAGCCGAGCGTCTTCCCATCGCGGCTGAGCAGCACGCCGTTTCCGCCTTGCGCGCCCACGATGAGGCCCGCCTTGAGGATGTCCGGGAAGACCAGGATGGCAACAGCCTTGTCGTTGATTTCAGTGGCCTTCGGGTTGGTCGAAAGCAGCTGCTGTAGCGCCGCGCGCGCGTCCTTGTCCAGCTTGCTGTTCTCGCTTGACGACGCGGCGCTCGTGCTGGATGCGGACCCGGACATGGTGTTGTCGGAGGTCGAGCACGCTGCCGCGACGAGCAAGATGGGGATGAATAGCATGCTACGGACGTACTTGATCATGATGCGCGCTCCTTTTGTCGAGTACCAACGCATGAGTGAACTGCAAGCCTGCCTCGAATCCGCTTGCCGTGAATTCCATATTGGCTTTGGCTTGCGCTTAAGGCAATTGGCCTTTGGTCCCATAGCGGTCCCATCGCCCCTCCCCGGTCAGGGCGGCGAGCCCAGGCCAAGGGCGCTGCGTACGGTCCTGACGAAGAGTTCGTCGTTGAAGGGCTTGCGCAGGTAAGCCGCCGCGCCCGCCGCCAGCGCCTGTTCGCGCACGGCAATGTCGTCGTACGCGGTGATGAAGATCACCGGCATGCCGCTGCCCGCCAGGCGCTGCTGCACTTCGAGCCCGTTCAGGCCCGGCATCTGGATATCGAGAATCACGCAGTCCGGGCGATACGAGGGCAGTGAGGAAACGAGTTCGAGGAACGCCTCACCACTAGCAAACGCGTCGGCCTGCATGCCGATGGAGCGCAAGAGTCGTTTGATGGCCCGGCCCACCGATTCATCGTCATCGACGATGGCGACGAATGGCTTGACTTTGCTCATTGTGCATGATCCCGCTGATAGCGATTCTCCCGAAGGAATGCCCTACCAACTGAAGAGTAAGGGAGCCTGGGAAATGCGGCTATTGGACCTTGGTCCAAGCGGGCGGCCTGCCGTGCCTCAGCGCTTCGGGGCTTTGAGCTCAGAACCGGGCAGGCGGGCCTTGTCGGCGATCCGGACCAGTTCGGCGAGCGAATGCGCCCCCATCTTTTCCATCACTCGCGCCCGGTGCACCTTGACGGTCTTCTCGACGGTGCCAAGTTCGCAGGCAATCTGCTTGTTCAGCAAACCTGTCACGACCAGCGCCATGACGTCCCGCTCCCGGGGCGTGAGCCGCTCCAGGCGACTGCGGATGGACTCGAATTCCCGCCGGCTCTCCCTTGCCTCGATCGCGCGGTCAAGCGCCTGTGCGATCGCGCGCAGCAGGTCACGGCCCTCCACCGGCTTTGGCAGGAAGTCGGATGCGCCGGCCCTCAGCGCGCTCACGGTCATCGGGATATCGCCATACCCACTGATGAAGATGATTGGAAGCACCGGACTCGCCGCATTCAGCTCGCGCTGCAGCTCGAGCCCGCTGAGATCGGGCAATCGCATGTCCAGCACCAGGCAGGCGTGCTGGTCCGCGGCGCCATCACGTTGAAGAAATGCGCGTGCGGAATCGTATGCCTGTACCTGGTATCCCGCGGACTGGATCAAGCGCGTGAGCGCACGCCGCACCGAATCGTCGTCGTCCACCAGATAGATGACAGGACAGGGGCCGCTCATGGCGCTTTGCCAGCATGGCTTGCCGCGGGCCTGACCAACGTAGGCAAGATGAAGGAGAACGTCGCCCCCTGCCCGGCATTGTTCTCGGCCCAGATCCGCCCGCCATGCATCTCGACGATCGATCTGCTGATCGAGAGCCCGAGGCCAAGGCCGTCCTTCTTCGAAGTCATGAAGGCCTTGAATATCTCGCCGAACTTGTCGTCACTCAGTCCGCATCCGTTGTCACGCACATTCACGCGCACCATGCCAGGGCTGTCCCTCTCTACGCAGATGGCGACCTTGCGATCATGCAACAGGCAGTGTTCCATCGCGTCAAACGCATTCAGTAGCAGATTGAGCAACACCTGTTGCAACTGGACCCGGTCGCCGGGCACCATCGGCAGGCCGGCTTCAACGCGCAGTGCCACGTCGATGCCGCGCACGATGGCATCGCTATGCAGTAGCTGCATCACGTCACGCACGACGCTGCCAAGTTCGAGCGGCACGATCTCGAGCTCGCTCTTCTTGACCAGTGCACGAATGCGGCGAATCACTTCGCTCGCCCGCTTGTCGTCCTGAACGATATCCTTCAGTATCTCGCGCACCTCATCAAGATCGATCGGATCCGCCGCCATGAACCGCAGGGCGGCCTGCACGTTGCTCAGGATCGCCGTGAGCGGCTGGTTCAATTCGTGCGCGAGCGATGCCGTGAGTTCCCCCAGGGTGGATATGCGGGCCAGGTGCACGAGCTCCTGCTGCTTGCGATGTTGCTCCTGTCGCTGGCTCGAATCGACGACGGCGAGCACCGCATGGGCGTTCCTGAAGCCAAGACGATTGAACCGGATCTCGGCGAGAAACTCCGTCCCGTCCTTGCGGCGCGCGCATAGTTTGAGTTCCTGCCTGGCGCCCCTCCCGGCTTCATACCCGCCATCGACCGCGTTCGCGCCATCATGCGACGCATCATGGTCCTTGATTGGAAAGCGTGGAATCAGCATGCTGGCGGCCATTCCCGGCAACGCTTCGCGACGATAGCCAAAAAGCTTGCCCGCCTGCTCGTTTGCCAGCGAGACATTGCCATCATGATTCAGCACAAGGATCGCTATAGGCAGGAATTCCAATGCGCTGCAGAACTCGCCTTCGGTCTGGCTCAGGCGCTTGCCGTCGCCATCCAGAGAGGGTGCGCGAGGCGGCCGGCGCAGCCGCTCGAACCACTGGACGGCCTTGCCGCCATGGACACTGGGGGTCTCGTTGCCGATCGGTGTCTGGCATGGTGTCGCACGGCGGCGCATTGCCGTGCCCCGCGTGGCAGCGCGCCACACGGCGAAGCGTTTGCGTAGCGCAGCCTGCGCGTCTCTGAGCAGGCCCGGGAATAGGTAGCGCGCGGTGAGGGTGATGGACACCGCGAGCAAACCAGTGGCACGCCAGATGATACTCATCGGCGCCGCTCCTCCATAGCCTGCGTCGGGAAGCCCAGGTTGCGGGGCGCAAGCATCACGTTGCAGCGAACCATCACCTGCCCTCCCCGCGGCACGTGCCCCCGCTGTTGCAATCGATGCTCTGACCGAAGCGGAAATCCTTCGGCTAGCACTCCGCAAGTGTTGGCTTTCGCTATCCGGGTGACGGTAAAAGCGCCCCGGCTCATCAAACGCATCGAGGCGCGATTCCGGGTTGAACGACGATCCGAAGCGGATCTGTGATTGGAACCTGATGCTGGCCGGACATTGCGCTTGCGCCGAGCCGGCAGCTACCTGCTGCACAATGCGTAAATGCATCGTAGACGCTGGCAGGCAGCATGTAAATGTGCAAAACCGGCGCTGGCGGCGCGCTCTGGGCGAGACCCTGCGGGCACATCCGATGAAGGGACCGAGGCGCGCGCCTTCGCTCGGTTGGGCGCGTTCCAGCTTCAGCGCAGCAACCACGCGAGTATGACGACGTACAGGGCCGACACCGCCAACTGGGCAGCTGTGATGGGAAGGCCATAGCGCAGGAAGGTGGCAAAGGTGATTGGCTTGCCATGGCGCGAACAAATGCCGGCGGACACGATGTTGGCGGAGGCACCGATAAGCGTGGCATTTCCGCCCAGCGTTGCACCAAACATCATGCCGATGAAGACCGGAATCGTTGAGGCCGGCCACTGAGAGAAGTGAGTGCCAAGGGCCGCTTCCGGCACCACTTCTGCCGCCACCAGGTAGCCTTTGATGATCAGGATCGACGCCGCTGCCACCGGCACATTGGCCAGCAGGCTCGAGAGCAGGCCGATTCCTGCGATCATCACCAGGGCAACAAGCGTCAACTCGGTACCGAAGGACGCATAAAGCCGCATCGCCAGTTGCTGAAGCACCCCGGTCTTGGTCACCGCCTGCACCAGACAGAAAATGCTGCCCAGGAACATCAGTGTCTTCCAGTCGACGTCCCGCAACACGTTCTCGGTCGGTTCGACTTTGGCGCCGTAGCCCACCAGCAGCGCCAGCGCTCCCGCGATGACAGCGACGGCCGGTGGCACAACGCGTGTTGGCAAGTCCTCGCCGAAAACAAAGAGCGCCACCATCACCACAAGCACGGCCACGCAGAACATGGCGTAGACAGGTCGGGCCAGCCGAGGCAACGGCGTGCGCGGCGGCAGCATCCGCCGAAGGCGCCAAATATCCCGCATCAATATCGGAAAGAATGGCACGACGACAGCCAGCGCCATGATTCCACCCAGGCTCGCGCGGCGCAGGTACTCACCGAAGGTCATGCCGATCGAGCTTCCGACAAGAAAGGTCGCCGGATCCCCCACCAGCGTCAGCAGGCCAGCGGAGTTGCTCACAATCGCGGTCAGCACCATGGGCCCGACGATGTCCGCCTCCAGGGCGACGGCAACCCGGATGATGACAGGCGCCAGCAAGATGACAGTCGTCGCGTTGGGCAGGACCGCGCACAGCGGCGCGATCATCGCGACCAGCAACAGCAGGAAACGCTTGCCGCTGCCACCGGTGGCCCTCAGGAGCATGTCTCCCAGCAGATCAAAGAGCCCGGTGGTGGCCAGTACGCGGGCAACCACCATGCCCCCGAACAGCAAACTCAGCGGGCCACCGGAAGTTCGCGTTGCGCTGAGCAGGTCGTCCTCGTTGAGGATCCCGAGCGCGATCAGCAGGCACACTCCGATCAGCGCGGCGATCGCCATGTCGATCACGTTGAAGGCGATCGCCAGGATCACAGCCGCAAAGACGGCGAGGACGGTATGGATCTGCAGGTCGCTCATGCCGAGGGTCCACCTGTCGCATCTACGGCGTCTATCGGATCGGCGGCGCGTACATCAAACCGCCCTGGGTCCAAAGCTGGTTGAGGCCGGGCTCGAGATTGAGCGGGCTGTGCGCCCCAAGATTGCGATCGAATGCTTCCCTGTAGTTGCCGACGCTCCGTACGGCACGCACGACCCAACCGGGATCGACACCGATCGCCCTGCTGATATCGTCCCCCGGGTCCAGCGCGCTCGCCACCACGGGATCGCTCATGCGCATGCTCACGTTCGCCTGGGTGACCCCATTTCTCTCGGCCGCGATCAGCGACAGGAGCACCCAACGTACCAGCGTCAGCCAGCGCTGGTCGTCATCGCGCACGACAGGTCCGACGGGCTCCTGCGAGATCCGTTCAGGCAGGATCACGTAGTCCCGCGTTCCCTGGGGCGCACGCAGGCGTGCGGCAGCAAGGCGCGCGGCATCCGCTGTGTACGCGCGGCAGCGTCCCGCGAAAAATGCATCGCCCACTTCGCTCACGGAGTCGATGACCAGCGGCGTCACGCGCAATCGCCTGGCGGCGAAGTACCCCACAAGATGCGTCTCGCTGGAAGTACCTTTTTCGACACACACGGTGGCTCCGGCGAGCTCGTCGACGGTCTTTACGCCGCTCCGCCTGGGCACCATGAATGCCTGGCCGTCGTAGAAGATAACCCCGGCGAACTGCACGCCCAGCGTGCTCTCGCGGGCCAGCGTCCAGGTCGTATTCCGGCTGAGGATGTCTACCACACCCGTGCGCAGGGCGGGAAATCGCGCCGATGCCTTAAGCGGCACGAATGTGACCTTTTCTGCGTCACCCAGTGCTGCCGCGGCGACGGCATGACAGAAATCCACGTCGATACCCGACCAGCGCCCCGCAGCGTTCTTCGTTGAAAAGCCCGGATTCCCTTCGCTCACGCCACAGCGCAATACGCCGCGAGACCTCAACTGAGCCACGGTGTCCCCGTTCCCTGCGCCCGCCGGCAGGGCAATGGCCACGAGCAACGAAAAGGCACCTGGGAAGATCATCCCAACGACGCGCCTAAGGTGTGTCATGAACACCTCCGGGGGACTGCCACGGATGAAGGGAGAGGGCTCTGGCCAGATGTGCAGTCATGCAGAGCACTGACGCGCCCACATCTCGTCCGCACCATCGCACGTTTCGGGGCGGTCAACACGCCCAGCCGCGAATTTACGCCGGCGCCGTTCGCAGATCGGAGCGTCGGACGGTCCAATCCGGATCCGGGGCGGCTTCGGCCGTTATCCCAGCGGGGCAACAGGTCAGTTCCAGATGGGATTCTCCTTCTGCATCTGTTCCTTGGTCTTCGCCTGCCAGTACGCACCGATTTGACGTTCTGTTACGTAACCCCGCTTCCTGGCATCGATCTTGTCAAAGTGCTTGTACACCTCCGGCATACCCGCCTTGGCTTCTTCGCGGGTCAGTTTCCCGTCATGGTCGACGTCCGCCGCCTTGAAACGCTCGGCAATCATGGCCTTAGCTTCGGCGACGGTCGACGGCGCTTTCGGAACCTGGGTTGATTCTGCTCCTTGTTGGCCTTTCGATTCCTGCATCTGCTGCGCGCTCGCACCGGTAAAAGCGAGCGCCATCGCAACTAGGCCAACAGCAGACAATTTACGCGCGGTCATTTCCATCTCCTCGAACATTCGTGGTTCCGCATTGTCTTCTTGCGAAAAATTCTTCGCCAAATAAAATTCCCTGCAAGCCAATGCACACAGAGAAATTCTAGGCAGTCAAGCCCCGCTTACCAACACCTTTGTGCAACGGGAAGGGCATTGCCAAGGTATGCTTGTTGTGCACTGCAGCCGCCGATCGTCTCCGTTCGCCTCGTGCGGATATCCGCATCAAAAAGCACGAACAGAAGGAGAATGCAGAGATGATGCTTACATCCAGCAAATTGCCTGCATGGACGATCGTTGTGCCGTGTGTCGCCTTAGTCACGCTGGCTGCCGGCGCATTGCTGTCCGGCCAAGGCTGGCTGATCGCGCTGATGGGCATCGCACTAGCCGGCTCGGTCTTTGCGAGCGTTCATCACGCCGAAGTCGTTGCCCACAAGGTCGGCGAGCCGTTCGGTACGTTGGTGTTGGCCCTTGCCATCACGGTCATCGAAGTGGCGCTGATCGTCTCGGTCATGCTCTCTTCCGGCCCGGAAAATGCGGGCCTTGCGCGCGACACCGTGTTTGCGGCGGTGATGATCATCTGCAACGGCATCGTCGGGCTGTGCCTGTTCGTAGGCGGCCTGCATCATCGCGAACAGGCCTTCCAGGCGCCGGGCGCCAACGCGGCGATGGCCGTGCTGGCCGCGCTGCTGGTGCTGACAATGGTGTTGCCGAGCTACACGAGCTCCATGCCAGGGCCGATGCTGACGCCCGCACAACTGGGCTTTTCAGGCGTGATGTCGCTGGTGCTGTACGGATGCTTCGTCTTCGTGCAGACCGTACGCCACCGCGACTACTTCCTGGTGGAAGGAAGCTCGGATGAAAACGAGCACCTCCCCCCGCCGCCTGCGCGCGTGGCGCTGGCAAGTGGCATGCTGCTGATTGTCTGTCTGGTGGTGGTTGTGGGGCTCGCCAAGTTGCTGTCACCGTCGGTGGAGAACGCCATACTTTCCGCAGGCGCTCCGGCGGCCGTGGTTGGTATCGTGATTGCCGCGCTCGTGCTGCTGCCCGAATGCCTGGCGGCATTGCGCGCGGCGCGCGGCGATCGCATCCAGACGAGCCTGAACCTGGCACTGGGCTCAGCGCTAGCCAGTATCGGCCTGACGATTCCGACGGTCGCCGCGGTCTTCATCTGGACCGGCCAGCCGCTTGTGCTGGGGCTCGGTGGCAAGGATATGGTATTGCTATTTCTGACGCTGATCGTGCTGACGCTGACCCTCGGCATGGGCCGTTCTACCATCCTGCAAGGCGTGGTACACCTCGTGATCTTCGCCGCCTACTTGTTCATGTCAATAGTTCCATGAGGGCAATCTCGGCGCACTTCAATCTGCGCTATCGGACACGCCTGGCGGCGAAAAAGGCTGAAGGAAAGACTGATTTATTCAGAACGAAAGTCATCGTTGGGTGGCTTTTAAGCGTTGCCATGTGTATGCCCAAGAGATGAGTCGGAGATGACGCGGCAGATCGGTTTTGCGGAAGCGGAAAGCCATGGCAAGAAGCGCGTGAATCGTCGCCAGCGCTTCCTGGCGGAGATGGAAAGCGTGGTGCCATGGGAGCGTCTGATAGCGGCGGTCGAGCCGTACTACCGGTGTGGTCGCGCCGCAGGCTGGTAGGCTAGATCCCCGTCATCCTAGATACCCTTGTCGCCATCGGACGTGGCCGAGTTCAACTTCGGCGGCGAGAAACTGCACCTATCGCTCATTCCAGCTTGTCGAATGCGCCGGCTCCCAGATCTTTGCTGAAGTGCTCCACCCAATCTGTCTCGTAACCGATAGGGTATTCCCGCGTAACTCGAGTTGATCGTCTGGTTACGGCGACATAGCCCTGCAGACCAAAGTTCTCATCGCCCTTTGGGTCCGTCGTATCGGTTTCGGCAAGCTCGAAATCATGTTCTGCCAGACCGTTATGCTGCAGGACAGCAAGAAATGCCCGTTGTTCGTCGGGCTCAATCAGTTTCATTGTTGGCTCCTTGTGCGCCCAACACGGACGTGGTGGCTTCGGGGACAAGCCTCAGGTTGGTCGGCACCGCTCCATCGCCCAGAGGGGGCGCGCTCGGGCGCGTTCTCGTGGCCTCAGATGGGTACGCAGTGCCTGCAAGCATCATGGTTGCGGACTGTGGGGTTACAAAGTGACCACGCCTTCATCGTAGACCTATTTGTTGGCCTCTGGCAGCAAGTGATCTCTCATCATCACAGTAGCGCTACCCTTAAGGGAGACAAATACCGGAGCGGCGAAATGGACGGCATTGATTCAGAAAGCACCTTCTGAGGCCTTCCCTTGACCCAGGAGCACAAGCGTTGAATCCCAGGTGGCGCGCGAATCGTGCCGAGACTTATTCAGACGTTTCCGGCTGCGAGGGCGTGTTATTCGACACCCAGAATGACATCGATTGCGGCTCTGCCAGCCAATTCTGCGATCAGATGTGCCCACCGACGAGAAAACGGCCCGCCGTGTAATTTGATGCGCTCCCCGATCGCTGCAACACCGGGGGGTCGAAGCGGACCACTGATACTAAACCATGCATCGAACATGTCCTCGGATGTACTCACCAGATCCACGTGAATCGCGAACCCACGATATTTGGTAATGCGCTCCATGACTATCTCCTGGTGCTTGGAAGGATCCCGGCAGCACGCTGCGGCACCGGACGAATTGGGTGTGGTCGGAACTGGCAAGGTCAAGCGCATTGAAGCGCTGTCTGGCGGTCGACGATTTCGCCTGATCGGGGTGGGAGGATGGGACCTTCTGCAAATTGTCGCACCGGACGCGGAACCTCGGGGCAAGGTAGTGTCTTCCTATGTACGACAAGGTTGGAGTGTGCCATTAGGTTTGCACCATCATCATGAATTTCGCTGAAAACTATCCGGTCGGTAGTGGTACGTGCGCCGAACAGGCTCGCTATGGGAGCGAGCCGAGCAGCAGAAATGGGCGGAATACAGCGGCGGCGCAGACCCAGCCCCTTTCCGTGCTTCCGGTGGTGGTGCGGTATTGCGCGTACACTCAAAGGTGTAGCCCATCATCGGAGGTACATCATGATCCATCAGAACGAAGAGCCTACCTTCCGTGGACTGCCATTGACCGCCGGACAAGACTCGGAAGTCCGGCACTATATAAAGAAGAAGACGCAGTTGGGTGAGTCATGGGATACATCGGAGCTGGCGGCGATGCTCGAAGACATGCTGCTGCCACCCAGCACGGAGGACGAAAACCAGGGCGACTCCGCCGTGGATACGCTGGCCGCCGCAGAGCGCGCCGCCGCGTTCGTCGATCAGTCCATGGAGCCGATCGAGGCCTATGAGGAATGGAAGGCCGCCATGGAAACCGAGAGCATGAAGGGAAGCAAATGTTGACGCGCTACCGACCACGGAGCCGGTAGCAGCGACCAACGAGCGCCGGCTACCAGGTGGAGATGGCCTTTGCAGTGAACACCGGCATTTCAATCCCGGCCGCTGTGTCGGTCACGGCATGGATTTCGACAAAGGGCCGCTCCGATTCCACCGAGCCGAATATCGCCGCGAATGGTATGTCCGCGGCATCCCGGCCGGTGCCGATACGAAGCAAGCCCGTCGGGATCGATACGCCGGAGGGATCGAGCAGGTACCACCGGTGGGACAAGTACACTTCCACTACCGCATGAAAATCCGGCGCGCCCATTGTCGGATCCGCCCCATAGTCCAGGCTGCTGGACATGCGCGCCGGAATGCTCAGGGCGCGGCAGATCCCAATCATCAGGTGGGCGAAGTCGCGGCAGACACCGGTGCGTTCCACGATGGTATCGACCGCCGACGTGCGCTCGTTGGTGGAGCGCGAGAGAAAACGCATGTGATTGCGTACCCACTCCCGAATTGCGTAGACGCGGCCATAGCCGCGCTGCATGCCCCCGAATTCACGCATTGCAAATTCCATCAGGCGGTCAGATTCACAATATCGGCTAGGCGCCAGGTAGTGCCAGACATCGAACGGTAGCTCGGCGACAGGCACTTCTGACAACTGATCGCTGTCGTCCAGGCGATGATCGATATCGACGACTGCCTCATAACGGATGGCAAAACGGCCCTTGGGTGCGCGCATTCTAAGCAGGCGGTTGTGCAGCACCGGATCCGTGTAGTTGGTGGTCTGAATTGACGGGGGGAACGTCAGTCGCTCGGCAACGACGAACTGCCGCGAAGTCCTGGCAGCTTCAATGTTCAGCATGAAGTCCGCCATGGGATCCATGACCTCGTAGGAGAGGTTCACCGAGTATTGGAGACGGTTCATTTCAAGCCTTGCGTTGATGACGATCCGAAGAAAAGCAAAGAGATCCGGACAGCGAAGATTGCTGTGGCATGCCATTTCAGTGTAGTGCCAGCGGTGGACGACCGGTTTGCGTTTGCGAGCGCCGCGGGTGCGTGGCGCAACGCCTGCCGGGGCATCTTGTAAGGGCGTTGGCCTGGGATGCAACGGACACCTATACTGATAGTTGCGGCGTCCCTGAAGCGGCGTGCTTCTGGTTTGCCCACCACTCGTTTCCGGGCCTTCCCCCTCGACAACGTCTTAGGACTGGTGACTCCTGAAGTCACTCACGGGGATTCCTGGAAACTTCATGCAAGATGCCACGCGGCGACCTCCGGTCGTCCACTACCCCGGTAACCAAGGAAATCGGTCGTTCGCCAGGATCGATGCAATCGATGTCCGGCGATTGGAACCCTTTGCGGCCGACATGCCGACCGCCAGGCCGGCCAGTTGCCGAAGAGAAGCATCCAGAGAACTGGATTCATACGCCTGGCGGCAACCCAATGGCATCAGGCAGCCACACTACTGATTGACTGGGATCGCGCTGTCAACGAAGGCTGGCCCAACCTGCGGTCGCCATCCTGCCACGCGGTCAAGGGGCAATGGAGCTTGGGCCGGAATCGTTACGCAAGCATCCGCCGGTTCGCCGGAAGTCGAAATTGAGATTGAGATTGAGATTGAGTGAGGTAACACACCATGCGTACGCTGCTGTATTTCAGGCTGAATGACGTCGCCACGGCGGGACTGGCGCAAGCGCGATTAGGCGAGCTGGCCGGGACATCGGCACTCGTCGCGGGACCGTGGTTTATCCAGCGCGACAATCAACCAGTTGACGGATTGCCGAGGATTGACATCGGCCAGACCACGTATCGCGAAGGAGCGGCGATCACCGGACTTTTTGTCGGAGCGATCATCGCCGCGCTGGTAATTTTCAGATACGGAGTCTCCGCCGGTACGGGCGCCACTGCCATTGCGTATGTTGGCGCCATCGCGCTTGGCGCGATGATCGGCTGGTGGATCGGCGGATTGGTCGGTGTCAAGATCGGCCGCCTCGGGCTGGGGCGGCAGAAAGCGCAAATGGCACCGGGCCAGTTGCTGATGATTGCCAGTTTTGACTCGAAATCCAAGGAATCCATGAAGCGGATGATGCGCGAATTCACTGAAGCCGCCCAAAATCCGTCCGCCGCATGATGCAGTAGTTCACGCCCCCCACGCGCCTCGGCCTCGTTATGCCAACGTGACAACGCCATCGCAGTTGCACAGTTGGTCAGCAACGACTAACCCTTGCTGCGCCAGGCTTTCCAGCCACCGGCCACCAGGTTCTGGACAAAAAGTACGATGGCCCCGAAAAGCACGCAATCGATGCGCGTTCAACGCTCCGCCAAGCTGAACAGTGTCTTGAGGCCCTCCCCACTGAGATTGCCGATCCACTGTTCGCCAGTACCAACCACCAGGTCGGCCAGCTCCCGCTTGGCGCGAAGCATGTCGTTGATACGTTCTTCAAACGTCGCGCGCGTGATGAAGCGGTGGACCTGAACGTTGCGCTGCTGGCCAATGCGATAGGCCCGGTCCGTGGCCTGCGCTTCGACGGCAGGATTCCACCAGAGGTCGTAGTGGATGACATTGGAGGCCGCGGCCAGGTTCAGCCCGGTTCCGCCGGCCTTGAGCGACAGGATGAACACCCGTTCGGTCCGGTTGCTCTGGAACCGCTCGACCATCGCATCCCGCCTGGCTCGCGGGACACCGCCGTGGAGAAATAGCGGATCTCGGCCATATCGCTGTTGTACCTAACGGCATAGCAAGTCGCCCATCTCGCGGAACTGGGTGAATACCAGCACCTTTTCATGGCTGGCATGGATATCTTCAAGGAGTTCAAGGAATCGCTCGGCCTTGCCGGACGCCGCTGCATCGACTTGCCCCCCTTTCAGGTATAGCGCGGGATGATTGCAGATCTGCTTCAATGCCAGCATCATTTGCAGCACCAGGCCCTGGCGCCTGAACGTGTCGGATTCCCCTGCGATGGTTCGCAACCCTTCCTGCACCACCGATTCATACAGAGCCGTCTGCACCTTGGTCAGCGTGCAGAACTGATCCTGCTCGCTCTTGTCTGGCAAGTCGCTGATGATGGCCTTGTCGGATTTCAGGCGCCGCAACAGGAAGGGAGCCGTCACTCGCTTGAAGCGTTGCACGACATGCTGATCGCGCTGGATTTGAATAGGCGTCGCGTACTCCCGCACGAACTGACTCAGGCTTCCCAGATAACCCCGGTTGGCGAAATCCAGGATGCTCCAGTACTCGGACAGGCGGTTCTGTTCCATATAATCTACTCAAAGTTGAGCATTGGATTTATCCGCACTTCGTTGACGCGGCTTGCGCCGCCCAACTGAAGCCCCTTGACGCTCAGTTGCGCCGGAGGAGCGCGCGAGCAGAATCCGCTTCACTTGGAGGTGAGGCATATACCGGGTAATTTCCCGGTCGTGAATCCTGTCCCGTACGTTCCGCGCTGCATTGGTATCCGCCTGAAGAACGTCCCCGTTGGCACGGTAAAACTTGTCGCCCTCGCGCTTGCCTTGCAGCAAGCCCGTGAACGAGTCCATTTGCGACGTGTAGGCGGCGTTGACGACGACGTGCGTCGCCCCACGCTGCGTGCAAACTTCATCGAGCGCTTGAGCCAGTACCCCCTTGGCCCATGCGCTCATGCGGCGATTGTAGTTCCGCCACTGACTCCGCCCCTTGATGGGGGACGTCAGATCTTCCGAACCGACCGCTGCCGCCTTGTCCACGATGGTATGGGCGGACTGGTAGGCAATCGTGCGCAACCGCTGCTTCGTGCGGTCCCTGCGCGCCTGCAGTTTCACGCGTCCGAGGTTGCACTTCCTGATGCGCTCGGCCTTGGCGATGCGACCAGCTTTGCGATGGGCTTTTTCGAGGGCATGCAGCCGGTTCCGTGCTTTGCCAGGATGCCTTCGCGCTCCCAGCGGCGCACCGTACTGGGAGCCCGTCCGATGCGCTTTGCGAATTCGTTGATCCGATAAACCTTGCTCATGGCGAGCAATGATAGATACTTCTGAGCAAGAATGGAGTATCAGTTGCTCTCTCCGCGTCGTTCAGCATCTCGAGGAGCTTGAGATTGTGGCCCCACGGCAATTGTGCAACAAGCTGTTGCACAATTGCCTCGTCCGGCCAGGCCTCGGCGAACGCCCGCATGTACATCAGATTGCGCGGCGAGAAGCCCGCCATGTCCGGAAAGGCCTGACGGAGGTCGTTGGCTAGCCGCTCGACCACCTTCTTCCCCCACCCCGCCGCCTGCTGCCGTTGCAGGATCGAGCGCCCGATGCGCCAGTACAGCAACAGCAGTTCCCGATTGACCGCCAGCGAGGTCCGCAGCCGGGCCTGCAGAACTTCGTCCTTCAACTAGCCGAGCCAGGCCGCATAGTCGTTTGGAAGCGAATCGGCCGCTGCACGGCGTGGGGGAGATCGGGTAGCCATCCGCACATTATTTCATAGCAGCCGGGACCCCATCGACGCGGCCCGGAAATGTTCCACCGTCTGCCTGGCGTGGATCGCGCGCCGAAGCCAGTCACGGCGCCGTCCCGGCCCTGCCCCTGCGCGTTGCGGTAGCGCACGCCCCAGGAGATGGGGGCGGCGGCGGCTCAGCAAAGCAGCGCCTGCCCTCAGCGAAGCACTCAATTTGCATCAGATAGTGCCTAGAGCGGCACATTCATCCAGAGAGAGGCGGAAGGCAGAAGCGCCTAGCCCGTCAACCGGTCATCAAAGGCGGGCAAATTCCTCTCCCTGGCACGCACGCTGTTCGAGGGCGCCCGATACCGGCCTCGAGGGACGGAGCAGTTTCTGAATTCTGAAGACTGGGAGTAGACCCGGGCTTCCCCAAATGGCGACAGGACAATCTGCAACGACGACGAGTCCGGTACATGCGGCGCATCAATCTGGAACTGGTGCGGCGCTAACAGGAGCCCGGCGTTGTCTTCCACCGTCCCTGGCGCAGCTCGAGTCCGGCATGAGCAAGCAATAGGCGGAACACCTCCAGCCGTTCGTTCCCCGTCTCGGCAAGCCGGTCGCAGACGTGCACGTGCGCCGCCATGTCGCTGTGTTCGCGCAGGGCCTCCTTGCACTCCCGCTCCGAGATTTCCAGGTGGACGCCGCTCAGTATCGCCTTCCCCTGGCCCACGGACGCACTCACGATCACCGGGGGTTCGGCCTCGATCTCCGTGTACACGGCCAGGATCCGTGCCGCGGGACTTGCCGGGTCGGCGAAATCGAAGCGGCAGCCGCCGTGATAGTGGACGCGAGGCGTCAATGGCACCGCGGACAGGCAATCTGTAGTCCGGATTCCGGTCGCGGCGGCAGTCCTCGGCGTGGCGTCGTAGGGGATGCCACCGGTAAGCTCGGGCAACGAGCCAACGGCGACCGCGTCGACAAAGCTCAGCTCGCGCGTGCCGCAGATCGCGCCGCGCATCCCGGCATGGAATGCGAGTTCCCGGCAGGCGTAGTACGCGCCCGCACAGACGCCCAGGTAGACCCCGCCCTCCTCCACGAACCGCCGGATACGCTGGTTGGGCGCCCCGTTCAGCGCTTCGCAGTAGGGCAAATCGGCTCCGCCCGGCATGACGAACAGGACCGCGTCATCGAAGAGGGTCGGGTCCTGCCTGAGGTCGTCGGCCATTACCGCCTGGAATTCGTGGGCAGCGGGCACCAGTTGCTGGGCGATCGCCCGCATCAGGTGTGAACCGCCGACCGTTCCAGCATCGATGTAAGTCAGGATCTTTGGCTTCGGCATGGTGGTCGCTGTCGATGAAACGTTTCGCCACGGATGATGATCATACGCGCCCGACGCGCTGCTCGGAGCGATGCTGGTCTCAGGCAAGAATGCCCGGTAGCGGACGCCTTGCGTGGTCCCGCGGGTGGTCCAACCCTTCAGCTGTCCACTTCCAAGGCCGAGTGCCTGCTGTACCGATAACCCGCCCGCGTAAACCAGCGAGCCGGTCATCAGGGGCGCTTGGCTGCCATCATCGGTTGCCTAGCGCAGGATACCGAAGATACGGGAGTGCACAAACGCAACAAGCGTGCAATCTCTGCTGTCGCGTCGGCGATACGTTGCGTAGTGCTACCTGCCTCCCGTTCCTAGTGACTTATCCGGCGAATTTTGCCTGGGTTGTCGGCTCTCGCGGCGTGGGCCTCGGCGCCAATGGCCGGCAGGCTCCGGTACCGAGGCTGTTGATGCGGTTGATCAGGTCGGACAGCGTGGCCACCCCCGCTGCCCCCCGCCAGGTGGCCAGGGTGTCGGCCAGCCACGCGCGGCAGCCGTCGTCGACGAGCACCGGCGGCACGTACATGGCCTCCAGCCAGCCCACCTCGAGCTGCAGGGCATCAGTTTCTGATGCCCTGCAGTGCCTGTTCGCCGGCGGCCCTCCGGGCGACAAGGGGTAGCGCGGCCGCCGATCTCTATAGTCAATAGTCAAAATTCCCTAGCTGCCGAAGGGAGGCTCGGAATTGCCGCCCGGATGCCGTAGAATTCCGTCCGCGTTGTATCGCCGCGGCCTTGTACTACTGGCACATAAGCCATGCGCCTGCTTCTTGCAATCTTTCTGCATTGGGTTCAGTTCCTTACGATTGGTTACCCCTTCGCCGGCATCATTTTCCTGATCCGCCAGCTCACCGTTACTGGGTGGGTTCAAGCCACGCGCAACCAACCGTTAAATGCGAACCTATGTAAAAATGAAAAAGAAGCGGACTCACCCAATTGGATGTCCCCAGTAATATGGCCCAGGAATCGCTTCACCTTGCCCTGATCGGACCCGCTCCGACACATGCCGCGCACGTGCGTGCCGATCGCTTCGATTCCGTCGGCGACCTGCTGACCGATGCGCGGCGCTATGACGTGGTCCTGCTGGACCTGCCGGGCTCCGCCGCAGGCGAGGCCCTGCGCGAGATGCGGCGGCATCCGGCCTACGGCTTCACGCTGGCCTACTGCTGCCAGGACGAAGACCCATTGTGCGAAGCGCTGGGCGACGGCCCGGTGCCGGCGGATCTCGGTCTGCTGGAGTGGCAGACCTGGCGCACCCGCTATGCAGCGCTCGGGGAGGCCCAGATCCAGGAACGGTTCGAGACGCGCGTGCTGGCCTGGCTCTGGCTGCGGCCGCCGCGGCAACTGCGGGCGGTGCGCAATCCGCAGGTGCCCGAGCACTACGAGTATCCCTTGCTGGCAGCGCTGGCCGGCGCGGATGCGGGCAGTCCGTTGCCGCTGCTCCAGTTGATGACGCAGGAGGGGTACATCGCCGAACAGGTCCTGGTGGACCGGCTGCGCCTGTGCGTGAGCTGCGGCTCGGGGCGCCTGAACTACATCGACGTCTGCCCGGACTGCCAGTCGATCGCCATTTCCCGGGAGCCGTCGCTGCACTGCTTCGTGTGCGGCCATGTCGGCGCGCAAGAGCAGTTCCTGAAGGACGGCGTGCTGGTCTGCCCGAACTGCCTGACCCGTCTGCGGCATATTGGCAGCGACTACGACCGGCCGATGGAGAATTACCGCTGCCGTAGCTGCCGCGCCTTCTTCGTCGATGCCAAGGTGCAGGCGCGCTGCCTGGATTGCGGCCACACGCATGCGCCGGACGAACTCCGCGTCTACGAGGTGCGCAACTACCGGCTGACCGAGGCCGGCCACCTGCGCTGCCGCCAGGGCTTCAATACCGGCATGCTGGCCAGCGCGGGCTTCAACGCGCTCGGGCTGGTCAGCATCAGCACCTTCCGCTATCTGCTGGAATGGCTGATGCAGATGCAGGCCCGCTATAAGGAGCCCGCCTTCTCCCTGCTCGGACTGCGCTTCGTCAACTTTCCGCAGGCGCTGGCGAAGATGGGCGAGCAGCGCGCAAACCTGCTGGTCGACAATCTGGTCAAGCGCATGATCGCCGGGCTGCGTACCACCGACCGCTGCACCCGCACCAATGACGAGTGCCTGTGGCTGCTGCTGCCGTGCACCGACAAGGAGGGGCTGGAAAGCGTCAGGCAGCGCATCCTGAAGCTGCGCGAGCTCTTCGCCGAGTCCGGCGCGAACGAGATCGAACTGCGCGTGGTATCGGCGAGCGCGCCCGACGACCTGCTGGAGCGCGAGGACGCCGAACTGCTGATGGCGCGCCTGGCCGGCGACCTGAGCTGAAGCATGGCCGCGTTCATCGCCCTGTGGCATGACTTCCTGAACGAACTCTTCCGTTCAGGCGGCATGACGGGGCTGTTCCTGATGCTGTTCCCGTACTTCGCGCTGCTCGAGCTGCCGCTGAACCTGCTGGTCCTGGCCGGCGTGCTGCGGTGGTTCACGCGCAAGTGCAGCAGCACGCCGGAAGTCAGCCGCTATCACCCCAGGGTTTCCTGCATCATCACCTGCTACAGCGAAGGGCCGGATGTCCAGAAGACCCTGTCCAGCCTTGCCGAGCAGACCTACCCGGGATACATCGAAATGATCCCGGTGATCGACGGTGCAGCCGTGAACCAGGAAACGCTGGACGCCGTGCGAAATTTCCGCCTGGACAGCACGCTCCATCCGCGGCGCTCCGTCAGGCCGATCGCGAAATGGCAGCGCGGCGGGCGGGTGTCGTCGCTGAACGCCGGTCTCGCCAAGGCCAGCGGCGAGATCATCATGGCGCTCGATGGCGATACCTCCTTCGACAACAATATGGTCAGCGCCATGGTGCGCCATTTCGCCGACCCCGACGTGCCGGCGGTGGCCGGCAGCCTGCGCGTGCGCAACGCCTGGGCGTCGACGACCACGGCATTGCAGGCGCTCGAATACCTGCTCTCCATCCATATGGCCAAGATCGGCCTGGCCGAATGGAATGTGGTGAACAATGTCTCGGGCGCGTTCGGGGCATTCCGCCGCAGCTTTCTCGAACTGATCGGCGGCTGGGACACGCATACGGCGGAGGACCTGGACATCACGCTGCGGATCAAGAGCTATTTCGGCCGCCGCGCGCTGCGGATTCCCTTCGAGCCCGAAGCGATCGGGCATACGGACGCGCCGGTGACGTTCCGCCAGTTCCTCAAGCAGCGCCTGCGCTGGGACGGCGACATGTTCTTCCTCTACATCCGCAAGCACAAGCACAGCATCACCCCGCGCCTGCTCGGCTGGCCCAATTTCCTGATGACGCTGCTGAGCGGCTTCTTCTTCCAGCTGGTGCTGCCCTTCATCATCACCGGGTACTGGATCCTGGCCGCAGTCACGCTGCCGTGGCAGGCCGTGCTGCTGCTGTTCTGCCTGATCTATGCCCTGTATTTCTCGCTCACCACCATCCTGTTCATCGGCATGCTGCTGATGGTGTCGGAGCGGCCCAGGCAAGATTGCCGGCTGTGGCTCGTGCTGCCGCTGTTCCCGCTCTTCATGATGGTGATGCGTAGCTGGAGCGCGGTGGCGATCCTCAATGAAGCGATCCGGCGCGGGCATGAAGAAAGCAGCATGGCACCCTGGTGGGTATTGAAGAAGGCAACGAGGTTCTGATGCCGGGTGCCAGCTTGCCGGATGTGGGAGCAAATCGCTTGAAACGGATTCCATCTCTACTGCGACGCGACATGCTGCGAGCCGCATCGATTGCCATGGCGGCGTTCTGCATGACGCTGGCGCATGCGGCGCCCTTGCCGCTGGCCGACATGCTGAACGGCGTGGACAACGATCCTGCGCTCAAGGCCGAATACGCGGACCTCGACGCGGCGCGCAGCGAGCGCAGCGCCCGCGAGAGCGAAAAGGGATGGCAGGTGTTCGCCGGGGGTGGGATCGGCGACTATCACGAGCTGGTGGTGGACAACGTGGTGGCCAACTACTACGGGCGCAACCTGTCCCTGGGTATGCGCTATCCCCTGCTGGGCAGCCTGAAGCGCCAGGTCGATGCCGTGAAGGCCAGCGGCTTCGCCGTCCAGCGCCAGCAACTGCAGCTCGCGCTGCGCCGTGCCGAGCGCCGGCTGGCCCTGCGCAGCGCCTACGCGGACTGGTGGCGCGCGCAGCAGGAGCAGTCGCTATGCGGGCCGCTGCGGACGGCCG
>NZ_JARJLM010000008.1 GCF_029335485.1 Cupriavidus basilensis
AACGACCCGGCGCTGAGCCGCGCCGATCTTCGATCCCATCTGTGCGAAGAAATACGCGCCGTTATCGCACGCTACGAACCGCGCGTACGGGTACTGCAAGCCCGCCCCTGCGAGGACACGCAAGCGCCGACCGACCTGCGGTTCCGGCTGTTGTGCGAGGTACGACTCGGGAGCGATGAGGAGCAGGTCGAGTTCGACCTGGCGTTCTCGGGAGCGGCACATATCGCCAGCGTCACGTAAGCCCGCATCACGGGGGGAAGAGAAACACGATGCCTTTCAAAAAGCTGTTCCGGCAGGAACTGGAGTTTCTGCGCCAGTCCGGCCACAAGTTCGCGCAGGATAACCCGGGACTGACGCACTTCCTGGGCGAAAACGCGCACGACCCGGATGTCGAACGACTCCTGGAAGGCACGGCCTTCCTCACCGCCAAGCTCGGCGCCAAGCTCGAGGCCGATTTTCCCGAGCTGATCCACTCGCTGTTGCAGATGCTCTGGCCCAACTACCTGCGCCCCATTCCGAGCATGACCACGGTGCACAGCGAAGCGACACAGGTGGAGCTGACCAAGGGCAAGCTCATTCCCCGCGGCACGCGGATTCAATCCGAGCCCGTCGACGGCATCCCCTGCGAGTACCGCACCTGCCACGACCTTTGGGTGTGGCCGTTCGATCTGACCAAGGTCGACGCCGAGCACTCGCGGGAACGGTCCGTCATGCGTGCGCAGTTGAGCCTGACCAGCCAGGATCTGCCGCTCGACGCACTGGGATGTGATGCGCTGCAATTCCATCTCAGTGGAGACGACACCACCGCGCAGACGTTGTATCTCTGGCTGGCGCATTATCTGGAAGAAGTCCACCTGATCGTTGGCGAAACGTCGCGTCGCCTGCGCCCGGATCAACTCAAGTTCGCGGGCTTCGATCCGGAAGACGCCCTGCTGCCCTATCCGCAGAACGTGTTCGATGGATACCGGGTTCTGCAGGAGTACTTTGTATTCCCCCAGCGCTTTTTCTACTTCTCGCTGACGGGCTTGCGCCGGCTGTGGCCCGCGCACAAGGCAACACAGTTCACGGTGGAGTTTCGCTTCAAGCGGCCGATGCCGGTCGACATCCGCATCACCGACAGGGATTTGTCGCTGCACTGCACGCCGGCGGTCAATCTATTCACACACGATGCGCAGCCGATGGACCTGAATGGCCGCGCCGTGGACCAGCTCATTGTGCCGTCTGGCCCGCGCCCCGACGCCTACGAAATCTTCAGCGTCGACGAGGTGACCGGGTGGGCCCGTGACATCCATGGCAAGCGCGGCCGATATCTGCGTACCTACCCGCCCTTCGAGTCGCTGCTGCACGAGATCGAGCACAGCCACGGACGCAACTCGCTCTATCAGCGCACGCGCATCGAGCGCGCCTACGACAACGAAGGCTTGCAGCATCGGATTGCCTTCGTCCGCGCCGACGACGCGGACTACATCGGGGAAAACGAGACGGTCTCCCTCACGCTGACTTGCACCAACCGGGATCTGCCGCTGTCCTTGGGCATCGGCGATATCCACCTGAGCGGCGAGAGCACCGCCAGCCAGCTGCATCTGCGCAATATCTCCGTGCCCACGCCCTCGTATCGCCCTAGCCTCGACGGCGAGCTGCTGTGGACGCTGCTGTCCAATCTGTCGCTCAACTACCTGTCGCTGCTCTCCGTCGAGCCGATGAAGGCCGTGCTGCGCGCCTACGACTTCGCCGCCCTGCACGACATTCGCCGCGCCAGGGCAAGCCAGCAACGCCTGAACGCCATCGTGGGGGCCGAGACCGCGCCCATCGACCGCCTCATCCGCGGCCTACCGGTGCGCGGTATGCGCACGCGCCTGAAGCTGGACCAGGCGGGCTTTCTCTGCGAGGGAGACCTGTTCCTGTTCGGCACCGTGCTGAGCCACTTCTTCGCGCTGTACGCGAGCATCAATTCCTTCCACGTGCTGGAAGTTGTCAACACGACCAACAACGAGACATACACATGGCCCATGCACACCGGCGTCCAACCGCTGATCTAGCCGATGTCCTGTTGGGCGACGCCCGGAACCACGATTTTTTCCAGTTGCTCGAGCGATTGCATCGCCTGCACGGCGACGACCTGGAGGCACCTGACCGCCTGCGGCCAACGCGCCAGCGCGTGCGGCTCTCTGCGCACGCCGGGCTGGGCTTTCCCGCTTCGGATGTCGTTCACGCCGAACGCCTGCCTGAAGGCTCATCCAGCGACTACCTGGTGCAAGCCACATTCTTCGGCCTGCACGGCACCGACTCGCCGCTGCCGGGCCACTACCTGGACCGCCTCGCCTTCGAAGCGGGCCAAGGCATCGGCATCCGTCCAGCCTTCGTTGACGCCATCAATCATCGTCTGCTGACGCTGCTGCACCACACGTGGCGCAAGTACCGCTACTTCGTGCGCTTTCGGCCCGGTGCCACCGACCAGTTCTCGCGCTGCGTGTTCGCGCTGGTCGGCTTGGGCGATGCCCGGATGCGCGGCGACACACCCATCGCGTGGAGCCGCCTGCTGAGTTTCGCAGGCGTCGTCGCCAGCCGCAGCCGCGCCCCCTCCATGGTCGCCGGCATCATCGCGCATTGCTTCGATCTACCATCGGTGAAAATCCGGTCGTTCGAGCTGCGCTACGCCGACGTGCCGCTCGACCAGCGCAACCTGCCCGGCGAAGCCAATTGCCGTCTCGGTCGAAGCTTTGTCCTCGGCAGGCGCGTTCGCACCCGGCAAAGCAAGTTCACCATCCGCATCGCCGGCCTCACCCGCGATAGGTTCCGTGACTTTCTGCCGAACGGCGCCGAGTTTCCCCGTCTGTGCAAACTGATCGACGTGCTGCTGCGCGAGCCGCAAGCCTACGACTTGGAACTGGGTCTGCGCGACGGTGAAGTGCGCCCGTTCAATATCGCCCGCGGTCACGGCAGCCATCTGGGCTGGACCAGTTTTCTGCAGCAATCAAACGGCGATCGCGCGCCCGCGGTACGCGTCAAGGTGCGCCAATGAACACCTTCGAACGTTCCGCACAAGTCGCCCTGGTGGTCACCAACCCGCAAGGCCTTCGGCTGGGTAGCCTGCCGCGTCACCACTTCGGTCCGGCAGGCGGAATCATCGGGTCCATCGCCGCCGATTGGGTGCTGGCCGATAGCCGCGGCCACGTGCAGCAGCGCCACTGCGAAATTCTGCTGGAGGATGGCGCCTTTTGCATGGTGGATCGCTGCGGCCACACACGCATCAATGACAGCCCGGATCCGCTCGGCCAGGACGTCAGCGTGCGATTGCATGATGGCGACCGCCTTTTGATCGGGCCGTTCCACGTCGCGGTGCATCTGGAGGAAGCGGGGCATACGCTACCCGATCCCGGCCGCCATCTTGCCGAGCACAGCATCGACGAGCTGCTCGACCCGGACCGCGCCGACGCCGACACACTGCCGGATCTTCCTGCCGACGACGGCGCCGAATCATTGCCCGAATCCCGGTCGCCCCTGGATCTTCTGCGACCGCTGGACCAGGAACTGCTCGACCCACTGCAGGCTCTCGACGCCATCGCAGCGCAAGGCAAGACCGAGCGCGCCAGCGCGCCGCTCGACCCCAGGCACTACGGCATGACCGAGGTGCCCGCGCCCCCCGACCTCGCCCACACACGCTTCGAAGCCTTCACCGGCTCGCCTCACCTCTCTCGCGGAGATCACCCCATGTCATCGAACGACCTCACACCCGACACTGCTTCCGCTTGGGATACCGACGCACACCCAGATCAAGGCGGCAGCGCGGAGGCCATCACCACCCTGCTCGAAGGACTAGGCGTCCCGCTGGGTGATCTGGACGGCCCGTCACGTCACCGGCTCATGCAAGAAATCGGGCTCACGCTGGCGGCCATGATCCGCGGCTTGCTCGAACTGTATCGCTCACCGCTGCACGCACACGAGCGAATCGCCATGCAGAACCGAACCCTGCAGCCCATCGAAGACAACCCGTTTCGCCTCGGGCAAGACTATGCGCAGACGGTACAGGCACTGTTCTCCCGTCAGCGCAGCCCGGTCCATCTCACGGCGCCGGCCGCCGTCGAGGAAAGCCTCACCCAGGTACGGCGTCACCAGCAAGCCATCGTCCGCGGCATCGAGGGCGGGCTGGACGCGCTGCTGCAGGCCTTCGACCCGGCACTACTGATCGAACGTTTCCAACGCTACCGCCCCGACCCGCGCGCCACCGCAGGCGAATCCGACTGGGCCTGGACCATGTACGCCAGCTACTACGACGAACTCCGCTCCGAGCGGCAACGTGGGTTCGACAAGCTCTTCTGGGAAGTCTTTGCCCAACATTACGATCGTGCCCTGCGAACGGAGCCCCGATGACTCGGGCGCTGACGATCCTTCTGCTGGCTACCCTGCTGAGCGGCTGCAGCACCGTAGGGAACGCGCTCAAGAAGACCGGCCAGGTTCTGATGGACCCGTCCATCCAGGTCGGCTCCGCCGACGATCAGCCGACGCAGGTCGCGCTCAGCCTCTATGCAAGCCCGGACGTCAACCCCAATGCGCAGAGCGACCCGCCTGCGGCCGCATCGGCAAGCGTAGCGCCGCTTCCGCTGGACATCGGCAAGCGCAATGGGCCTTTCGCCGTCAATTTCAGTAGTCGTAGCCGGGCTGAGCTGATCGCCAGTCTGCGCGAGCTGCTCGGGCACTTCGAAAAAAACCCGCCCGAAGGCGCACCGCTGCCCACCGTCGCTGCGGAGCCACCGCGCGGCACACTGCGCAGCCCCTTGCCGCCGCCCGGATACCAGCCCGACGAGGCCGATCTCGACACGCCCTTACCCCTGGCGGCCGCCAATACGACGGACCGCGCGGGTGGCCTCGCGCCGGGACAGTACCGCGCCGAACATGCGCTGGCGGACGATGCGCCACCGCCTGCGTCGGCCAGCAAGGCCGCCATGCCCATCGCGTTCCGGATCATCCAGCTCAGGGACGATTCGCTGCTGCTCAACGCCACCTTCGATCAGATCCAGCAAGACATCAAGAAGGCACTGGGCAGCACCTTCCTGCGCGCCGACGACTACGTACTGCTACCTGGCCAGTTCAAGTTCCTGTCCTTCCGCCCGCTGCACGAGGAAGCGAACTATCTCGCCATCGTCGCCGACTTCGGCAGCACCAACGACGCCGTGTGGAAAGACGTCTACCGGCTGGAGCCGCGCGGACGCAAATACGCCCTGCTGGTGTCCATGCAAGGCAACCACGTTTCCATCATCGACGAGAGCCGGCGACCCGCGCCCTCGTCATCACCCAGGAGCAAGCATTGAGCAGCAAGAACCCTATCGTCCTGAGTGAAGGCACGTTCTTCGAGCCGCAACACCTGCAGCAGTTGGTGAGGGTGCTCGAGCACCAGGCCAACAGCCGTTTCGATGCCGTGGCCGCCTACCCCTACGGCTTCCGCGAACTGCAGCTCAACCAGGAACTGCTTGCCTTCGGCAAGCTGGCCATCACCCGCGCCAGCGGCGTGATGCAGGATGGCACCGTGTTCGACATCCCGCACGACCAGCCGCCCCCGGAGCCGCTGGTCGTGGCCGACGACACCGCCGACAACCAGATCGTCTACCTGACGCTACCGCATCGCTCCGATGGCGAGTTGGAAATCCGTTGGCCGGAGGCGCACGCACGGCATCGCTATGTCATGCGTACCGAGGACATCCGCGACACCCACAGTCTCCATGGCGACGACCGGCCGATCGACCTTGCGGTCCCCAACCTGCAACTGGCCATTGAACAAAAAGACCGCAGCGCCTATACGAGCCTCGCCGTCGCCCGCATTCGCGGCAGGCGCGCGGACGGCAGCCTGCTGCTGGACGACACCTTCTACCCCACCAGCCTGACCCTGCTCGCCTTACCCACGCTGGCCGGCTTCCTGGGCGAAGCCGCCACGCTCATGCGCGAGCGCGCGCGCACCATCGCCGCGCGCATCGGTACGCCCGGGCAGGCCGGTGTCGCCGACATCACCGATTTCAACCTGTTGCAGGCGCTCAACCGCATGCAGGTCGAACTGCAAGCGCTATCCCGCCTGCCCAACGCGCATCCGGCCGTGGCCTACGTCGCCTTCCTGAAAGCATGCGGCGAATTGGCCACCTTCATGGAGGAAGGGCGTTTGGCTCCCGAGCTGCCGGCTTACCGCCACGACGACCTGGCCGCGGGCTTCCGGCCGTTAGAAACCACCCTGCGGCGTTATCTCGCCACGGTACTGCAACCCCGCGCGATCTCGCTGCCGATCCGCAAGCAGCAATACGGCACGCTCACCGCTGCCGTGGCCGAGCCGACGCTGCTCGAAGAGGCCGACTTCATTCTCGCCGTCTCCGCGCAAATGCCCTTGGAAAAACTGCGCCAGCTTTTCCTCCAGCAATCCAAGGTGGCCTCCATGGAAAAGCTGGGCGAACTCGTCCGGCGGCAACTACCTGGTATCCCGCTGTCCCCCTTGCCCGTCGCGCCACGGCATCTGCCGTACCACGCCGGGTTCACCTACTTCCAGCTCGATCGCAGCCACCCGAGCTGGCACCAGATGATGCAGCAGACCTCGGGCTTCGGCTTCCACGTCTCCGGCGATTTCCCGGGACTGGAGCTGGAGTTCTGGGCAATCAGGAGACAATGACATGAGCACCACCGTCACCATCGGTAGCGACCGCAACTTTCACCGTACACCGCCGTCGCCCAGCATCGACCAGAAGCCCGATATCGCCTTCGATACCGTCGAGCTGCTCGACTACGACGTCGATCTTGCGTTCCAGTTGCGCGGTCATAGCGTCAACCCGCTGGTTGACGCCGCCATGCCCCTGTTCGGCCTGGTCATCCGTCTGCGGCGCCTGAAGGCCTACGCTCACGTCGACGCACTGCACGCGACGATCCACGACCAGATCTCGGCCATCGACGAAGAAGTGCGCCGTCACAACTACGACATCGCCACGCTGCGCGCCTACCGCTACGCGTTGTGCAGCTTCGTGGACGACGCCGTGCTCGACACACCGTGGGGCGCCAACTCGGTCTGGACGGAACGCTCGCTGCTGAGCATCTTCCAGAACGAAACCTGGGGCGGCGAAAAATTCTTCACCGTGCTCGCGCGCATGCAGATGGAACCCGAACAGTATCGGGACGTACTCGAGTTCAAGTACTTCTGCCTCTGCCTGGGCTTTCGCGGCAAGTACGGTCTGCAACACAACCAGGAAGAGTCGCTCAACGCCATCATTCTCAAGCTCCATCGCATCCTGCGCCAATTGCGCGGCGAGCCGCCCGAGCAACTCACCGATGCGCAAGCCAACGTGGCCTCGCAACGCTATCGCATCAGCCGGCAATGGCCCGCATGGAGCCCCTGGGCACTGGTAGCCGGCGTGCTGCTCAGCGTCTACGCCCTGTTCGCGGTAAGGCTGGGCCATACCTCCGAGCTTGTCCTGCGTTCGCTCGACGGCATCCTCAAACCCTGACGCGCCACCACGGCAGGAGGCCACCATGCCCACCCAATCCGACCTGCGCTTCACCTTCACCATCCACGGCACCGACGGCAAGATCGACCTCGACGTCGTCGCGTTCACCCTCGACGAAGGCCTCTCACAGCTCGACCGCCTCGAACTCGATCTCGCCAGCCACGCCCCCGATATCGACTTC
>NZ_JARJLM010000090.1 GCF_029335485.1 Cupriavidus basilensis
ATCCGGCCCGCCACGAATGCCGGCCGTGATGAAGGCCACCAGGTACCGCGTCTTGCGCACGACATCCCCCGGCCTGCAGGTGCCGTCCGAAATCCGCGCGATGCGGCTGTCGAATACGCTCATGACCAGCGCGCCCACCGCAAACGTATAGGCCCAGTACGCGTACTCCGGTTCCTTGCCGGGCGCCGCCAGCCGGATCGCTTCGATGAACTCCCTGGCGAAGGGATCGAAGTAATCGCGCACGATGCCGCGCTCCGCTTCCTTCGGATCGGACGCTTCCCGGGCAATCAGCTTGGCGTAGGCCACGCCGTCCTCGTCGCTCTGCACGCGCACCATCGGTTCGACAAAGGCCTGGACGATATGCTCCAGCACATCGACACCGGCGACAGCGGGCCGCCGCAGCGCTTCCAGCCGGGCATCCAGGACGTCCTTGCGACGCTCGAACACAGCGCGATAGAGGTTCCGCTTGGTCTCGAAGTGGTAGACGATCAGGGGCAGTCCCACGCTGGCCGCCGCTGCAATATCGCGCATCGACACGCCGTCGAATCCCCCTTCCGCGAACAGCCGCTCCGCGGCCTGGAGCACGCGCTCGCGCTTGGATGCCTCGGGCGCGGCACCAGCCGGTTCACGCGCCGTTTCCTTCCCTGCTTTTTGCACCGCTTTCCCCGCTGTGCGCGGGGGATCGATCACGCCCATCCCGTCTCCCATCTGATGGCCTCGATTGTAACCAAGGCGGATTGCGCGCCCCGGCAGTAACACTTCCGGCAGCCAATTTCGGTGTAAACCCTAGTTTTCGTCAAAACTGAACGAACGTACAGTCAGCCAAAACAAGAGCCATCGACGCGCTTCCCGGCCCCGTCGGAAACAGGAGACACCATGAACCCCTACCCCATGAAGTGGCGCGTGCTAGCCGGCGGCTTCCTCAGCTATATGTTCGATGCCGTGGACATCATCATCCTGGCCATCGCCATGCCGGCCATCATGGTGTCGCTCGAGATCTCGCAAGCGCAGGCCGGCCTGCTGGTCACGGCCACGCTGCTCGGCATCGGCCTGAGCAGCGTGGTCATGGGCCGCTACGCCGACAGCCACGGCCGCCGCAAGGCGCTGCTGCTCTCGCTTGCCGGCTTCGGCGGGCTGACGGTGGCGGTGGCGTTCGCCAGCGACTGGCGCGAGATACTGGTGCTGCGGTTCCTGGCCGGACTCGGGCTCGGCGGCGTGTGGGGCATTGCCGCGGCCTATGTCAACGAGACCTGGCCGCCGGCCCAACGCGGCCGGGCCACCGCCTTCGTGCTGAGTTCCTTTTCCGTCGGCGCCAGCGTGGCGGCGGTGGTGGCCGCTTACCTGCTGCCCGGCCATGGCTGGCGCATGCTGTTCTTTGTCTGCGGCTCGGCGGTGTCCGTCGCCTGGCTCTATGTGTTTTTCCGCGTGCCAGAGTCCGAGGCGTGGCTGCGCCAGCAGCGGCTCGCCGGCAATGCGGGCCAGCCCGCGCCATCGGTGCGGATCGCCGAGCTGTTCGCGCCCGGCCTGGCCCGCAATACCTTGCTGGGAACGGCGGCCTCGGCCTGCGCGCTGACCGCCTACTGGGGCGCCACCACTTGGCTGCCCACCTTCCTGGTGCGCGAGCGGGGCCTGAGCGTGGGCTCGATGGCGGCCTTCGTGGCCGTGCTCAACGCGGGCATGTTCGTTGGCTACAACGTCTTCGGCTATCTCTCCGACCGCATCGGCAAGAAGCGCGCGATCATCCTGTCGCTGGTCGGCACCGGCGTGACCCTGCCCGTCTACGTGCTCGCCAGCGACCGCACCACGCTGCTGCTGCTGGGCCCGGTCTTCGCGTTCTTCATGGCCTTCGCGGGCCTGATCGGCGCCTACTTCGCCGAACTCTTTCCCACCCGGATCCGGGCCACCGGCGCGGGCTTCTGCTTCAACGTCGGCCGCGGCATCTCGGCCTTTTCCCCGCTCGCGCTCGGCTGGATCGCCACCATGGTGGGATTTGCCACCGGCATCGCGCTGTGCGGGCTGTTCTTCCTGCTTGCCGCGCTGGCCGTCGCCTTCCTGCCTGCCACGGGTCCGCATGCGGAATCCGGGCCGCTGCCCGATAGCGACCCCGACCCGCGCGGGCAAGCGGCCAGCGCCAGTTGATGACAGGACCATTCGACAACCCCCGAGCTACGGAGCCTACCCACATGCCTCGCCAACTGATCGACCTGTCGATTTTCCTGGAGAACGATGTCATCTCCGATCCACCCGGCTACGGCCCGGTGATCGAGTACCACGCGCACAAGGCCACCGCGAGCCAGGTCACGCCCTTCTTTCCCGGCCTGGCCGAGGCGGACCTCCCCGACAGCGAAGGCTGGGCGATCGAGCAGGTCCGGCTGAATACCCACAACGGCACGCACCTGGACGCGCCCTACCATTTCCACAGCACCATGAACGAGGCGCTGGGCGAGCGCGAACGCGCCATCACCATCGACGAGGTGCCGCTGGACTGGTGCTTCCAGCCCGGCGTCAAGCTGGATTTCCGTCGCTTCGACGACGGCTACGTGGTGACGGCCGCCGATGTGCAAGCCGAACTCGCGCGCATCGGCCACCAGCTCTCGCCGCTGGAGATCGTGGTGGTGAACACGCGCGCGGGCGAGCGCTACGGCCACGCGGACTATGTTTCGTCCGGCTGCGGCATGGGCTATGAGGCGACCATGTACCTGCTGGAGCGTGGCGTGCGCCTGACGGGCACCGACGCCTGGAGCTGGGATGCGCCCTTCGTGCATACCGCGCGCAAGTACCAGGAAACCGGCGATGCCTCGCTGATCTGGGAAGGGCACAAGGCCGGCCGCCATATCGGCTATTGCCACCTCGAGAAGCTGCACAACCTGGAGGCCCTGCCGCCGCATGGATTCTATGTATCCTGCTTCCCGCACAAGATCCGCGGCGCCTCGGCGGGCTGGACCCGCGCGGTGGCCATCATCGATACGGCCCTGAACGCATCGCGATAGAAGGAGCGCCGATCATGGAAGCGGAACTGAACCACACCCACGACGCCGCGCGCCAGAGCTGGCTGCCCGCGGCCAGCGCCGCCGGCACGGCATTCCCGCTGCAGAACCTGCCCTATGCCGTGTTCAGGCGCAAGGACAGCACCGAACCCTTTCGCGGCGGCGTGGCCATCGGCGACCAGATCGTCGACCTCGCGGCCTTGCGCGAGGCCGGCTGCCTGCATGGACTGGCAGCGGACGCCGCCACGGCAGCCGCCGGCCAGACCCTGAACGCGTTCTTCGAGATGGGGCCACCGGCCTGGCGTGTGCTGCGGCATGCCCTGTTCGGCCTGCTGGAACGCGGTAGCCCGCATGAGGCCATGGTGCGGCCATGCCTGCTGCCGCAGGCCCTGGCGGAGTACGCCGTGCCCACGCGCATCGGCGACTACACCGACTTCTACACCTCGCTCGATCATGCGGTGAACTGCAGCAAGCCGCTCGGCCTTGCCGTCACGCCCAACTTCGACTGGCTGCCGATCGCTTACCACGGGCGCGCATCGTCGATTGGAGTCAGCGGCCAGGCGGTGCGGCGCCCGGTGGGCCAGTATCGGGTCGAAGGCGTTGCGCATCCGGTAGCCGGCCCTTGCCAGCGGCTGGACTACGAACTGGAACTCGGCATCTTCATCGGCACCGGCAATGCGCAAGGCACGCCCATCGACATCGCGCAGGCACAGCGCCATGTGTTCGGCATCTGCCTGCTCAACGACTGGTCGGCGCGCGACATACAGGGTTGGGAGATGCAGCCGCTGGGCCCGTTCCAGTCCAAGAACTTCGCCACCACGATCTCGCCGTGGATCGTCACGCTGGAGGCCCTGCTGCCCTACCGCCAGCCGTGGCGGCGCGCCGCCGGCAGGCCGCTGCCCCTGCCCTACCTGGATGCGCCCGGGAACGATGCCGCGGGCGCCTTCGACATCCGGCTGGAAGTCGCGGTACAAAGCGCGAGCCGCGCGGCACGGGGATTGCCCGCCGCCACGCTGACCCGTACCAGCTTCCGGCACCAGTACTGGAGCATCGCGCAGATGATCGCCCATCACACCGTGGGCGGCTGCAATCTGCAGGCGGGCGATTTACTGGGCAGTGGCACGATCTCGGGGCCGACCCCGGGCGAAGCCGGCGCCCTGATCGAGCTGACCGTCGCCGGCACGCAGCCGGTCGATATCGGCGCGGGGGAAATGCGTGGTTTCCTGGAAGACGGCGACAGCGTGATCTTCAGCGGCTGGTGCGAACGGGCCGGGTATGCGCGCATTGGCTTTGGCACCAATCACGGCAAGATACTGCCCGCCCGGCACGTCGGCGCTTAGGCCTTCTGCCTGCGGGCTTTGCGGTAGTCCTGCGCGAAGTCCTTCCACTGCGCCTGCGCCACCTCGCAGCCATGGTGGGCCAGCCGCAGCACCGGTGCGCGCCAGCGGCTGCCCGCGGCAAAGTCCTGCAGCTGCTCGATGCGGTCGGCGGCTTGGTGCCCGCAGCCGCGCAGATGCGCCCAGGCGGCGGCGCGAGCCATGGTAAGCAGCACCTCGCGCAGGTCGTCGCGGTCCGTGTGCGGGCCGATGTCGACCCGGTCGGCCGTGGGCTGCAGGCTCTTGACCAGGTAGGAGGCGTCCTCCATCGTCACTGCCGTCAGCAGCGCCGGCGAAGCTGCCTGCATGGCATGCTGGATATGCACCACGCGAGCCGCCTCGGTACCCCAGCGCGGCTGCGTGCGCTGCGGCAGCACATCCCACGCGCTGGGCGCGGCGCGCTTGATATCGACCAGCCGCTGGGCCGCGGGATCGCTGTCCGCATGGGCAAGCACCACATAGCGCTCCAGCCCCAGGCTGCCCATGCCGGCCACCCGGCGAGCCACGTCGTCCAGCACCAGTTTGCCGTGCTGCGACTGCCGCGAGAATTCGCGCAGGACGGCCGTGGCGCGCTTGCGCTGGCCGGCTTCGCGCGCCAGGGCGTGGCGGCCATCGACCAGCAGGCGGCGCTCCCCGCCACGCCGCACGGTACGCTCGGCCAGCAACTGCCCGCGGCGGCGGCGCCGGACGCGGCGCAGCAAGGTGGCAACCATGCCGCGCGCGGTGGCGCGCTCCACCCAGCGCGGCTTGCCGCCTGCCAGCACCGCCGCATAGGTATCGAGCATAAGGTGGCAGGCATCGTGCGCGTCGGCATCCGACAGGCCTAGCTGCGGCGCCGCGATCAGCAGGCTGGACAGCAGGCGCACCAGGTCCACCGTGAGCGGTGCGACCAGCGCGTCGTCGAAATCGTTGAGATCGAAATAGACCAGGCCGTTGTCGCCCTTGAAGCTGCCCAGGTTCTCCAGGTGCAGGTCGCCGCAGACATAGGTGGTCGGCGCTTCGAGCAAGGCCGCTTCCCCGCGCATGGAGGCCGCATAGAGGTGGTTGGTGCCGCGCAGGAAGGCAAAGGGATCGGCGGCGATTGCCGCCAGCTTGCGCGTGAGCCGCTCGGGATCGCGGCCTTGGTTGTAGATCAGGATGGCTTCCGTGGCGGGATGCATGGTTTCCTCGGTTGGACCGGCAATCCGCTGAGTGTACCCGGCCAGCCGGCACATGCAAACCGCAGCCGCCACCAGGCCGCAGCTTCAGCGCGCGAAAGGCCTGCTCAACGGAAGAAGATGCCGCGCAGGAGGAAGGTGTAGTCCGCCTCGGTTGCCATCAGGCCCACCAGCACCAGCAGGCATAGCGGCGGCACCAGGATGGCACAGATCAGGGCCATCCGTTCCCACGCCATATGCATGAAGACGCCCACGATCAGGCCCGCCTTCATCACCATGAAAAGCAGGATCAGGGTCCAGCGCAGATAGCCCTGGAAATGGAAATAGTCCACCAGGTAGGACAGCGTGGACAGCACGAACAACAGCCCCCAGATCTTCAGGTAGAGGCCGATCGGGTGCTGTTGCCCGTGCTGCTCCCCGTGCGCCGCGGGAGCCGGGGGAGCAGCGGGAGCCGCCGGCGCAAGGCCCGGCACATCTGGAGATGGTGTCGACGAAGCCATGGCGTGCCTCACCAGAGATAGAACAGTGCAAAGATGAAAACCCAGACCAGGTCCACGAAGTGCCAGTACAAGCCGGCGATCTCCACGATCTGGTAGTTGCCCGTGCGATCGTAGCGGCCACGCAGCACCTTGGTGGCCACCACCAGCAGGTAGATCACGCCGCAGCTCACATGCAGGCCGTGGAAGCCGGTAATCATGAAGAAGCTGGAGCCGAACTGCGCCGCCCCCATGGGGTTGCCCCAGGGGCGCACGCCCTCGGTGACGATCAGTTTGGTCCACTCGAAAGCCTGCATGCTGACAAAGGAGACGCCGAACAGGGCGGTGGCGAACATCAGGCTGGCGCATTTCACGCGGTCCCGCCGATAGGCGAAATTGACCGCCATGGCCATCGTGCCGCTGCTGCTGATCAGCACGAAGGTCATGATGGCGATCAGCAGCAATGGCACGTCGGTGCTACCGATCCGCAGCCCGAACACTTCGCTCGGATTCGGCCACGGCGCCGTGTTCGCGATCCTGACCGACATGTAGCCGGTCAGGAAGCAACTGAAGATGAAAGTGTCGGACACCAGGAAGATCCACATCATGGCCTTGCCCCACGACACCTTGAAGGCCTGCTGGTCGGACGACCAGTCGGCCACCAGGCCGCGCCAGCCGGAGACCGCCGGGGTCGATGGAGTGGATTGCGATGACATCGGCGCCCTCCTTCGAGGATGAGCCTGGCCGCGTTAGCCGCGGCCGCAGATAAAGCGGACGAACTCCGGCGTGAGCCAGCCCAGCGCAGCCAGCAGTGCCACCCACACGGCCAGCAGGAAGTGCCAGTAGCGGGCGCACAGCGTGATGCGCAGCGTGCTGCCCACGCTACCGGGCGCGGCGCGCATGGCCACCGCCCAGCCAACCAGCCCACCCAGCACGTGCAGGCCATGCATCGCGGTCAACAGGTAGAAGAAACTGCCGGCCGGATTGTTGGCCGGCACCACATGGATGGCGAGCAATGCCTGCCACGCCCACAGTTGCGAGGAGACGAAGGCCGCTGCGGCCAGTCCGCCCAGGCGCAGGGCGCGATGCGCCCGCTGGAAGCGCCCCGCGCGGGAGGCCCGCGCCGCCGCCAGCATCACCCCGCTGCCCGCCGCAAGCAGCGCGGTGGACAGCCATACCTGCCAAGGCAGCGCGACGGCATGCCAGTCCGGCGAGTCCATGCGCATGGCGTAGGCCGTGAGAAACAGCGCGAACAGCGAGCTCACCACGCCCATGAACGCCCACAGGCCGATGCTGGCGGGCGCCGGGCCCGCCTTCTGGCGGCCCGCATCGCCAGGGCCGGGGCCGCCGCGGCGTTCGTCGCCGCCGCTGACGCGATAGACCAGGTTCGGGTTCATGCCACGGCTCCACGACGCTCATGCGGCTCGGGCTCGGCGCCGCCAGCCTCGGGCGGCGCGTTCTGCGCGATGAAATCCTCGCTCGCGCCCGGCACGCTGTAGGCGTAGGCCCAGCGATGCACCACCGGCTGCTCCGGGCCCCAGTTGCCGTGCACGGGCGGCGTCTGTGGCGTCTGCCACTCCAGCGACGCCGCGCGCCACGGGTTGGCGCCCGCTGCCTTGCCACGCCACAGGCTCCACACCAGGTTGAAGACAAAGATCAGTTGCGCCGCCGCTACGACAAAGGCCGCTACGGAGATATAGGCATTCAGCGTATGCGCCGACTCCGGTATGAAGGCATAGTTGTCGTAGGCGTAATAGCGCCGCGGCATGCCGAGGATGCCGAGATAGTGCATGGGAAAGAAGATGGCATAGGTACCGACGAAGGTCACCCAGAAATGCACCC
The DNA here is from genome assembly GCF_029335485.1 of Cupriavidus basilensis. Taxonomy (GTDB): domain Bacteria; phylum Pseudomonadota; class Gammaproteobacteria; order Burkholderiales; family Burkholderiaceae; genus Cupriavidus; species Cupriavidus basilensis_E. The sequence goes on from NZ_JARJLM010000090.1 coordinate 7,839, forward strand.
TGCCAAGCGCGTCGTTGAGCATGCGGCCAGTGACCTTGGGGTACCAGTGATAGATGCCGCCGAACACCACCAGGATCGGCGACACGCCCATCACCATATGAAAATGCGCAACCACGAAGTACGTGTTGGAAAGCGGGATATCCACGCTCACATTACCCAGGAACAGCCCGGTCAGCCCGCCGATCACGAAGGTGCTGATAAAGGCGATGGCGAACAGCATCGGCACCGAGAGATGGATGTCGCCGCGCCACAGCGTGATGACCCAGTTATAGACCTTGATGGCGGTGGGAATCGCGATGATCAGCGTGGTGGTGGCGAAGAAGAAGCCGAAGTAGGGGTTCATCCCGCTCACGAACATATGGTGTGCCCACACCACGACCGACAGCACGCCGATGGCGAGGATGGCCCACACCATGGTGCGGTAGCCGAAAATGCTCTTGCGCGAATGCACGCTGACCAGGTCGGAGACGATGCCGAAGGCCGGCAAGGCGACGATATACACCTCGGGATGGCCGAAGAACCAGAACAGGTGCTGGAACAGCAGCGGGCTACCGCCCTTGTAGTTGAGCTGCTGGCCCAGCGACACGATGGCCGGCATGAAAAAGCTGGTGCCCAGCGTACGGTCGAGCAGCATCATCACGCCGGACACGAACAGCGCGGGAAACGCCAGCAGCGCCAGGATGGTGGCCATGAAGATGCCCCACACGGACAGCGGCATGCGCATCAGGGTCATGCCTTCGGTGCGGGCCTGCAGAACCGTGGTGACATAGTTGAGCCCCCCCATGGTGGCCGCCACGATAAAGATCAGCAGCGACACCAGCATCAGGATGATGCCCCACTCGTAGCCTGGCGTCCCCCTCAGGATGGCTTGCGGCGGGTAGAGCGTCCAGCCGGCGCCGGTGGGTCCTCCCGGCACGAAGAAGCTCGACAGCAGCACGATCACCGACAACAGGTAGACCCAGAAGCTCAGCATATTGAGGAACGGGAACACCATGTCGCGCGCGCCCACCATCAGCGGGATCAGGTAGTTGCCGAAGCCGCCGAGGAAAAGCGCGGTGAGCAGGTAGATCACCATGATCATGCCGTGCATGGTGACAAACTGGTAATAGCGGTTGGCGTCGATGAAATCGAACTTCCCAGGGAATCCCAGCTGCAAGCGCATCAGGTTGGAGAGCGCGACGCCCACCAACCCCACCACGATGGCGACAATGGTGTATTGCACCGCGATGACCTTGTGGTCCTGGCTCCAGATATAGCGGGTCCAGAAGCTGGCCGGGCCATGATGGGCGGCGTCGTCGGCGTATGCCATTGCAATCCCTCCTGATGCCTGATGCCTGATGCCTGATACTTATTTCGCGGCCGAGCCCGCCTGCGTTGCCGCGGCGTCCGCCCCGTTGGCGCGGATGTAGGCGATGAGGGCGCCGACCTCCGCCTCGCTCAACGGGATTCTCGGCATGAGCGGGCCGAACCCCTTGACCAACCGCACGTGCGGTTCGGTCATTTCGGCCTTGAGGTAGGCATCGTCGACTTTCGCGGTGCTGCCGTCGGCGAACGTTTCGGTGCGGCCATACAGGCCCTTCCAGCTCGGCCCCACGCCGGCGGTGCCGTCGATGCTGTGGCAGCCCACGCAGCCCTTGCTCTGGGCCAGGGCGCGGCCTTGCGTCGCCAGCGTGTCCGCGCCGGCGGGTGCGCCGGCCACCCCTGCGGCAGCCGCCGGCGCGGGCGTCTTCAGCATGGTCAGCGCAAAAGTGGGCTGGCGGGCCAGCCATGCCCGGAAGGCGGCCTCGTCCTCCACCACCACATGGCCCCGCATGTTGTAATGGCCCACCCCGCAGAGTTGCGCACACAGGATCTCGAAGGTACCCGCCTTGGTCGGCGTGAACCAGAACGAGGTCACCATGCCCGGCACCATGTTCATGCGGGCGCGGAACGGCGGCACGTAGAAGTCGTGCAGCACGTCCTTGGAGCGCAGCAGCACCTTGACCGGACGGTTCAGCGGCAGGTGCACCTCATTGCCGACAACGATGATGTCATCCTGCCCGCGTGGATCGTCCGGATTCACGCCAAGCGGGTTGGCCGGCGTGACAAAGCGTGCATCCGACGTGCCAAGCTGGCCACCCTGGCCGGGAAAGCGGAAGGCCCACTGCCACTGCTGGCCCACCACCTCCAGCACCATGGCATTGGCAGGCGCGTGCACGTATTCGGCATAGACGAACAGCCCCGGCGCCAGCAGGGCAATCACGCCGAGCGTGGTCCCGCCGATCAGCCACAGCTCCAGCTTGCTGTTTTCCGGCTGGTAGCCCGCGCGCATGCCGTCGCGATGGCGGAAGCGCCAGACGATATAGCCGACGAACAGGTTGATGACGATGAAGAAGACACCGGTGATGACCAGGGTGATGGTCAGCGTGTCGTCCATCTGCTTCCAGTTGGAAGCAAGCGGCGTCGCCCACCACGGGCTCACGAAATGGAAGAGCACCGAGGCTACGACGATGATCACGAGTGCGATGGCTAGCGCCATACCCCCCTCCCCCTTGCGCTCCGGAAGGCAGCCAACTCCACGCAAGGCTGTGTTAAGACTAGTGCATGCGGTCCGCCCACTGCAAGGCGCCCCTGACAACGCTTTGCGTGCTGCGGCACACGAACGGGCGGCATGCCCGCCGGCATCCGTCAAAGAAAAAGCGGCGGCAAAAGCCCTGGCTTTCGTCCGCCGCTACCGGCCCGCGCGGCCCGTGTAATGGCAAGCGGGTCTAAACCAGCCCACCGCAGGCTATCGGAGATTGGATGCGCTGCGGTGCGTGATGACTGCCCTGAACATTGACGCGATGGTTGGCGTGCTCAGTGAGATACATCCTTGCTTTCCAGCTTCCAGTACGCAATGGCCGCGGTCATGCCGAAGATCAGGTGGCCGGCCATGGTGTGCCAGCCGCGCGCATCGGCAAACCAGGTGAAGAAGCGGGTCATGCCATAGAAATTCAGCAGGTACACCGCCAGGCCGAACACGGCGCCGGTCAGCAGCACCATGCCCACGCTGGAATCCAGATGGAACGGCGCGATGATGGCCCCCAATATCATGCCGAGCACCGCGCCCAGCACGAAGTGGATCACCAGCGCGGCAGCCACGGTTCCCACGCTGAACAACGAAGTCTGCAGTACGTCCTGCCCCATCAGGATTGCCGCGATCATCCGCGTCGTGCCCCATGGACTGACACCTGCCACCATCGTCGACCAGAACAGCTCGATCACCATCAATAGCGCGCCGGCTGCCAGCCCTGACACCGCTGCCGCGGTCCAGTCTGGCATGCGGCGCACATAGTGGTGCGATTGCATGTGAAGTTCCATAGCCACCTCCGGATATGCTGATTTTCTGCAGGTTCGCTGCAGCCTGGCTGCAAGGCGACGCCGTGACTTGAGCACGGATCGGGACCTGCGTATCTGCACAGCATAGGACACGCCGGCCTGGTCGTTGGACCGCACACGCGCAAAAAAGTGCGCATGGTGGACACGGCGCAACGTTGCCCAACGCACCAGGAAAGCGCGTGTGACAGGGTCGGTACTTCGCGCCGGATGCGCTCAGGCGCCGGCCGATTTCCCGCCCTCATGGCCATTGCCCGCTACCGCCTGGACCGTGTCCAGGACACCGCGCTCCCGAAACACGCGCGTGTGCGTTGCAAGGCCGTTGAGGGCGGCGTCGCCGATGCCCCTCAGGCCCTCATCGGTCTCGATCTTCAGCGTCACGAAGTTGCGCCCCGGGGAACACACGATGACGCGCGCGGCGATGATCCTCATGCTGCCCCCTCGGTTTATTGAATGATGCGTGCCTGCCTTACATGACCGCGCCGAGCGACCACGGCACGAACTCGCTCTGCCCGTAGCCGTGCCTCTCGCTTTTGGTCTTGCGCCCCGAGGCGGTCTCCAGCATCAGCCGGAATATCTCCGCGCCCTTGCCGGCAACGCTGGCGCCGCCCTCGACGATGTCGCCGCAGTTGATATCGATATCCTCCGACTGCCGTTGCCACAGCGCATTGTTGGTGGCCAGCTTGAGCGAGGGCGACGGTGCGCAGCCATAGGCCGAGCCGCGGCCGGTGGTGAAGCAGATCAGGTTGGCGCCGCCCGCCACCTGGCCCGTGGCCGAAACCGGGTCGTAGCCCGGCGTATCCATGAAGACCAGGCCGCGCGCGCGCACCGGCTGCGCGAACTCGTAGACCTCCACCAGGTTGGTGGTGCCGCTCTTGGCCACCGCGCCGAGCGACTTCTCCAGGATGGTGGTGAGCCCGCCGGCCTTGTTGCCCGCCGAGGGATTGTTGTCCATGCTGCCGTGGTTGCGCGCGCAATAGTCCTCCCACCAACGAATGCGTGCCAGCAGGCGTTCAGCCACCGCTGGCGAGGCCGCGCGGCGGGTCAGCAGGTGCTCCGCGCCGTAGATCTCGGGCGTCTCCGACAGGATGGCCGCACCGCCGTGACGCACCAGCAGATCCACGGCGGCGCCCAGCGCGGGGTTGGCGGTGAGGCCGGAGTAGCCGTCCGAGCCACCGCATTGCAGGCCCACGGTCAGGTGGCTGGCCGGCACCGCCTGCCGTTGCACGCGGTTGGCATCGGCAAGCAAGGCCTGCACGATGGCAACGCCTCGGGCCACCGCGCTCGCGGTGCCGCCGGTATCCTGGATATTGAACGCGTGCAGGCGCGGGCCGGCGGCCATGCCGGTCAACTGTGCCTCCGCCAGCAGGCCGTCGATCTGGTTCGCCTCGCAGCCCAGGCCCACCACCAGTGCGGCGGCAAAGTTCGGATGGCGCGCATAGCCCGCCAGCGTGCGCCGCAACACGCGCAGGTTCTCGCCTTCGCTATCGGTGGCGCAGCCCGCGCCGTGCGTAAGCGCCACCACGCCATCCACGTTCGGATAGGCGGCCAGCACCTCCGGGCGCAGTTCGCGGCGGAAGTGATCGGCGATGGCGCGCGCCACCGTGGCCGAGCAGTTCACCGAGGTCAGGATGCCGATGTAGTTGCGCGTGGCGACGCTGCCATCGGCACGCACGATGCCATCGAAGCTGGCGGGCATGTCGACGTATTCCGTGGCCTGCGCGTCGGCACCGGCGGCATGCTCGCGCGCGAAATCGCCCATTGCCAGGTTGTGGGTATGCACGTGCTGGCCGGGCGCGATCGGCTGGCGCGCAAAGCCGATGACCTGGTTGTAGCGCCGCACCGGCTCGCCCGCGCCGATGGCGCGCACCGCGAGCTTGTGCCCGGGCGGCACCAGGCTGGCCACGGTGATGCCTTCGGCCGCAATGACGGTGCCCGGGACCAGTTGCCGGCAGGCAATCACGATATCGTCGGCGGGATGGATGCGGATGACGGCGGGGACATTGGCGGCAGGCATGCTGGCTCCCAAAAGGTGGCGGACGTCGCAAACGAGGGGTGGACCCGAGGGCCCGAGGGCTCGAGGGCTCGACAGCCCAATGACCCGATGGCCCGATAAGGCGCCGCCTCAGTTCGACCAGCCGCCGTCGATCACCTGCGCCGTGCCGGTGGTGAATGCCGATTCGTCCGAGCCGAGGTACACCGCCAGCGCGGCAATCTCCGCCGCGCTGCCGATCCTCCCCATCGGCTGGCGCGCCACAAAAGCGGCCTCGACCTCCGCCAGCGTCTTGCCGCCGGCGCGGGCCTGGTCAGCAATGCGCTGGCGCAGCGATGGCGACTCGACGGTGCCCGGACAGATCGCGTTGCAGCGGATGCCGTGGCCGATATAGTCCGCCGCCACCGACTTGGTCTTGCCGATCACCGCCGCCTTGGTGGCGCCGTAGACGAAGCGGTTGGGCGCGCCCTTGATGCTGCCCGCCACCGAAGCCATATTGACAATCGAGCCGCGCCGCCGCTCGATCATGGCGGGCAGGAAGGCCCGCATCATGCCGTACATGGCGCGCACGTTCAGGTTGATCGAGAAATCGAAGGCGGTCTCGTCGCACTCGAGCAGGGTGCCGTGGTGCACGAAGCCCGCACCGTTGAAGAGAATGTCGAGCGCGCCGGCCTGCGATGCCGCCGCGCGCACCGCGGCGGCATCGGTCACATCCAGCCGCAGCGCAGTGCAGCCAGGCTGGCCCGCCAGCCCGGCCAGCGCGGCCTCGTCGATGTCGGCGGCGATCACGCGCGCGCCTTCGCGCAGATAGGCTTCGGCGGTGGCGCGGCCTATGCCCTGCCCGGCTGCGGTCACCAGGGCGAGCTTGCCGGCGAGTCGTTGCGTCATCTGTCGTTCTCCATGGAGGATTCCGGCTGGCAGCCGGGTTGATCGTCAGGAAACCAGCGCGCGCGCCACCGTACGGCGCCCGATCGCGGCCCAATCCCATTCGATACCAAGCCCGGGCACATCCGGGGCAATGGCATGGCCGGCCTCGATGCGCACGCGGCTGGCGGCGATATCGTCGAGCTGCGGGATGTACTCCACCCACCTCGCGTTCGGCACCGCAGCGCACAGCGAGACATGCAACTCCATCAGGAAGTGCGGGCAGATCGCCATATTGTGGGCTTCGGCCAGGTGCGCAACCTTGAGCCAGGGCGTGATGCCGCCAATGCGCGCCACGTCGGTCTGCACGATGCCGCAGGCGCCCTGGCGCACATACTCGGCAAACTGGCCGGGCGAGTACAGCGACTCTCCCACCGCGATGGGCACGGAGGTGGAGGCGGCCACCCGCACATGGCCGGTGATATCGTCGGCCGGCAGCGGTTCCTCGAGCCAGGCGATGCCCAGTTCCGCGTAGTGCGGCGCGCGCCGGATCGCATCGGAACGCGGCACCTGGGGCGGCAGGTCGACCTGGAGCAGTTCGACCTGGACCACCGTGGTGGCGGTGGCGGCGCTCATTTGCTGCCGACCAGGTTAGGCAGCCACAACGTGATCTGCGGCACGTAGGTAATGGCGATCAGCGTCAGGAACAGCGGCACCAGCCACGGCAGGATGGCCACCGTGGTGCGCTCCACCGACAGCTTGGCCACGCGCGCCAGCACGAACAGCACCATGCCCAGCGGCGGGTGCAGCAGGCCGATCATCAGGTTGAGCGTCATCACCAGCCCGAAGTGGATCGGGTCGATGCCAAGCTTGAGCACGATCGGCAGCAGGATGGGGACCAGGATGGTGATCGCCGCCGTCGTGTCGATAAAACAGCCCACGATCAGGATCAGCACGTTGGCCAGCAGCAGGAACACCCACTTGCTGTGGGTGAAACCGAGAATGGCACCGGTCAGCATCTGCGCCGCCTGGCTGGTGGTCAGCAGCCAGGCGAAGATCGATGCCGCGGTGACGATGAACAGTACGGACGCGGTGGTCTCGATGGTGTCGAGCGTGGCCTTGGCGAGCGAGCGCAAGGTCATCGAGCGGTAGCGCACCAGCCCGAGGAACAGCGCCCAGATCACCGCCGCCACGGCGGCTTCCGTGGGCGTGAACCAGCCCAGCGTCATGCCGCCGATCAGGATCACCGGCGCCATCAGCGCCATCACCGCGGAGAAGTCGAAGTACCAGTCCAGCGCCAGCAGCACCGCCAGCGCGATCAGCGCGGCCATGTTGGTGGACATGCCAAAGCGCGTCATCAGCCAGATCGCCAGCGGAAACGCCAGCACCACCGCCACTTCGATGCTGGCCTGGCCGAGCCGTTTCCAGGAGAACGCCGTGTCGCTGCCCCAGCCGCGCCGGTGGGCAAACCACGCCACCGTGCCCATCATGAACAGGGTCAGCACCAGGCCCGGCACGATGCCCGCCAGGAACAGCGAGCCGATCGACACATTGGCCATCATGCCGTAGATCACGAACGGCAGCGACGGCGGGATGATGGGCCCCAGCGTGGCCGAGGCGGCGGTCACGCCGACCGCGAACTCGGTCTCGTAGCCGTGATCCTTCATGGCCTTGATCTCGATGGTGCCAAGACCCGCCGCGTCCGCGATCGCGGTGCCGGACATGCCCGAGAAGATCACCGAGCCGATGATGTTCACGTGGCCGAGGCCGCCGCGCATCCAGCCCACCAGCGCCACCGCGAAGTTATAGATGCGCCCGGTGATGCCGGCCACGTTCATCAGGTTGCCGGCCAGGATGAAGAAAGGCACCGCCAGCAACGGGAAGCTTTCCACGCCGGCGATCATGCGCTGCGCCAGGATCACGTCCGGCACGGTGCCGGAGGTCCAGATATACAGTAGCGAAGCCACCGCCATCGCAATGGCCACGGGCAAGCCCACCAGCATCAGCAGCAGGAAGGAAGCAATCAGGATCCACATAACGGTGCACTCCCGGTCAGTCGCCGCTGGCCTCGAACGCTTCGGGGCGCTCCAGGATGGAATAGCCTTGCCGCCAGTTCTGCCAGGCCACCTGGCAGGAACGCAGGCACATCAGGACAAAGCCCGCCAGCACCAGGTAATAGACCCAGTCCTTGTTCCACTCGATGGTGGTCATCGGCTCGTCGCCCACCACCAGGATGTAGCGCCAGACCAGCCAGGCCGCGTAGCCCAGGAACGCTGTGCGCACGATATCCACGAATGCCGACAGCACGCGTGCCGGCGCGTGCGGCAGGTAGCGGTAGAGCAGGTCCACCTGGATATGCCGGCTCTTGCGCACGCACATGGCCGCGCCGAGGAAGACCACGCCGATCAGGCAATACGTCGCCAGCTCTTCGGTCCAGGCGAGCGAGTCGTTCATCACGTAGCGGGTGAAGAACTGCAGGAAGACCAGCACCGTCATCAGCCAGAACAGGCCGAGCGTGATCCAGTCCTCCGCGGCGTAGCCCGTCAGGTCCGCCGGCCGGGTATCCGCTTCCTCGAAGCTGTGCACCAGTTCTTCGACGCAAGCCAGATGCGGCGGACTGTGTGGGGCCTCGCCGGGGGCGGCCTGCGCAGGCAGGTCCTCGGAGAGCCGGGAACGCATTTCCATGGTGTTACTCCGCTAATTGACTGTTCTCGAACCAGCCAGCGTGCCAAACCCCGCAAGGGTGGTGCCCCCTCCCGCTTGCGGGAGGGGCAGCGGCAACCGTCGGGCACTTCAATCGGTACAGGCACGCCCTGCCAGCTTCGTCCGGCGCCTTGGGCAACACATCACGCCCTTCACTTCACCGCCTGGATCCTGTCCCAGTCCGCCTTGCGGTAACCCTGCGATTCGAAGCTCACGTTCTTCAGCACCGCCTCGCGGTACTCCGGCACGCTGATCTCCGTCACGGTCAGGCCCTTCTGCCTGAACACCGCCACCAGCTCCTTCTCGCGCGCCACCACGTCGGCGGTGGCGCGCACGGCGGCTTCCTGCGCGACTTCGGTGAACATCCTGCGGTCATCCTCGGATAGCTTCTTCCACAGGCCGCCCGAGATCACGGTGTTGAGGTGATCGACGATATGGCCCGTCAATACGATGTTCTTCTGCACCTCGTAGAATTTCTTGGCTTCGATGGTGGTCAGCGGATTCTCCTGCGCTTCCACGGTGCCGTTCTGCAATGCCAGGTACACCTCGGCGAAGGCAATCGGCGAGGTATTGACGCCGCAGGCGCGCGGCATGGCCAGGTAGGCTGGCACATCCGGCACGCGCATCTTCAACCCCTTCATTTCGCCGCAATGCGCGAAGGGCTTGTTGGAGGTGGACTGGCGCGTGCCGTAGTAGGTGGTGGCAACGATGTGGTTGCCCGATCGTAGCCGCGCGTCAGTTCCCTGTAGATATCGCTCCTGGTGTAGGCCAGCAGGTGGTTCGCGTCGCGGAAGGTGTAGGGGTAGTAGGCCACGCCGATGCGCGGGAACGATTTGGCCGCGAAGCTCGACCCGGAGATGATGATATCGACCGAACCCAGCGCAAGGCCCTGGTTGATGTCGTTCTCCTTGCCCAGCTGCGAGGCGGGAAATACATCGATCTGGTACCTGCCGTTGCTGCGTTTGCGGATCTCCTCCGCGGCCCACACCGACCATTTGTGGAAAGGCTCCGAGGTCTCATATACGTGCGCCCACTTGAGCCTGGTCTGGGCCGGCGCGTTGCCGCAGGCCAGGCTGGCCATGCAGGCTGCCAGCACCATGGCCGCCGGCAGCAGCGATGATTGCAGTCGCGGGGAAAATGGCTTCATCCTTCGTCTCCTCTTGTTGTCGTGAGCCTGGCGCTCTCTTGCGGATGCGCTCCGGCGGCCGTGATGCCGGTCCATGCGTCTATGCTGCGGTGAGCTGCACCTTGGTGCTGCGGGTCTTGTCGGCGGCCAGCCTGAACGCTTCCGCTGCCTGCGCCAGCGGCAACTGCGCCGACAGCAGCGGGCGCACATCGAGCCGGCGTTGCGCGAGATAGCGCACAGCCCAGTCGAACTCGCCTGCGAAGCGGAAGGCGCCGACATACTCCAGTTCGCGCGCCATGATGCTGTTGGCGGGAAAATGCAGCCCCTGCGCCGGCAACGTGCCGATCTGCACGATGCGCCCGCCGCGCCGGGCCGCCTGCAGGCAGGTCTCCAGCGCGGCGGCGCTGCCGGCCGCTTCCAGACAGATGTCGGCGAGATCCGCCACGGCCTGCGGCGCCACCCGGTCGGTGCGGATGGCCTGGTGGGCCCCCGCCCGCAGCGCCACTTCGAGCGGGCGGTCCGCGATATCGCAGACGATGACATGCGCCGCGCCGGCCAGCCGTGCGGCCATCACCGCCAGGCTGCCGATGGTGCCGCCACCGGTGACCAGCACCGTCCTGCCCATCAGCTCGCCGGCGCGGCGCACGCCGTGCAGCGCTACCGAGAGCGGTTCGGCAAAGGCCAGCTCGCCCAGCGAGATATCCGTGTCCACCGGCGTGAGTTGCCGCTCGTGCATCAGGAAGTGCTCGCGGAACATGCCCTGCACATGGGGATAGACGCTGGCGCTGCCGAGAAAGCGCATGTTGCGGCAAAGGTTGTCGCGCCCGGCCCGGCAGTAGGCGCACGCGCCGCAGGCATGCGAGGGATTGATCGCCACCTTGTTGCCGGGAACGACGCGCGTGACCGCGCTGCCCACGCGGGTCACGATGCCGGCGGCTTCATGGCCCGGTGTCAGCGGTTCACGGATCACGAAGGCGCCTACCTTGCCGTGGAAGTAATAGTGCAGGTCGGAGCCGCAGATGCCAGCCGCGCCGAGACGCACTTCGACTTCGTTCGGGCCGGGATCGGTTGGATCGACCTGCGAGAAGCGCAGGTCTTCGCCCGCATGGATATGGCACACAAGAGACATCAAGACTCCTCGGCGAGCTTGCGCGGCTTGCGGCGCGCGATGGCAGGCGCCGCCGGCGGCGCGGCGCCAGCGTCGGCTGTTCCGGGCATGGCCGCGCTGGCTGGCCACGCTGCGTAAAAACGTCCGTGCGATGCTTCCAGGTGCCGGCACATCGCCTCGCGCGCGGCCTCCGGCGAGCCCGAGGCAATGGCCGCCACCACCGCGCGGTGCTCGGCGATGGCGGCGTGCCAGCTGGTCTCGTTCTCGAAATGGCTGCCGAAACGGGCGAAGAGCGGGTTATGGCGTTCGTCGAACAGCTCGGCAACCAGGCGCTGCAGCACCGCATTGCCCGACACCTCGGTAATGCGCAGATGGAACAGGCGGTCGCCCCGGACCGGGATCTGGCCGGCGCCGGCTTCCGCTTCCATCATGGCGATCGCCTCCGCCAGCGCGGCCAGCAAGGCCGGCGTGGCATGCCGCGCGGCATTGGCCGCCATCTCGCCCTCGATGGTCTGCCGGGCGCGGATGACATCCAGCGGCGGCGGCGCCATCACGCTGGCCGCGCGGGCCCGCTCCGGCGGACAGGCATAGATGCCCGACCCCATCCGCACCTCGACCAGCCCCTCCACCTCCAGCGCGATCAGCGCTTCGCGCACCGACGGGCGCGACACCCCGAGCTGCACCGCAAGGTCGCGCTCCGGCGGCAGGCGCGAGCCCACCGGGAACTCGCCGTTCTCGATCAGCCGGCGCAACTGGTCGGCAATCTGGCGGTACAGCCGGCGGGGTTCGATCTGCTGCAGGGGCATGTCGGTGCGCGGTCCCGGAGAGCGTTCAGGCATAGAGGTAAAGTGGCCTGACCAATTTCTAGGAAGTTTTTACGCCACCTACAAGGGAAATTTATGGAGCGGCGCAGCAAGCGGAGCTCGGGAAGTGCCCGGATCGCCCCTGCGCGGGCGAGCATGCCGCCTTGGGGAGCGGCCGGAGCAGCCGCAGCAAAATCTTCCACGCAGGCAGCGTACGTCGTTTCGGCGCGGAAGGCGCGGACGGTGCGGAAGGCGCAGGACTAGGAAAACGCTTACGGGACAACCCCGATGTCATTCATCCTTGGCCTCTCTGCGACACTTTCTATACTGAAAGCACAAGCTGAAAGACAGGAGACGGCAATGCTGCACTTCACGTCGCATGATCTTGTGTTCCTGATTCCGATGGCGCTGGTGGGCATGATTGCCTTCGGCGGGATCCCCTTCACCGCACGTGCCCTGCGCATCAGTTGCCGCGCGGCGGGTGCGATATTCGGGGCGCTGCTGGCGGTGGCCTTGCTGGAGGCGCTGCCCTTGCTGATCTGAACGCTTCGAGCGTTCCCGGCTTGCTTGTGGGAGAGGAGGCCGCTATGACACTGGGCATGTTGGCCGTCGTGATGGCGGCCCTGCTGCTGGTCACTATCGTGACCGCGATCTGGCGTTGTAGCCATCCCTACCGCATGCGTTATCGCCGCTGCGCCGAGCAGCGCAGGCGCGCGGGAATCTGCCGGCAGATGCAGCGCCACTGAGCGCGGCTGCCTGGCCGAGGGCGCCAGCGCGCGATCTCGTGCTTACCCTGCCCGGACGGGTACTGGCAGGCGGACATGCGCCGGAATCAGATTCTGAATCGGACTCAGATTTCGATCATCGCGAACTCACCCTTGCCCACGTCGCATTCGGGGCAACGCCAGTCTTCCGGGATGTCCTCCCAGCGCGTGCCGGGGGCGATGCCATCTTCCGGCCAGCCCTGTTCTTCGTCGTAGACCCATCCGCAAATCACGCAAACCCAGGTCTTGTAGGCAACGGCTTCCTGCTGCAAAACGCACTCCTGTATCGATTCCGGGCGAAATCATACAAGCTTTTTGACCGGCGCACCGGCATGGGCACTGGGGCACTGGGGCACTGGGGCATTGAAGCGGAAGCGGAAGCGGGAGCGGCACCGCAAACCGCGCCGCGCCCTCCCCCGTCAATCCCGCCGCGTGCTCACTGCCGGATCGTGAAGTCCACCCGGTTGGGCGCACCCTTGTCCTTGATGCCTTCGGCGCTGAGCTTCGGCGCGGTCAGGAACAGGCGGCTCTCCGGCACCTTGGCGTCGCGCTCCAGCGCCTGCTTCACGGCCAGCGCGCGCTGCTCGGCCAGTTGCCTGAGTTCCACATCGGTGACCGGCGCGTTCTCCAGCAGGAGCGTTTCCATTTCCTTGGTCGGCAGGGACTTGGACAGCCCGATCATATTGCGCGGTTTCTTGAACGATGCGCGCTTGTAGACCGTTTCCAGGTATTTCGGATACTCCTGCGGCGACACCGTCACCTTGGCGCCCTGTTCGCCCTCCTCGCTTTCCTCGGCCACGGCACCCTGGCGGGCGCTGGTGCGTAGTTCACGCGCCTTCTGCTCGGCCACGCGCGCGTCAAGCCAGGCCCGGCGCGCGCCGGCGTTGTCGGTGGCGGGATCGATGCGGCCGCTGATTTCCAGCCGCAGCGCCGGACGGTCGGCCAGCGCCTTGCCCAGCGTGGCGATCTTCTGCGCAGCCGCCGGCGTGAGCGTGGCCGTGCCGGGCGCAAACTCCACATAGCCCAGTTCGTCGCCGCCGCCAAAGGCCGAGGCGATCAGGGAGAACGGCGAGGTGATGGCCTTGGTCAGCAGGTTGACGATAACCCGCACGATCACGCCACCGATGCTGAACTCCGGATCCGACAGCGAGCCCGCTACCGGCAGGTTGATGTCGATCACGCCATTGCGATCCTTCAGCAGCGAGACCGCCAGCAGCACCGGCAGCTTGGTCGCGGTCGGGCTGTCGACCTTGTCGCCGAAAGTGAGCTGGTCCAGGTAGAGGTGGTTGCGCGCGTCCAGCTTGCCGTTTTCGATCTTGTACGCCACATCGACCGTGAGCTTGCCCTTGGTGATCGGGTAGCCGGCGTACTTGGCCGCGTAAGGCGTCAGCCGGGTCAGTTCCACGCCGGCGGCCTTGGCCGCGATATCGAGGTAAAGCTGGTCGGCCAGCGGGTTGAGCTTGCCGTCGATATTGACCGGTGCGTCGTCATCGATACGCCCCGCCAGGGTGAGGTCGGCCGGCGTCGGGTCCAACGACGAGACCTTGGAGACCGATCCCTTCATATCGGTCAGGTTGGCGGTGTAGTTCGGCTTGACGAAGAAATCCGAGAAATTGATGTTGCCCTTTTCCACCGTCACGCCACCGATGCGGATCTGCGGCTTCGCCGCGGCCGTGGCCACGGTTGCCGCAGGTGCCGCGGGTGCGGCGGGCGCTGCAGCAGGCGCGCTGGCGGCCGGCACCGGGTTGGCCTGGGTCAGGCTGGTGTTGGGCGCGGCTTCGCCTTTGGCGGCGCCGCCAGCCATCACATCCTGCAGGTTGAGGCGGCCGTTGGCATTCAGGATCACCCGTGCGTAGAAGTCCGACAGCGCGACGCTGCCCACGCCGACCTTCATCGGCCCCTTGGCCTCGTCCATGACGAAATCGATGCCGTTGACGGCCAGCGAGCGCCAGCGCAGGAAATCGTCGCCGGTCAGGCGGTCGACGCTGCGCACATTGCCGAACTGCGCGTTGCCGGCAAAGCGCGCGGCAATCGGCTTGCCGGACGGTGCATCGACGCCCAGGCGCCCCTTCACGGTGGCGGTGCCGCCACGCAGCGCGGCATTGAAACGGTCGGCCAGGTAAGGCTGCAGCGGCGCCAGGTCGAACTCGCGCAGATCCACTTGCAGCTGCGCCGCGGGCGCGGTGGGCAGCACCGTGCCGTCGATCGCCAGCGAGCCGCGCCGTCCCGATTCGGCCTTGAACTTGAGCGGAATGGCCCCTGCCGCCATCGGCCACTGGAGCGGGCCGGTGCCAAGGCCGACATTGCGGAATTGATGGATCACCGGCCGGTCGCGGTTGGCGTCCGAGGGCGCGTAGTCGGTCAGGCGCAGGCTACCGCCATCCAGCGAGAACTTGCCAAGCTGCGCCTTCCAGGGCACGGGCCTGGCCGCGGCGGCACTCTGCGGCTGCTTGGCCTTGGCCTGCATGGTGGAGGCGCGCTGGACTGCCTTCTGCCCGGACTGCTCGGCCCACAGTCGCGCGGCCTCCAGCACCTGGCCCTTGCGGTCGCGCGTGAGCGCGATCTGCGGCTTGGCTATCGCCAGCTGGCCGGCCTGGAATGTGTGCGCGCCAAGGTCGAAGGCGATGTCTTCGAGCGCCACCCGCTCGGCGCTTACCGCCGGCAGGTTGGCGTTATCGCTGTCGTCGCTGGCACGCCGTGCGCCGCGCCTGCGGGCGTTGTCAGTCGTGGCGGTGGCTTGCGGCACCGTCACCGGCTCGCGCGTGGCCACATAGAGCGGCGCCAGTTCCACGCGGGACTTGTCCAGCAAGAAAGCAAAATCCGGTCCGCCCCACGCCATCTTGTAATGCAGCTCGGCGTTGAGCGCGGTGTCGCCGAGCCGGGTGTGCAGTTCCGCCGGCCACCAGGCGGCGAAAGCCTGCGGCTTCACGCCGCTGGCCTGCAAGGTACCGTCCATGGTGCCGCGATGCAGCGTCAGTTCGCCTTCATGGCTGAGGGTCTGCCCTTCACCCAGCCCCAGCTTGGCCTGCACCTTGGCAGGCTTGTCGCTATCGCCGGACAGGCCAGTCACCTCGGCATCAAGGGGACCCAGCGCCAGCGTGCCGGGGCCCGACGTGGCGAGTTCGTCGCGCAGACCCAGGCTGGCCTGCTTGACGGTAATCCGGTCCACCGCATAGCGCCAGGGCAACGCCGCCGGCGCGGCAACGCCGCCGGCGGCCGGCGCCGAGGCCGGAGCCGCCTTGGCCACGGCAGGCGACGACGCCGGTGCCACGGGTGCTGGCGCCACGGCCGGTTTCTCCGCCTTGGCTGCCTGCGGCAGGAAGGCCTGGGCCAGGTTCAGCGAGCCATCGGCGCGGCGCACGGCCTGGACTGCCAGGCCATCCACGGCGAAGCTGCGCAGATGGACCATGCGACCCAGCGGCTCGATGCGTGCGATGTCCACCGCCACCCGGCCCGCTTTCACCAGCGGCGAGCCATCATGCTTGCGGATATCGGCATCGCGCAGCGCCGCCGTGCCTGTCAGAAACACGTCCTGCTTGTCTTTCTGCTGGATGAATCCCAGCGTGAGCCGCGTATCGAGCAGGCCGCCCTTGATCTGCGCATCCTGGAGCGTCGGCGCGAACGGCATATAGCGCGCCAGTTCCAGCCCGTCGAGGTTGATATTGAGGTGCGTCTCGCGCGAAGCGGCGAACGGCAGCATCGTGCCGTCAAGGGCGACCGCGGAGCCGTTGACGTTCGCGCTCACCGTCGGCCGGGTCACGATCTCGACGTCGTGCGGCAGGTTGGACAGGAAGGGCAGCGTGATGGTCAGGTTGTCCACGCGCTGCGTCTGCTTGAGCAGCTTGTCGTCGAACACAACGGTGCCGCCGGTCAGCGCGATATTGTTGACCGAGAAGCGCGCGGGTTCGGATTTGGGCGCCGCGGGCTTTGCCGCGAAGCGCTCTTCGATGTCGGCGTAGTTCATGCGCCCGCTGGCGTCGCGCGCCAGGCGCAGCGAGGGCCGGTCGATATGTACGGCATCCACCACCGGCGCCATATGCCACAGCGAGGCGATGGCGCCGTCGATCTTGGCCTCGCCCAGCGTCAGCATGGGCGTGGTGCCGTCGGGCTCGTAGATCGTGACGTCGGTCACGTCGACCGCCAGCGAGAAAGGATGCACCTCGGCGCCGCCGAAGGTGACCTTCCGCCCCAGTGCCTCGCTGGCCTGCTTGGCCACGAAGGACTTGATCAGCGGAGGCCCGCCAAAATAGCCAGCCAGGCCGAACACCGCCAGCGCGGCCACGATGCCGCCGGCCACGCGCAGGCCTGCCCTACGGCGCGGTGTGGCGGTTGCCGCCTGCATGGAGAACTTGATTGCCATGTGATCCCAGAAAATTCAACCCCATTACCCGTTTCCGCATTGCATATCCGCCAGCAACGCGCATGCACGATGGCATTCCACGCTGCGTTGCCGGCGAATTGCCCACTTTGTGGCCCGGATTTCACTTTTTACACACATTATGGCAACGCTTCGTGGCAAAGCAAAGGTATTCAAATGAAACCAAAGGTGAATTCATCGCGGACTAAACATGGTTTGAAGCCGGATGACGACAGCCGCTTCGCCGCCGATCTGGTATCTTCTCGCCTTTGCGAAGCGTCTCGTCGCATGCCAGCGGCTTATCCGCCACTTAGTGCCTGCTTCTCCCGCGCTGTACCTTCCGGCCAGAACCCTCCACGTCAACCGTGTTGCGCGCTTCGCATGCGATCTTTTTCCATGCGAGTCTCCTCATGTCCACCATCAGCAGTACCGCCGGAGCAGATAGCGCGCTTACGCAAGCTCGCCCCCTGACCGGACAGGATTACAAAACGCTTGCCCTTGCCGCTCTCGGGGGCGCGCTCGAATTCTACGATTTCATTATTTTTGTCTTCTTCGCCACCGTCATCGGGCAATTGTTCTTCCCGCCATCGGTGCCGGACTGGCTGCGCCAGCTGCAGACCTTCGGCATTTTTGCCGCCGGCTACCTGGCGCGCCCGCTGGGCGGCATCATCATGGCCCACTTCGGCGACCTGCTTGGCCGCAAGAAGATGTTCACGCTGTCGATCCTGCTGATGTCGGTGCCCACGCTGCTGATGGGCCTGCTGCCGACCTACCATGCGATCGGCCTGCTGGCGCCGGTGGCGCTGCTGCTGCTACGCGTGATGCAAGGCGCCGCCGTGGGCGGCGAAGTGCCCGGCGCCTGGGTGTTCGTGTCCGAGCACGTGCCGGCACGGCGCACCGGCTACGCCTGCGGCACGCTGACCGCGGGCCTGACCGCCGGCATCCTGCTGGGCTCGCTGGTGGCCACCGGCATCAATACCATCTTCACCCCGGCAGAGCTGGTGGACTGGGGATGGCGCGTACCCTTCCTGCTGGGCGGCGTGTTCGGCATCGGCTCGATGTACCTGCGCCGCTGGCTGCATGAAACCCCGGTGTTCGCCGAACTGCAGAAGCGCAAGGCGCTGGCCGCGGAGATGCCGCTCAAGGCTGTGGTGCGCGATCACCGCGGCGCGGTGGCGGTGTCGATGCTGCTGACCTGGATGCTGTCAGCCGGCATCGTGGTGGTGATCCTGATGACCCCTACCTTCCTGCAGAAGATCTACGGCTTCGATGCGCGTACCGCACTGGTGGCCAATAGCGTGGCCACGCTTTGCCTGACCATCGGCTGCGTGGTCGCCGGACTGATGGCCGACAAGGTCGGCCCGAGAGTCACCCTGTTCGGTGGCGGCCTGCTGCTGGCGATCAGCTCCTATATCTTCTACAGCACCATCCACACCCGCCCGGACCTGCTGATGCCGCTGTATGCGCTGGCCGGCTTTTTCGTGGGCACCATCGGCGCGGTGCCGTACGTGCTGGTGAAAGCGTTTCCGGCCCAGGTGCGCTTCTCGGGGCTGTCGTTCTCTTACAACCTGTCGTACGCGATTTTTGGCGGCCTGACCCCGATGATCGTCACGCTGATGCTCAAGAACGAGCCCCTCGCCCCCGCTTATTATGTAGTGGCACTGTGCCTGCTGGGCATGGTGACGGCGCTGTTCGTCAAGGACCGCTCGCTCGCCTGAGTCAGCGGCTTACGGCCGGCGCCTGCCAAGAACAGGATGCCGGTACGGAAAAAGGGAGGGCCGCAACTGCGGCCCTCCCTTTTTGCGTCCGGCACTGGCCGGGCTGGCGTCTAGCGCCGATGTTGCCTGAAGAACTCCCACATCAGCGCACTGGCATCCGGGCCGATCGGCGCGTGATAGGCGTAATCGCCATCGCCGCCGCTCCAGGCATGGTCCAGGCCGGCAACCTCGCATAATTCGACCAGTTCCCGGTTCCAGGTACCAAAGCTGGCTTCCAGGTAGTCGCCTGCAGGCAGGCTCGGGGTGGCCTCATGGCCATTGGCGGCTTCCGTCGCCTCCGCCCCCTGAACCTCTCCTTCATCCCCGGCTACGGCGCAAGCACCGGCGAGGTGCCGCGCCGCGCCGCTGCTCATCCGTTCGTCGAGCCGGTCCGTCATGCCGTTATACGCCAGGAACTGGCGTGCCAGCAGGCGCGCATTGACCGGATGCACAGCCTCGTCGGCCATGCCGTGGAGCACGATGGCCGGCATCTTCGGCCCGCCCGGCGAGACGCCCGCGGCATCCAGCAGCAAGGCGGGGGCGACCGTAGTGCCATGCTGCATGGCGCGCAAGGCATCGCTGGGGGTGCACGCCGCGCCAATCACGACGCCGGAATGCAGGCCGACCGCGGCAACCTTCTCCGGATAGCGCAAAGCCACCACCGCCGCCATGCTGGCGCCGGCGGACAATCCCGCCAGGTACACCTGGTCGGCCCGGACATCCCGCCGCGCTGCCAGCGCATCGATCAGCACGGCCAGCGCCTGCGCCTCGCGCCCGCCTTCCGCGGCGCCGAGGTCGAACCATTGCCAGCAGCGCTGCATCTGGCGCCGCAACGGTTGCTGCGGATAAGCCACCATGAAGCCCTCGCGCTCGGCGAGGGCGTTCATCCGGGTGCCCGCGGCCAGGTCCTCCGGCTTCTGCCGGCAGCCGTGCAGCATCACCACCAGCGGCATGGGCCTTTTGGGCGCGCGCGCCGGCACATACAGCCAGTAGGACAAGCGGGGGACCAGTTCGCCGGGCAGCGGTGCCAGGCGGTGATGGTGGGATGCCCATTCGCCCGGCAACGGCTGGCGCGATGGCAGCGGCGGCGACGCCGGTGAGCGGGCTCGCAGGCGGGGGACTGCGGGGTTGAGGGTAGCGATACGGTTAATCCACGTTTGAAGTTGGCGCGCGGTCTGGGGCTGCACCCGGCTGAGCTGCCGGAGTTGCGCATGCCAGTCCGCCGAAAGGCTTTTGGCCATGAAGACTCCTGCCGTCTACATTGTTGCGATGCAGCATAACACACCCTCCGACGGGGGGATGGTGTCGTTTTCCCGTCACACGCAGCGAAAACCAGGCAATAGTGAAGAGAGCGCCGCCTGACAGCATTCCCGCCGGAATCGCCGCTGGCGAAGAAATTCTTTAAGGCAGCTCATCAAAGAATGCAGATCACTAAAAGTTAGGTGCAGATAGGGGCCGGTTATACTGCCGTCGCGTGTATCGCAGGCAACTGGAGAATGTCATGACCACGCCCCAGGCAGATAAGCCAAGCTGCTCGCTGTGTCTCTTCCAGCGGATCTGCCGTAACGCCGGCGCCACACCGGCCCTGGATTCGCCTGAACGCAGCCTGAGTCCGGCCAGCATGCTGTGGCGCGCGGGCGAAACCGTGCACCGTCAGGGACGGCCCGTGCTGGCCGTATTTCCCGTGCATGACGGCAGCGCGAAATCCGTCTTCGAATCGCCGCTGGGATGGCGCCAGGTGACCGCCTTTGCGCACCCGGGCGACGTGCTGGGCCTGGAGGACCATGACAGCCAGGCCCACTGCACCAGCGCGGTGGCCATGCAGGACACACGCTGCTGCGTGGTGCCGATCGAGGCCGTGCGCGCGCACCTGCTGCGCGCCGAGTACAGGGAACCGATGCTACGCACGCTACGCCGCAATACCGAGCGCGAGCGCACCCTGCTGGTTGCGATCGGCTCGATGAAAGCAGCCCAGCGGCTTGCCATGCTGCTGCTCGACCTGGCCAGCGAGCAGCGTCGCCGCGGCAATTCAGGGGCGGCGCTGACGCTGGCGATGTCGCGCAACGATATCGCCAGCTACCTTGGCCTGACCCTGGAAACCGTGTCCCGGCTGCTTGCGCGCTTTGCATCGGTTGGGCTGATCACGATACGGCAGCGGCAATTGCACATCGTCGATCCGGCTGGACTGAGCGCGGTCTATGAAGATCCGGAGCGGGTGCCGATCCGCCCGCCCGCGGCCGAACCCGACAGCTCGCCGGCGATCGCGCCATCCAAGCCACTACCCTTGCGCCCCGGCACGGCAGGCCCCGCTCTGGCGTAGGACGGACACGGACAGCACCTCCCTGCAAACGCGGCTATGTTCGGGCTATGCCGCAACACGCGACGGGGAAAAGGAACACCTCGCCGGTCCCGGGCTGGCAGCCGACATTGTTTCCGGTATCAAAATGCGGAACTCCCCTTTCGCGGCATGCGCCCGCCTGGCGCTTCTCGCCTGCCTGATGGCTGCCGGGCTAATACCGGCAGTCGCCGTGCAAACCAGTCCAGCCGTTTCGTTATCGACGCTGGCAAGACTGCTGCTTGGCACGGTGCAGGGGAAAAGCACGGGCATGAGCGGCGTCACGCGGCTGACCGGCGGGGGCAGTACCGCAGATGCCGAGCTCAAGGCGGCATGCCTGGAACTGACGAGGGCGGGACCGTTCGCGCTGGATGGCGCGACGCGCCTGGAGGGCTGCAGCGTGGCACCGGGCAAACGCGTGGTGTTTCGCCTTAGCCTGGCCGGCGTGGATGCCACGCGGGAGGGCACGGTCGCCTTCATGGCCAGCGCTCGCCCCATACTGGAGCGGGGCATCTGCCGCAACCCCGATGTACCGGTGCTGGGCCGGCTCGGCGTCACACTCAACTATCGCTACATGGGAATCGGCGAACTGCCGGTGGGCGAAGTCACCATTGCGCCGAACCGCTGCGAGGCGAAGTAAGACCTATCCGGAACCGGCGTCGCGGCCTGCCTTGCGGCGCCTCAGCGTTTTTGCTGGGCACACTCCTGGCGATACGCCTCATTGAGTTGCTTGCGATCCGCCTGCCGCTCCAGCATCGGGTGGGAACCGCCGTCGGGGGTTGTCACGCTGGATTTGCTGGCAGACCATTGCGGCCCGGACGGCAGCGCATTGATCTTGTCGAGCAATGCCTGGCAATGGGTGCGCTGCGCCGGGGTAAGGGTGCCGTCCGCCGCCGGGCCGGCATTGTCGGTGGCCGGGTCCAGCAGGATCCGGGGCGGCGGCGGGGCGACCATCGGCGCGGGGACTTCCAGTTCGGCGGCGCGGCCAGCCTGGCCCGCCAGCAAGCCAAAGCCCAGGACGACAGCCATGGCGATCGAAGCCCGTTTCATTTCAGTTCTCCAAAGCGGAGGGGCAAACGCCCCGGACAGTATTCCAGTGGTCGCCTTGCCGATAGATACCGAAAGACACGCGTGTTTCCGATGTTCCTCCCCGGAGGCCGGCAAAATCGGGACTGAACCCCGGACTTAGCTTCGTTCCTTGCCGTTGCCGGCACGACCATTGCCATTGCGCATCGACTCAAGCTTGAGCAGCGCATCCGCAAGCATACTCTTAAGTCGCGTGTTTTCCTCCTGCAGGTCGCGCAGCTTGCGGCCGTCGCGCCCCTCGCTCCCCGCGGCCTTGCCGTACTTGATGCGCCAGCCGTAGAAAGACGCATCGCTGAATCCATAGCGCGCGCATAGCTCGCGAACCGGCACGCCGGCAGCGCCCTCCGCCAGGTATGCGCGGATCTGTTCCTCCGAAAAACGTCTGTTCACCGCCAGCCTCCGCTCGCAAAAGCCACTCGCGCCGTTGCGCGTGCATGGCCCGTTTCCCCCTGCCGGCAAAGTTACCACCAGTGCCGCAAAAGGCAATTCAGTGTGTTCAAGCCGAGAGTTAAGCAATTTTTCGTGGCGCCGGTCGCGGACTCCGGCGTGGATGTGCCGAGACAAGCCTGGCGGCTTTTCCATGGCGCATCGGGAGGCAATACAACGATTTCAAACTGTGAGCTAAACCATTTTTAATTCTAGTTCCGGAAAAATCCAAACTGGAAAATCCGCTACTGAAAAGCACCATCGTATCCGCGCGGGTATTTCATCCTCCCTTGATTCCCGCGCTGGTTCTGATAGATGAAAAATGGCCCACTCCTGCCATGACAGGGCAATGAAACGCCTTGAAATTCCCGGGCAGCCCCGCCGGCACGGCAAGTCATGTTTCGCAAGGCACGTCGCTTAATGTCTTCATGTTCGAACAAAAAGAACTTTTAGGCACGGATTTAGAGGATGGCATTGGGGCGGTGTACTGGCAAGATTGAAAATTCTGTATTAACCTTGCCTGGCATTAACTAAATTTCGATCGTCGGCAACCGAGCCTCGCGCCTCGGGCAAGACCGGCGACGAGACGCGCAACGCGAAGCCGGCCGGCTATGGATTTTGTCAGCGCTGCCGTCCAAATTCCGGGCCACAGTAAAGAGGAAATGCTTTGTCATGTCCCCATTTGCGCTGGGATATTTTCAAGATTGCCGCGCCTTGCCGCTGTGCCGGGCCCGTGCCCGCCGCCGTCTTTTCAGGCCCACCACCAATTTCGCGGTATGGCGCGGCGCCTGACCGGATAGCCCCCTGCCCGGCACGGGTGGTAGCCGGAAGAAAACAAAAAAACAAGTCTCAAATCGGGAGAAGTTGCCATGCGGCACGTCAGCACCAAGCTCTTGCACGTCTTCGTCTTGTTGATGGAATACCGGGATCTCGGCGCCGTCGCGGCCTGCACGCAGGGCCGGATTCCAACCATTGCCTACAGCCTGGCGCGCCTGCGCGAGATCACCGGCGACCCGCTGTTCATCAAGCGCAACGGAACGCTCGAGCCAACCGCGCACGCTCTCAGGCTGGAGCAGACTGCCCGCCAGATCCTTTCGAAATGGGCTCACCTGGTGCGCCCCGTTACCGCGACGGCCGAAGCCGCGACGCCCCATCGCCGTATCGCCATCGGCTTTTCACCGTCGATCGGAGATCCTGTCATCACGGAAATCCTCACGACCCTGTGCGAGCGCTTTCCCGATGACCGCTTCATGACCCGCCCCGTCTTTGCCGACGCGGCACTGGCCGCGCAACTAGATAGCGGAGAGCTGGATTGTGCTTTTGTGGCCGACAGCCACTATGTGCCCGAGCAGGTGGCGCAGCACAATATCCTGGCAACGCCGCGCCGCCTGGTTACCGCCATCCGGCACGGCAGCTACGACAATGCGCAGGACCCGCACGAGTGGATCCTGCTGCAGGAAGACACCGAACCCGGCAGCCCGCTACAGGGTTTCCTGAACCGGCTGGCGCACGATCCCGCTTACCGGGAAACCGTGGTGCCCTCCTGGCACACGCAGGTTGCGTTACTGCTTGCGGCAGGCGGCGTTTGCCCGCTGCTGGACTTCAACGTACCGCTGGTCACTCGCCATCACAGGATACATCTGCTGACACCGCCGGGCGGTTTCCCCGAATGGGCCGCCTTGCACTTCTGGACGCCGGTCCGCGCCAACGCCGGCAAGGCCCTGCGCGGCATCATGGAGATCGGGACCAGCATCCTGCGCAATCCGGTCAACGCCATCGATCACCGCCGCCAGGCCCTGAAACAGGAACAGCGCACCGCCTACGCTGCCTGACCGGCACGCGCTGCACGGCAACACCTCTGCCCGCGGGCTGCCGGATATGCCAGCCCACGCCGACGCCCATCCAAATTGAGAATAGTCTCAGACCGAATGCCGGAATCGGCGCTTATTCTCCATAGGCACCTTCCGCTTCTCGTTCGTCCGAGCAAGGCATGCGGCAGAAGGTGCTTTGTTCCTGTGCTGTTCGCGCCGCGCGACCTTGGCCGTGCGGCGCGTTTTTGCCAGCCATTCAACCTTGCGACAGGGATGTATGGCCCAAGGGATCGGGCATCCCTGCGCTCGCGCGCGAGCACTGCTATGTCATTGAGAATCCTCCTCGCCGACGATCATCCTGCCATCACGCTGGCGGTCAGGAGCCAGTTGCGAGGCCAGACCGGCTGGGAGATCTGCGCGGATGTCCGGAATTCCGCCGAACTGTTGCAGGCGGCACGCGCATTCCGCCCCGACATCGTCGTTACCGACTACCACATGCCATGCGGCACCGCGAGCGACGGCATCCGCCTGCTTGCCAACCTGCGGCGGCACCACCCGGCACTGGGCGTGGTGGTGCTGACCATGATCACCAATCCGCTGGTCCTGCGCGCCATCCTGAACGCCGGCGCCCATGGCCTGCTGCTCAAGGACTCGCAACTGGATGAACTCGTTACCGCCATTGTCCGCGTGGAGCGCGGGCTGCGTTTCGTGGGTGAATCGGCCGCGCGCGTGCTGGACCAGTCCGGCGCCCATTACGCCCCAGGGCGCGCCGGTGCGATCGGACTGTCGGTGCGCGAGTCCGAGGTATTGCGCCTGTACCTCAGCGGCAACTCGGTCACGGCGATAGCCGGGCAGCTCTGCCGCAGCATAAAGACCATCAGCCGCCAGAAGAACAGCGCCATGCGCAAGCTGGGGGTCAGCAACGAGCGCGAACTGTTCGACTTCGCCGCACACCAGGGATTGGTGCTGCCGCGGCGCGACGCCCCCCTGGCAAGCGCATACGGCAGCCCGTCCGAGTGGCTATAATCGCTGCGCCGCGGCG
>NZ_JARJLM010000091.1 GCF_029335485.1 Cupriavidus basilensis
ATCCGGCTCCCAAGCCGGAAATAGCAACTGGATTCCCCCATGTCCCTCTTTTCCCTTCTGGGCGCCCTGGAGATCGGCCTGATCTTCAGCCTCGTTGCCCTGGGGGTGCTGATCTCCTTCCGCATCCTCAATTTTCCCGACCTGACCGTTGATGGCAGCTTCCCGCTGGGTGGCGCTGTGGCTGCCACGCTGATCGCTTCCGGCCAGGATCCTTTCCTTGCCACCGCGCTGGCGATCGTGGCAGGCGCCTTTGCCGGCTTCATCACCGGCTGGCTCAATGTGCGCCTCAAGATCATGGACCTGCTCGCCAGTATCCTGATGATGATCGCACTGTACTCGGTCAACCTGCGCATCATGGGCAAGCCCAACGTGCCGCTGATCACCGAATCCACCATCTTCACCATCCTGCAGCCCGACTGGCTGCCCGACTACATGCTGCGCCCCGCGCTGCTGCTGATCGTGGTGGTAGTGGCCAAGCTGGGCCTCGACTGGTTCTTCTCCTCGCAGCTCGGCCTGGCCATGCGCGCCACCGGCGCCAACCCGCGCATGGCGCGCGCCCAGGGCATCGCCACCGGCCGCGCCACGCTGGCCGGCATGGCCCTGTCCAACGGGCTGGTAGCGCTCGCGGGCGCGCTGTTCGCGCAGACCCAGGGCGGCTCCGATATCTCGATGGGCATCGGCACCATCGTGATCGGCCTGGCCGCGGTGATCATCGGCGAGAGCATCCTGCCGGCGCGCCGGCTGGTGTACACCACGCTGGCCGTGGTGCTGGGCGCCATCCTCTATCGCTTCTTCATCGCGCTCGCGCTGAACAGCGAGTTCATCGGCCTGAAGGCACAAGACCTGAACCTGGTCACCGCCGTGCTGGTCACCGGCGCGCTGGTGCTGCCGGGAACCCGCAAGAAGCTGTTCGGCCGCAAGAACGGAGGTGCCTGAGATGCTGCGCGCACAAGACCTGAAACTCACTTTCAATCCCGGCACCCCGATCGAGACGCGCGCGCTGCGCGGCCTCAGCCTGGACATCCCGAGCGGCCAGTTCGTTGCCGTGATCGGCTCCAACGGCGCGGGCAAGTCGACCTTCCTCAACGCCATCAGCGGTGACCAGATGGTGGATACCGGGCGCATCACCATCGACGAGACCGATGTCACGCGCAAGCCGGCCTGGGACCGTGCCCACCTGGTGGCGCGCGTGTTCCAGGACCCGATGGCGGGCACCTGCGAAGCGCTGACGATCGAGGAAAACATGGCGCTGGCCATGGCGCGCGGCAGCCGCCGGGGCTTCCGCTCGGCGCTGAACAAACCCTCGCGCGAGTTGTTCCGCGACAAGCTGCGCCTGCTCAACCTCGGCCTGGAAAACCGCCTGACCGACCGCATCGGCCTGCTCTCGGGCGGCCAGCGCCAGGCCGTGAGCCTGCTGATGGCCTCGCTGCAGCCGTCGCGCATCCTGCTGCTGGATGAGCACACCGCCGCGCTCGACCCGAAGACCGCTGCCTTCGTGCTGGAACTGACCGCCAAGATCGTGGCGGAGAGCAAGCTCACCACCATGATGGTCACCCACAGCATGCGCCAGGCGCTGGACTACGGCCAGCGCACGGTGATGCTGCACCAGGGCCAGGTGGTGCTGGATGTGTCGGGCGAGCAGCGCGCCGGACTGGATGTGCCGGATCTGCTGCGCATGTTCGAGCAGACCAGGCACGAGCAGCTGGATGACGATGCGTTGCTGTTGAGTTGAGCCTCGGCTTAGCCA
>NZ_JARJLM010000092.1 GCF_029335485.1 Cupriavidus basilensis
ATCGACGACGACTCCAACCAGACCGGCCAGATGCTGGCCGCGCTGGCAGGCCTGCCGCAAGCGACCTTCGCCTCCAAGGTGGTGGTGGCCGATGGCCGGGCGTCGGTGACGCGCGAAGTGGACGGCGGTCTGGAGACCCTGTCGATCAAGCTGCCGGCGGTGGTGACCACCGACCTGCGCCTGAACGAGCCGCGCTATGTGACGCTGCCCAACATCATGAAGGCCAAGAAGAAGCAGCTCGACACCGTCAAGCCGGAAGATCTCGGCGTGGACGTGGCGCCCCGGCTGAAGACCCTCAAGGTCGTCGAGCCGCCCAAGCGCAGCGCGGGTGTGATGGTGCCGGACGTTGCGACGCTGGTGCAAAAGCTGAAGAACGAAGCCAAGGTCATCTGAGCGCGCCAGGAGATAAAACATGACTGCACTCGTCATTGCTGAACACGACAACCAATCCATCAAGGGCGCCACGCTGAACACCGTGACGGCAGCTCTCCAGTGCGGCGGCGACGTCCACGTGCTGGTGGCCGGCGCCAACGCCGCTGCTGCAGCCGCCGCTGCCGCCAAGATCGCCGGCGTGTCCAAGGTACTGCTGGCCGATGCCCCGTATTTCGGCGACGGCCTGGCCGAGAACGTGGCCGAGCAAGCGCTGGCCATCGCCAGCGACTACAGCCACATCCTGGCGCCCGCCACCCCCTACGGCAAGAACATCCTGCCGCGCGTGGCCGCCAAGCTGGACGTAGCCCAGCTGTCGGACATCACCAAGGTGGACGGCCCGGATACCTTCGAGCGCCCGATCTACGCCGGCAACGCGATCTCGACCGTGCAATCGTCGGACAAGGTCAAGGTCATCACCGTGCGCACCACCGGCTTTGACGCCGCCGCTGCCGAAGGTGGCTCGGCCGCCGTGGAAAACCTGCCGGCCGTGGCCGACGCCGGCATCTCGCAATTCGTTTCGCGCGAAGTGACCAAGAGCGACCGCCCCGAGCTGACCGCCGCCAAGATCATCGTGTCCGGTGGCCGTGGCGTGGGTTCCGGCGAGAACTACACCAAGGTGCTGACGCCGCTGGCCGACAAGCTGAACGCCGCGATGGGCGCATCCCGCGCCGCCGTGGATGCCGGCTTCGTGCCCAACGATTACCAGGTCGGCCAGACCGGCAAGATCGTTGCGCCGCAGCTGTACATCGCCGTCGGCATTTCCGGCGCGATCCAGCATCTGGCCGGCATGAAGGATTCCAAGGTGATCGTGGCGATCAACAAGGACGCCGAAGCGCCGATCTTCTCGGTGGCCGACTATGGCCTGGTGGGCGATCTGAACACCGTCGTGCCAGAGCTGGTGGCAGCCGTTTGACTCCAGCCGCTCGCGCCCCGCGAAGACAAGACTTGCCGCATCTACGCTCCTTGCGAACTTATGGGCCTCCATCATGACTTCGATCACTACTGACGCCATGTTCGTCGACCGGCTCCATGCGCGCGCCGCGCAGTGTCGCTTCGACAATCTGCCCGATGCCGTCGTCACCCAGGCAAAGCTTTGCATTCTTGACACCATCGGCTGCATCGTCGCCGGCATGCAGGCCGACGAATCCAGGCTGGTTGCCAGGTGGTCCGGCGCACCGACCCAGGGCGATGATCACGCTTCCGTACTCATCCATGGCAGAAAAATGCCGATCGCAGCGGCCGTCATCGCCAACGGCTATGCGGGCGACATCCTCGAGCTGAACGACCTGATCGGTGGCCACGCGAGCATCGGTTGCGTGACCGCGGCTGTCGCTACCGCCGAAACCGTTGGCGCGAGTGGTCGCCAGTTGATTGAAGCCGTGGTACGCGCCATTGAATTGACCAGCGCCGTCTACGCTGCTGTGTACCCATCGCTGAAGCCGTATAGTGAAGTGGGTCTGACGCCCGTCGGGCTGCCATCCTCTGTCGGCGCAGCAGCAGCCGTGGCGCATTTGCGCGGCCTGAATGAGGAGCAGACCCGCCACGCGCTGGTGATTTCCGGGGCACTGGCGGGCTGGTGCCCCGCGGAGGTCATCTTCCGCCAGGGGGGCACCGTGAAGCCGATATTGTTCGGTGCGCAGCCTGCCGCCACCGCCGTCACCGCGGTTCAGTATGCCAGCCATGGCATGACCGGGCCGCTTCGCCTGTTTGACGGCGACCTTGGATACTTCTCGACGGTATCGACAAACGGCCATCAGAATGCGCGCGTGGCATTGGAAACCTGGGCGCTGCTCGCCCCACGCCGCAAACTACACGCCTGCTGCGGCTATATCCATTCCGCAGTCGATGCACTCGTCGCCTTGCGGCGTGATTGGCAGGGTGGCCTTGCCGGGTGCGACATTGAGGTCCGGCTGCCGGCCTATGTCCATGAAGCGGTGGTCAAGGCCGAAACCCCTCGCACAGCGAACGAGGCGCGCTTCGATATCCGCTATTGCCTCGCGCTCGCGGCTTGTGGATTCGATGTCATCCTGCCCGGACACAGTCTCGACCATCACGAGTATCTCAACCGGCCCGATGTGCGCGCGGTCATGCCGAACATCCGTGTCACAGCCGATTCGTCGCTGCACCACTACGAACGCAGCCACGTCTCGATCCGGCGCCGCCACACGGATCAGTCACAGACTTTGTACCAGGATGCGCCGCGCGGGGCACCTTCGAATCCGCTCAGCCCGAGCGATCTGGTGGAAAAGTTTGTTGCACTGGTCTCCTGGTGCATCTCGCGCGATAGCGCGCTTGCCTATGCAAAGCGCGTGCTGGCCCTCGAAGACGAGCCGGGCATTGACTGGCTTGCCTCCGCATTGCAAGAGAATCAAGGCGCACATTGCGCATGACGTAGGCGCACTGATCCCTGTAACACGCCATCAGGCGAGAACGAGAGAGGTCGCAGGACATGAGAACAGCTTTTTCTTCGGGTGTTGCAATAGCGATGAGCATGGCATGCGCTGGCGTGTCTGCCGAGCCCGCCTACCCAAGCCGGCCGATCCGGATCATCGTGCCATTCACGGCGGGATCGACCTCCGACATCACGGCGCGCGCCGTGGCGGCGCGGATTGGACCGCCGCTCGGGCAGCCAGTCATTGTCGAGAATCGTCCTGGCGCCAATGGCATGCTTGGCATGCAGGCCACCGCCCGCAGCATTCCGGATGGCTATACCCTGGTGCTGTCGAGTGCTTCCTCGACAATGGTGCCGCCCGCCTTGCTCAAGGCGCCCCCCTTCGATCCCCGCAAGCACTTCACGCCCATCTCGCTGGTTGCCGCCACGCCGTTGCTGCTGGTGACTCGCAAGGACGCCTCGATCAACTCGATTTCGGATCTCATCGCCCAAGCGAAACGGGCGCCGGGCACCGTGACCTATGGCAGTTCGGCCGGCCTCTATCAGCTCGCGATGGAATCCCTCAATCAGCAGGCGGGAACGGACATCGCTCCCATCCCGTACAAAGGCCCAACTGAAGCTGAAACCGATCTGGTTGGCGGCAGGATCACGGTCGCTCCTGACTCTGTTGGTCCGATCCTGCCTCATATCCGCAGTGGCCGTATCAAGCCTCTTGCCATGCTGAGCGCAAAGCGCTCGGATGCGCTGCCCGATACCCCTACCATGCAGGAGCTCGGCTACAAGGACTTCGATTTCACCGGCTGGCTTGGCCTGCTTGCACCGGCTGGAACGCCGCCAGAGATTGTCAGGCGGTTAAATGTGGAGATTGTAAAGGCGGTTGAATCCGGCGAAGTACGGCACCAGTTCTCCCTGCTCGGGATCGAGGCCAAGTCATCGACACCCGAGGCCTACACGTCCTTGATCGCTCGTGACACAGCCCGCTATGTACGCATTGCGGAGCTTGCTCGCATTGAAAAGCAGTAGATGCCGCCGGCCCGACCAACAAAACTCTTCTTCACATGATCCATGCGTCTTCGGATGCATGGACCGCTCTTTTGCCTAACCTCAATTCCTGGATTACGCAATGACTGATAACGCAGCTCAATATCGACCACGTGGCCTCTATTTCGAGGATTTTGGAATCGGCAAGACTATCGTTACTTCCCGACGCACCGTCACCCTGACCGATATTGTCAATTTCGCCTGCCTGTCGGGCGACCACAACGCGCCGCATATCGACCATGAGTTCTGCAAGACGCAACCCTATGGAGAGCCGATTGCGCACGGTCCCCTCGTGCTGGCCATCGCAGGCGGACTTCAATGCCTGAGCGGCATCAATGACGGCACCATTGTCGCGATGCTTGGTCTGGACAAGTGGCGTATGCACCTTCCGGTCAAGGCAGGCGACACCATCCAGGTTTTCATCACGCCTACGGAAAAGAAGCTGACCAGCAGCGGCGAGCAGGGCGTCGTGACTTGCGATCGCATCGTCAAGAATCAACGCGGAGAGACGGTGCACTCCATGGTGATTTCGCTCATGTACAGATGTCGGTCGACCGAAGAACAGGCTCGGTAGCAACAACGATGTAGTGGCCAATAGGCAATTATTGGAGACAACCCCATGCACCGGGTCTTTGGATGTGTTCTATACGAACAGCGAGACAGTGTAGCGATCATTACGCTCAACCGCACTGAGCGCAGCAATGCGCTCGGCGGCACAATGCGCGAAGACATTGTCGCGGCCATGGCAATGGCGAACGACAATGATCAAGTGCGCGTGGTAGTCCTGACAGGTGCCGGCAAGGCCTTTTGCGCCGGCGGTGATCTGCGCGAGATCTATGGTCGCGTAACCGAGGGCCGGCCGCTGGCTGACAAGATCGAACCGCCTCGCGACCGAACGCTGCTGGCAGTCTATGAAGCAAGCAAGCCAGTCATCGCGGCTGTCAATGGCCCCGCCATGGGCGCCGGCATGAATCTCGCTCTGGCGGCGGATATTCGCATTGCGTCGCGCACAGCCATCTTCTCGCAATCCCATGTCAAGCGAGGTCTGATGCCCGACTACGGTGGTACCTACCTCCTGCCAACTATCGTGGGACAATCAAAGGCCTTCGAACTGATCTACACCGGTGCCGCAATCGATGCGGAAGACGCGCTTCGCTTGCAGATCGTCAGTCAAGTCGTCGAGCCGGGGGATTTGATGGTTGCCGCGATGGACCTGGCGCAGCGCATCGCGCTGAATGCTCCGCTGCCGATCCGGCTAGCCAAGCGCGCAGTTCAGCAGCATCACCAGGGGGGAATGCGGGAGGCACTGTTCCGTGAAACGGCGGCACAGAACATCTGCTACGACACCGACGATGGCCAGGAAGGCTTGCGCGCGTTTCTGGAGAAGCGCGACCCCGTTTTCGTTGGTCGCTAGCCAGAGAGTCTTTTCAGCTATCCGTACGGCCTTGTCAGCCTGGTTTAGCGGATAGTCGCCGGCGCCGCTAGGCGCCATTCGCCGACAATGGCTTCACTTTCCTGAATGTCCATAGCATTGCATTCGGCGATCGTCGAGCGCGTCCTGGAGAACCTCGGTGCCGGAGCCGGGTACGCCACACCATCAACATCAACCATGGCGCTGCGTGCTGCCATATGCGGGTGGCCTGAGACCTCACTCAGTGCAAGCACAGGCGCGAAGCACGCATCCGTTCCTTCGAGTTGAGCCACCCATTCTGCCTGTGTCTGCGTCTGAAAGATCCGCGTCAGTTCGGAGCGCAACGCGGGCCAGCGTAGACGGTCATGCTGCGCATCGCGGAGCGCGGGGTCCAAGTCAAGCTTCACGCATAGCAACGCAAAGAACTGCGGCTCGATCGCACCCACGCAAACAAACTTGTCGTCTCTTGTCCGATATGAAGCGTAATAGGGAGCGCCGCCATCGAGCATGTTGCTCCCTCGCTGCTCCATGAATGTGCCCCGCAACCGTTGGCCCTGGGCCAGGCTCATTAACGACAGGGCGCCGTCGCAAATTGCAGCATCCACCACCTGGCCGCGGCCGGAGCTGCGAGCCTCCAGCAAACCGGCCAGCATTCCGACAACAAGGTATAGACTGCCACCGCCATAATCTCCTACAAGATTAAGCGGAGGAATGGGAGGCGAGCCGCCTTCACCAATGGCCGCCAATGCCCCGCTTAGGGCGATGTAGTTAATATCGTGACCGGCAGCTTGTGCGAGTGGTCCGTCTTGCCCCCAACCAGTCATCCGACCATAAACCAAGCGTGGATTGATTTGCTCAACTAGTTCCGGTCCGAGCCCCAGCCTCTCCATGACGCCCGGCCGAAACCCTTCAACCAGCGCATCCGCATGTTCAAGCAGTCCGAGGACGCGCCTTCGGTCTTCGCTGTCCTTCAGGTCCAGATGGACTGTGCGTCTGCCTCGGCCAATCAGGTCCTTGGGATGCCGTGGCTTGGCACCAGGGCGGTCGATGCGAACAACATCGGCCCCCATGTCGGCCAGTAGCATGCAGGCAAAGGGGCCGGGGCCCAGGCCCGCGAATTCGACAACACGGACTCCATGAAGCGGCCCGCGATCATGCACGCCATTGGATGGTTGAGATACTGTAGTGCCGTCCCGATTCATCATGTCTCCGTGTTCCGTCTCAGCCACCATCATTGCTTGGCAGTGCGAAAGGCATGTATTCCAACCCGATACCCGAAGACCATCGCAGGTCCGAGTGTCGCGCCAGGTCCTGGGTAGGAGCCCCTCATGACCGATGCCATGTCATTGCCGCAGGCATAGAGCCCTTCAAGAGGTGCGTCGTTTCCAGTAAGCACCCGACCATCTTGGTCCGTCCTGAGACCCGAACAACTTGCCGCGTCGGCAGGAAAGACCTGTACCGCGCAGAATGGCGGTGCTTGAATCGGCCCCAAGCAAGGATGCCGCTCCTTGTCGTCCCCGTTAAACCGACTCACTGCAGTTTCCCCCTTGCAGAACTCGAGGTCGCGGCCCTGTTCGGCGCGTTCGTTCTGTCGTATAACGCTGGCCTGTAGTCCCGCGGAGTCAACCCCGAGCTTCTCCGCCAGCTTTGAGATGGTGGGGGCGGACACCAGGTACCCCGAGCGCTCAAACGCTCTCAGATTTCGTGTGCCAGGAGGAACGATTCCAATGCCATACTTCTCCACAAACTTGTGGTCGCACACGAGATACGCCGGTAGGTTGCCGGCCGAGCCCTCCTCATCGCCCAGCATTCCCTCTACAAAGTGGTGATAGGAAGCCCCTTCGTTGACGAAGCGCTTTCCCGCCCTGTTCACTGCGATGAGACCGGGCTTTGCGCGGTCAAGATAGAGATGGGGGAATAGCCGATACCCGCCAGCTCCATCTGGGACGCGGGAGACCGGCTGCCACAAGAAGTCACGCGCTTGGTGCTCGAACTTCGCGCCTACCTCCCGGGCCGCAACCAGGGCGTCCCCGCGCACACTTTGCGGCGTTAGTGAGTCGAATGCGTTCGGGTCTAGTTGCCGGCGAAGGGCGGCGTTGTGTCCAATGCCGCCCGTAGCAAGCACTACGCCGATACGAGCCCTGATGTGTTCGCATTGCCCGGCCGACTCGACGGCAATGGAACTGACGCGATTCCCGGTCTTTTCCAGCTTGAGCAGACGGGTGCCAAAGCGAATCTCAACACCTGCCTTGCGCAAGCCAAGGAGCATCCTGGCTACCAGTGCGTTGCCCATGACAAGCCGGGTGCCCCGCGCGTACGAAAGGCGGTCGCGAACATACCGGCACACAAGCTGAAGTGTTCGGCGAAATGCTGGCCATGACCGGTAGCGCTGTACCAAAGCCTGGACATCGGACTTGTTCGCCATCATCCCGCCAAGGATTAGGAAGTCTTTTAGCGGAGGGCGAACCCTGTCGAAATCTGCCCCCAGCCGACGGCCGTCGAACTCGACCGGAGACAGCGCCCGGCCGCACCCGGCGGCGCCTGGCAGCTCCAAATAGTCAGGATGTCGGCCAGCGCTAACAAAAGCGAGTTCGCATCGTTCTTCAAGAAATTCGATGGCCGGGCCTGCACTCTCGAAAAATGCCTGTCGACGACCGAGATGGTCGTCAGGGCCAATCAACGCGTCCAGGTATTGCTGGCCAGCTGCGATGCTATCGTCGTAACCGGCTTTCTGACCGTGACGGTTGCCGGGGAGCCAGAGCGTCCCCGCAGACGTCGACGTCGTGCCACCGACTTGGTCTGTCGCCTCGCAAATCAGAACGCTAAGTCCATGATGGGCCGCGGTGAGCGCTGCAGACATGCCCCCCGCTCCAGCGCCACACACCACCAAATCGTATTCAGGCATATTCTGCGGACTTACGAGGAGAGACGCCATTGCAGCAACGAGAACGGCGGACTGGCATCGAGGTGATGCTCGAATACGCCTACGACTTCGGAGCCAATCACGACCTCTTGCATTGGGTCTCCGAGAAGGTTACCCACAAGGCGCACATTCCCCGCGTGTGGCAGTTCAACAAGCACCGCGAGGTACGGGCCATGCCCGTTCAGTGCGTCGTGCGAGGGGTGCCAGACGCGTTCCCAGCTATAGATGCGGCCTCGTGGGGCCGCCTCTTGCCAGCCGGGGTCGAATTGGTGGCATTGGTGGCAGAGCCACTCTGGACCGAATTGCCAAGTCTCGCAATGCTGGCAGCGTTGGACTAGCAAACGGCTTTCGCGCAAGCCATTCCAGAATGGGGCAGAAAGCCCCTCCGGCTCGGGGACGGGAATGGGGAGGCCTGAAGGCAGGTATGCGATGTCGCTGGTTTCGTGGGTCATTGCGTTGCCTCCTCCGATGCCAGCAATAGATTGCTAACAGGGGTGACCATAGGGCCGCCGATTACGAGCGCCACGTCATTACGCGACACCTGGTTGCATGAGGTGCCACGAATCTGTCGAACTGCCTCCAGCACCAGTTCGAAGCCGTGCATGTAGCACTCGGCGAGGTTGCCCCCGCTAGTGTTGAGCGGAAGCTTTCCCGATGGAGCAATCAGGTTTTCGAGCGTCAAGAAGTCATTGGCTTCCTCAGGTTTGAAGAAGCCGTGTTCGGCCAGCGCCATCACCACGCCGCCCGTGAAGTTCTCATAGCTCTGAACGACTCCGACGTCAGCCGGCCCGATGCCGGCCATTCGGAAGAGGTCCGGCGCAACGGTGTCGAAGCTCGCGCTGCCATACAATGGTGAGTTATGCGGAATCGCGCCTGTCCGGTAGCCCGACCCGGAGGCTGCGCCCAAGATGTACGCGGCCTTGCCGCGAA
Organism: Cupriavidus basilensis; assembly: GCF_029335485.1. GTDB lineage: Bacteria > Pseudomonadota > Gammaproteobacteria > Burkholderiales > Burkholderiaceae > Cupriavidus > Cupriavidus basilensis_E. The sequence continues at coordinate 9,130 of NZ_JARJLM010000092.1, forward strand.
AATCCTTCGCACGCTCAGCAGGAACCAGAATCAGTGCAGCTGCGCCGTCGTTCTCCATGCAGCAGTCGTACAGGTGAAACGGTTCCGCAATCCATCGAGACTGGTCGTACTTCTCTTCGTCCAGTGGCTTGCCGTACATGACCGCCCGCGGATTCGACTGCGCATGGTGATAGGAGGCCAAGGCGATGGCTCGCAGCGCCTCTTGTCGGACGCCGTGGTCATGCATGAACCGACGCACGCGCATGGCGAAGCGCTGAGGTGGGGTCAGGACCCCATAAGGCATCAGGTACGCCTTTTCGCCTGAAATCGTATCAATGCCTGTGGTTCGCCCGAATCTTCCAAACTGGCCTTGGGCGAGAGAACGAAATACGACGACGCAGTCCGCCAGGCCGGCTTGTATCGAGGCGGCACCATTGGCGACGGCACCGCAGCAGCCGCCACCGCCACCTCCCCATTGCATGGTGGTAGCACGCAGTCTGGGAATGCCGAGGGCCGCAGCCAGCCGAGAGGGGTCGCTACGGTCATCGCTAAATGACGAGAAACCGTCAATTTCGCGCGGGCTGATTCCGACATCCTTGCAAGCAGCGAGAATCGCCTGTAGTGCGAGTTTGAACTCGCTGTCGGGTGACTTCCCGTGGCGGTAATACTGGCTTTCGCCGATGCCGATTACCGCAACTTGGCCCTTCAACGTGCGAGTCACAATGCAGATTCCTTCGTCAGTGCGCGATGGTCTTTACCCAACGCGCCGGCGCAGCGAAGCGCTTCGACTTTCCCGTCGTCATAGCCAAGCACGGCTCGCAGGACTTCAAGTGTGTGTTCCCCAACTGCCGGGGCCGGTGTTGGGTCGACCATGGGCGTATCGCTATAGCGGATGGGCAAGGAGATATTCGGAACCCAGCCGACCTTTGGATGGGGAATTCGGCTCACGATTCGGCTTTCACGCGCCTCTGGTGACCGAATGGCGTCCCCCACGCTACGTACTTCACCGCTTGGGACACCTGCGGCGCGCATGAGACCCTGCCAATGGCTCCAGGGATGCTCGGCGAATGCCTGTCCCAGAATCTCGAAGAGCTCTTCTCGGCGTGCTCTGCGCAAATCACCGGTTGCATAGTTCGGGTCCGTTGCCAAGTCCGGCCGGCCGATGACTTGAGTCATCAGCCGCTGAAAGATGCCGTTGTTACCGGAATTGATGTAGAAGGAGCGGTCCCTGGCTTTAAACACACCGGAAGGACACGTATCAGGGCTGGTATTGCCGTGCCGTTGAGGGTCAGCGCCGCTGAACAGATGTTGCATCGGGGCGTAACCAGTCATCAGCACTGCGTTGTCGAATAGAGCAATCTCGACCGCTTGCCCCTTGCCAGACTTCTCGCGCGACAGCAAGGCTCCAAGGATGGCGTTGCATGCCATCATGGCAGTGCTGATGTCCATCACCGGCGACAATGCTCGAACGCCTTCACGGTCAGCATAGCCGTTCATGGAAACGAAGCCGCTTTCGGCCTGTGCGATTGGGTCGAAGCCAAGGCGGTCGGCATATGCACCGCTTCGGCCATACGCGGAAACCGAACAATAGACGAGGCGCGGATTGCCGACTTTGCAGCTCGCATAGTCAAGGCCGAATCGCTCCATGACACCGGTCGAAAAGTTCTCCACGACGACGTCTGCGCTGGCAATCAGTTCCCGCGCCACCTGAAGCCCTTCAGGCGTCTTCAAGTCGATGGCGATGCTTCGCTTGTTACGGTTGGACCACAGGAATGGTGCGCCTTGTCCAAGGTCCGTGTGGACCGGTGGGTACTGGCGAAAATCATCGCCGCGGCCCGGTGCTTCGATTTTGATGACATCTGCTCCCATGTCCGCCAGCATCATCGTGGCGAAAGGACCTGCAATGAAGTGAGTAAAGTCCACCACACGGAGGCCCTCCAACGCGGTCGGTGCCCCTGCCGGGCGGGGAACATGGGGCAGAAAGTCGGCTTCGAGGTTGTCTAGCATGGCGTGATTTGGCTCAGAGGTGAATGTCGAATTTCGTAAGAACTGGGTTCCATTGACCCACTTCGTCGCGCTCCGCCTGCCCCGGGCTTGTTTTCGACCACGACGGGTTGGCCGAGGTACTCGCGCATTGGCTTCTGAATGATGCGTGCGAGTTGATCTGTGCTGCCGCCGGCGGCGTAGGGAACAACTAGCCGGATGGGTTTTTCTGGGAATTCCTTGGCCAAAGCGAGCGTGGCCAGCAGAAAAAGGGCGAACGGGAGCATTGCACGCAGGTGCGAAGGCCGGGTGCGCATGGTAAGTCTCCTGGTTGGGGGCTGCGGCTCAGGTGGCCGCTTGGGTCAGGTTTCCAGGTAGCTGGACCAGTAAGTTGTCGCCCGGTCCATATGCTGCAGGATTAGGCGTTCTGCCTTCGAAATGTCGCGATTTCGAATGTGCTCGAGCATCTGGCGGTGTTCGCGCGCCGACGCCAGACCTTGCGTCCGGTCCTCGAAAAGAACCGCTCTTCGGCGCGCGGTGAAGCGATAGAAGGCATTGAGGGTGCGAACGAGCACAGAGTTGTGTGCTGCATCGACCACCGCGATATGGAAGTCCGTGTCCATTTCCGCGATGTTCCCGCCAGCTTCGAGAATTGCGTCAGTCCGTGCAAGGATGGCTTCCATGCGGGCCACGTCCTCATCAGTTCGGCGCTGGCAAGCCAGGCTAACGGCGAGCAACTCAAGATGTGCCCGCACTTCCATCGTTTCAGTGACTTCAGTGGGGGTAGGCGTTGCGCCGATGTCGGTCAGCAGCACGAGGGCCTCGAAGCTGCTCTCGCGTGACATGTGACGCAGATAGATGCCGGAATTCGGCCGCGACTCAACCACCCGCAGCGTCACAAGAGTCGATAGCGCTTCACGTACGGCATTTCGACCCACGCCAAGACGCTCCGCCAAATCCCGCTCTGAAGGCAAGCGGTCTCCTGGCTGCAGACGCCGGTCCTGTAGATATGCCAGGATGCCGGCGATAACATTCGAGCCGGCGCTAGGTCGGGATTCAGCGGTGGCTTCTTGTACGTTGGTCATGATGTGGTTTCCATTGTCCGTTCTGAGCCCTGTAGCCTGCCATCAAAGGTCGAGCACCAGCGTCTTGGAGCGGGCGCCGGAGCAGCAAACCATGATGGACTGGTTGGCTTGCTTCTCCTCGTCGCTGAGAAAGTCGTCTCGGTGGTCTGCCTGGCCGTCGATAATTCCAGTTCGGCAGCTCCCGCACACGCCGTTGCAGCAGGAATAGGGCACTGTCACGTCATTATCCAACAGCACGTCGAGGATGGTCTTCCCGGGTTCGACGCGTAACCTCGCGCCACTCTTGTGAAGAACCACGTCGAAACCGCCTTCCATGGCCGCCTGTTGCGTGGCAGAGAAGCGTTCATAGTGAACCGTGGCGGGGTTCCTTGCTTGGGTAGCTGCCAGGAAGTCGTCAATCATCCGTGTGGGGCCGCAGCAATACACGTGCGTGGTTTGAGCAAGCGTGGCCACAGTGGCGCTGATATCTAGCCGCTGACCCGGTTCGGAGTCATGGAAGTGGCAGACGCGCCCACGTCCTGCGTCGATTCGCCGAAGCTCCTCGGTGAATGCGGTCTCCTTATGAGAACGACTGGCGTACATCAGTCTCCACTCGCGCCCAATCGCGTCGAGCCTGCGAATCATTGGCAGCACGGGCGTGATGCCAATTCCGCCGACGAAAAATATGGCGCATGAGGCACATTCATCGAGAGGAAAATCGTTTTGGGGTGCCGTGGCCCACAACGTGTCGCCGACGCGAAGCTTGTCATGGGCCCAACGTGAGCCACCTCGGCCGTCGGGTTCGCGCTGAACTGCAACACGGTAATACGCAGGGTCCGCCGCTGCTGCATTTGCGAGGGAATAGCTGCGGACCATACCCGGCTGGAGATGCAGGTCGATGTGCGCGCCAGGGTGGAAGCCTGGCAGGGACCTGTCGTCAGCGGAAACAAAGTCAAACGAAGAGATTCTCTCTGCTTCGAAGGTGATTCGCTTCAAGCGAATTTCAATCAGCGAGGTGTTCATGCTCATATCCAGTACTACGCGTCAGGGGGTGTAGCCAAAGTCCTTGCCCGGCTCTGCGCGCATGACGTCTTCGCCCAGCTTCATCCAGTCTCCGCCAAGGGGAATCGTCAGCGATACTGCCCGCCAACGGAAAGCGCCCGGCACGTTGCTTGAGAGAGGGCGTTCGCCGGAAGCAGCCAGTTTCCTTACTGCCTCAAGCAGCACACGTCGAGTCCGGGCTACTCCGGTGTCGCTAGTGCCGAGGTGTTCCTTGCTACGGTCGAAAATCGGCGTCACGCCCGACTGGCAAGCTGCATCCTGAATCCACAGGCCCGGCATGCCGGAGTTGTACTTGTCCATCTGGAGCTGATAGTCGAATTGGTAAGCGTTGCTGCGGTTGTAGCGGCTCCAGTACGTGTGATACGGCTCAGTGACCGGACGCTTCTCAAATGCGACTTCTGAATGATGTCCCGTCTCGCGCCCGTTGTGCCCTTCCTTGAAAAGCTTGCGCGTCTTCTCATAGAACGGCTTGGCTGGGTGGTACGAGAACATCAGGCATAACGTGTGCTCGTCATCAATAGGAACCCACGCATGGCCGCTCAGTTCGGGAAACTGGGATTGCGGGGGTACCAGCGTCCAGAAGGGCATGAGGAACTGATTGACGCGCACATAGTTGGCACCATCCGGGGTCTTGCGTCGGGCTCCGATGCTGACGCCGGCATCGTGCTGCACGCACTCGAACGTTGGGCTCAAATCCTGCGCCTGGCGCCATTGATTGATCACGCCACCCTCTCCGACACGGCCGTGGAGGATGGCGGCATGCGCGGAATCAATCTCGCCTTCGAGCGCCTGCAGCCAGTTGCACTCCTGTACGCGCATGGAAATTGCGACTTGCTCCTCAGGCACCATGTTCCATTCCACTTCTGGAAGCTCCGGGGCATTCTCGGCGTCGGCGCCCATGTAAGCCCACAGGACGCCATTGCGCTCCTTGACAGGGTAAGCCTTGATTTTCATGCGCTTGCACATCGGGCTGCCTGCCGGCTCGCAAGGCATCTCTTTGCACTGTCCGCTCACTTCGAACTTCCAGCCGTGATAGACGCAACGCAAGCCTTCGTCCTCGTTACGAGCGAACACCATCGGTGCTCCGCGGTGGGGGCATGCGTGGTCCACCAAACCTACTTTCCCGCTGCTGTCCCGGAATGCGACCAGGTCCTCACCGAGCAGCCGCACACGGTAAGGTTGGCCACCAGGCGTTACCTCAGAAGACTTGAGAAAGGGAATCCAGTACAGCCGCATCAGCGTGCCCATGGCCGTCCCCTGGCCGACGCGCACCAGCAGTTCGTTGTCTTCGCGAGAAAGCATGTGAGGTCCTTTTTTGGTAGTCCAATCTGGTAGGGCCAATTGTAGGGCGATAGTGGCATCAATAAATCAGTACTAACCCTGATCTCCCCGCCAACTGCATGGTGCCGGGGTTTCATCTGCGCAGGCACTCGTCACATTGCGAAGCTGCCGGCCATAAAACGCACGTCAAACTGACCTTAGGGATTGTCCGAATATCGCTCGTTGCGACAACTTTTCTATAGTGCACCTACCAAAGTGGTCCCACCACACAGATTCGGAGACAAAATGGAAGCGTCCTCAGCCCCCATGCGCCCCTCACTCGAGGCCACAAGCAGTGAAAGTGCCGATAAAGCCTCAGGCGACGCCATTGTCAGGAAGGTCGGTCGGCGCCTGATGTGGTACGTAATTGCGCTGTACGTCGTTTCGGTGCTGGACCGCGGCAATTTGGGATTTGCATCGTTCTCAATGAACAAGGACCTTGGCCTTACTCCGCAGATGTACGGAATCGGCGTGGGCATCCTGTTCCTCGGATACTCCCTGTTTGAAGTACCCAGCAATCTGGCTCTCGCCCGATTCGGGGCGCGCATCACGTTGACGCGTATCGCGATGCTGTTTGGCGTGGTCACCATGTCGATGGCATTCGTGACAGGCCCACATAGCTTCTACCTCGTCCGCGGCCTGCTCGGCATGGCAGAAGCGGGACTCACTCCCGGCGTCTTTCTGTTTCTCAGCTACTGGATTCCGCAGAGTTACCGCGCCCGTTACAACGCCGCTTTCACATACGCGGTTCCGTCGGCATACATCCTGGCGTCGCTCGTGTCCGGAGCCATTCTGCAGCTCGACGGTGCCCTCGGAGTGCCGGGGTGGAAGTGGCTGTTCATACTTGAGGGGCTGCCGGCGGTGCTACTCGGCGTGATTGGTATCTTCTACTTGACCGACAGGCCTCATCAGGCGAAATGGTTGAGCCCATCCGAACGCGAATGGCTGCAGGCCCAAATCGACCGCGAGACAACTGTCCACCATGAAAAGTCCGCGAAGCTTGGGCAGTTACTGCGTCGTCCGGTTCTTTGGATTCTGGCTATCGGTTACATCGGAATCTTTTGCGGCAACGCCACGCTCGGCATATGGCTGCCACAAATCATGCACGGGCACGGCGTCAATCTCTCGGTTATCGGCTTTGTCTCCGCAGTACCACCGCTTGCAGGTGTTGTGGGTATGACGTACTTGTCTCGCCGTTCCGACAAGATGAAAGAGCGTGTGTGGCACGCAGTCGCCTGCATGCTTTTGGCAGCGGCCGGCTTCGGCATGGTGGCAGCTTCTCGCGGCGCAGCAACCGCTCTCGTCGGATTCATGCTGGCGAACATCGGCGTTTACTCGTCCCTGGCAATTTTCTGGTCCATCCCTCAGACATACCTGTCCGCAAAGGTCAGGCCCGCTGCCATCGCCTTGATCAGCTCCTTTGGGGCCTTGTTCGGCGGTTGGCTTGCGCCAATGTACATCGGTAGGGTACAAGGCCTCTTTCATAGCCTGCCAATGGGCATGGCAATCGTCGCGGTGCTTATGCTCTTTTCGTCGTTGTGCGTTGGTGTTGCAGGCAACCGCCTGGTGAAAGGATAAACCGCCGGCTTGCCACAACTATGCAAGGTGTTTGAAGAAGGGCCGGCATGATGGTTGGGACTGAACTGCGCTTCGGTGCGTCAACACTGAAACTCCGCTCGGAATAGCCGATTGGGGAGTCGAGAACAGCACCTTGGCGTGATACGCGGCGATGCCCGTATTGATCTGACAGCCAGTGAATGGGCGTTGCTCGAAGCGCTGATCCAGCATCCAGGGATGATTGTGTCGAAGGCGCGGCTCGAAGAGCGCCTCTATTCCTTCAGTGAAGAGATTGGAAGCAATGCCATCGAGGTCCATATGAGCCGGTTACGTGAGAAGCTCGGCGCCGATGCCGTCTTCGAGACCCCGTGCGGGCTCGGCTACCGGTTCAGGCGGGACTGACTATGGGCGCTGGTGGCAGGCTTGGTCGTGCTGTCCTGTGCAACGGCGGCGGCTTCGTTCTACGTGCTGCGCCGCGAAGTCGATCGCGTGTCGGACAGCGCGCTGCAGCAGACGGCCCAGCGCCTGCTGCCGCTGGCCATCATGCACATCCTAGGGCGCGATGCGGAGGGCGATGCTGGCAGCAGTAGCCGCATCGCAGCCGTACTTGCGCTCGACGAGTTGCTGACCTACGTGGTCCGTGACGACCAGGGCAAGCTGCTGCTGCAATCGCACGATGCCGATGCGGCCGTCTTTCCGCCCGGCGTGGCCCCGGGTTCCGCATCCACGACATCGCACAGGATTCACACCGAACCGGGGCTGCGGGGGACAGTCTCCCTGACCGTCGCCGAGCCGATCGCCACGCGCAAGCGGGCACAGGTCGAGGCGGCACTTGCCGTTGCCAAGGTCCTAGTCCTTTAAAAAAAACCGCCACGTCCGCAGAGACCCGATACCAAGCATTCCTCATTGCCGGCGGGCTTGAGCATATTATTCCTCCATTTAAACTTGTATAGGAATGAACTTGCAATTTCTGGTGAAACGAAACCGCGGTTCGCACGCCTGTGCTCCTGGCACATTCATATCATGGATACATCTGTCGACGCCAAGGAGCCTGCCATGCCAACCGGATCGCCACCGATTTCCGCACGTTCCGCAGTTTCACCTTTTCTCTCCCTGTCCGTCACACCGCTCGACCAGCTGGCGCTCGACATCGAGGCCAGCTTCGCCGACTGCGCGCGGATGGTAGCCAGCCACATCGCGGCCCATCTGCAAGACACAGACGCGCTGCTTGCTACGCTGCCGCCGGGCGCGCTGCTTGGCAAACCGGACACCTATGCTCGCCACCTTGTCCATGTCGATCCACTGGGCCGCTTCTCGGCGATGGTATTGGTCTGGCGACCGGGCCAGTCGAGTCCGATTCATGGCCACCGGACCTGGTGCGCCTACCGGGTGCTGCGTGGCACGCTGCGCGAGCAGCACTACCAATGGGACCCCGCCAGCCAGCGAGCGAAATTAACCAACACAGTCGTGCGAGAAACCGGCAGCACCGTGAGCGCACCCCATGGCCTACAGCATATCCATGCGCTAGGCAATGCCAGCGACGACATCGCGCTCTCCTTGCACCTCTACGGCGTGCATCACGACCACATTGCCACCGGCGTAAACCTCGTGGTACAGACAGCGGACGCTTAGCACGCACTGGCGCTAGCTCTACCGTGCGCGGGTAACCGCTCGATCCTGACATAGCCCCCCTAATGGACATGGACCGCTACGACAAACAAATCCTTGCCATCCTGCAGGAAGACGCCACCGTCCCCGTGGCCGAAATCGGGGAGCGCGTCGGCCTGACCTCGACGCCGTGCTGGCGCCGCATCCAGAAACTGGAAGAGGCCGGCCTGATCCTCAAGCGCGTTGCGTTGCTGGACGCGGACAAGCTGAATGCCGGCGTCACGGTCTTTGTCTCGGTGCGCACCAGCCAGCACAACCTGAAATGGATCAGCCAGTTTCATGGGTTAATGGCATCGATCCCGGAGGTGACCGAGCTTTACCGCATGGCAGGGGACACCGACTACCTGTTGCGTGTGGTAGTGCCGGATATCGCCGCCTACGATCGAGTCTACAAGAAGCTGATCCAAGGGGCGGAGCTGGCCGACGTCAGCTCCAGCTTTGCGATGGAACAGATCAAGTACACCACGGCGCTACCGTTGGACTACGCGTAGTCAGGTGCCCGTCATCCCCGACCGACGTGCAGCCAGCCGCTATTCATCCGCACCCGGCTTCATGTACCTCGGATGCACTGAACCGCTGCCTGTAGTATCAGATCGCATTCAGCGGAACTTTGACGTAGCGGACGCCGTTATCCTCCGCGGGCGGAAATTGGCCGGCGCGCATGTTTATCTGCACAGAAGGCAGCATCAGTGCCGGCATGGCCAAGCCCGCGTCGCGAGCCTGGCGCATGGCAACGAAGGTAGCCTCATCGATGCCGTTGCGCAGATGGATGTTGTGCTCGCGCTGTTCGGCTACCGTACTGATGAAGCGTAGCTCACGGCCTCCCGGCTGATAGTCGTGGCACGTGTACAGGCGAGTCTCCGGCGGCAGGCTCAGTACCTTCTTGATGGAGTGGAAAAGCGCTCGCGCATTGCCGCCAGGGAAATCGCAGCGCGCTGTTCCGTAGTCCGGCATGAACAAGGTATCGCCGACAAAGGCTGCCGTTTTCCGCCCGTCATTGACGACATAGGTCATGCAGGCCGGAGTATGTCCAGGTGTATGGAGAGCCTGGACCTGCAGGCCACCGATCACGAAGGTCTCGCCATCTTCCAGCAGACAGTCGAACTGCGTGCCATCCCGGGCAAAGCTGCCGCCCGTGTTGAATAATGCTCCGAAGACGCGCTGCACGGCGGTGATGTGGCGGCCGATGGCCAGCGTTCCGCCGAGCGTGCGCTGCAGATAAGGGGCAGCCGAGAGGTGATCGGCATGCACATGGGTCTCCAGAATCCATTGCACCCGTACGTCGAGTTCGCGCACGCGGGCCACGAGCCTGTCGGCGCTGACGGTCGAAGTGCGGCCGGTCCCCGGGTCGTAGCCCAGCACGCTGTCGATGATCGCGCATTGGCGGCTCGATGCGTCCAGCACCATGTAGCTGATGGTCCGAGTATCGGGATCGAAGAAGCCTTCGACCTGAAGTGCGGAGTTCGAGCACATCTTCGCTTCCTCAAGCGGTCCCTCAAAGTCAGGCCAGGAATGGTCTTTTCGGCTCATTTCGCTATCGGGCACACCACCGGCAGTTTAAAGGCCTGAACTTCCGGCGGCTCACCCTCCGACCATGGCGCGATCTCGACCAGCGCGGAAAGGGCGCTGGATGCCTGCGCCAGACTGGAGGTACCACGGTCCATCGTCAGAACGTTGGGATTGCCATGGCGTTCGAGCAGACTGTCGCTCGCATCGAACCAGGCGCCGGTAGCCATCACCACGACACCGCGCATCAGCGCATCATCCAGGCATGCACCGGCCAGACATGCGCCGCGCTCATTGAACACACGCACAATATCGTTCTCCATAATGCCGCGTTCGGCAGCATCCAGCGGATGCATGTGGATCGCCTGCCGGCCCCGGACCTTCATGGCCATGGAGTGGCTGCCGGCGTCCAATTGGGAGTGCAGCTTGTCCGGCGGCTGGGATGTAATGAGGTGCAAAGGCCAATGCCGGGCAGCCGCACCACCAAGCCATTCAGCAGGCGGGAGCCAGGCAGGGTGCGGTGGGCAGTCCTCATAACCGAACTCTCCAACGCGGTGGGAGTAGAGCTCAATCTTGCCGCTGGGTGTCTTCAGGGGATGCGTCTGCGGATCGGCACGGAAATCCGAGAGCAGCACGAAGGGCGCGCTCGGCTCCGGAAGTTCGGTGTACCCCTGCTCCCAGAACTGTTCAAACGGCGGCGCGTCGAAGCCCGCATCGACCCAGTGCGCCGCCATGCTGTCGTAGATGTGGCGGATCCACCCGAACTCGTCACGGCCTCCGCTGAACGCGGGCTCGCAGCCGGCGCGCAGCGCCAGATCACGGTAGATGTCAAAATCGTTGCGGCTGCTGAACTGGGGCGGCAGCGCCTGGTGCATCGCCAGCACGTAACGGTCCCTTGACGAGCCGCCGATGTCATTGCGTTCCAACGTCGTCGTGGCCGGCAGGACAATGTCTGCACGTCGTGCGGTGGGAGTCCACCAACTGTCATGCACCACGATGGTCTCCGGCACCTGCCATGCACGTGCCAGCCGGTTCAGGTCCTGATGGTGGTGGAAAGGATTGCCACCCGCCCAATAGACCATGCGGATATCCGGATATATACCTTCGCGGCCATTGAAATCGTAGCGATCCCCTGGACTCAGCAGCATATCCGATATTCGCGCCACGGGGATCGAGCTGTTCGCAGGATTGGTGCCAGCACTCATCTCCGGTGCTGCAACCTCGGGCCGAGGTGTTCCGGCGCCGTTGATGGAGCCATGTCCGAACGCGAAACCACCCCCCGGAAGGCCGATCTGACCGAGCATGGCCGCCAGTGCGATGCAGGCCCAGTAGGGTTGCTCGCCATGGTGAGCCCTCTGCAACGACCAGGTGCAGTTCATCAGCGCGCGATGGCTGGCGGCCTCGGTGGCCAGTTCGACGATTGTCTGGGCAGGAACGGCGCAGATCGATTCCGCCCATTGGGCGTCCTTGGCCTGACCGTCTTCGCGGCCCAGCAGATAGGCCGCGAAAGCGTCGAAGCCCTCGCAATAGCGGGAGACAAACCGCGCGTCATGCAGGCCGCGCGAAAGCAGCGTATGCGCCATGCCCAGCATCAGCGCGGTATCGGTGTTCGGCCGGATCGGCACCCACCGGGCCTTCAAGCCGTCGGGCATATCTGCTCGAGTAGGGCTGACGACGACGAAACGCACACCGGAACTTTTTGCGCGCTCGATCCACTGGTGCGAGCTATGCAGGCCCGCTCCGCCAGAGGTGATCTGTGTGTTGCGCAGCGGAATGCCGCCAAAGGCGATGAACAGCTGCGTGTGCTCAAGGATGCTACGCCAATCGGTCACCCTTCCGGTTACCGGCGCGTAGGTACCGATCACGTGTGGCAGCAGGAATTGGGCGGCGCCCCAGCTATAGTTGCCGGCCTGCGTAGTGCATCCGCCACTGGCGAACAGAAAGCGATGCGTCAGCGTGCGGGCATGATGCAAGCGGCCTGCAGATGACCAGCCATACGAGCCGCCGAAGATCGATGCAGGGCCATGGGTGGCGCGCACCCGTGCCAACTCGCCTGCCACAAGGTCCAGGGCAGTGTCCCAGTCCACCTCGACGAAGTCATCTGTACCCTGCCGGCTGCGGTTTGCCCGCTCTCGGTCGCGGAGCCATCCGCGCCGTACTGCCGGTCGCCGGATGCGCAATTCAGAATGCACCATCCCCGGCATCGACCGAAGGATGGGTGAAGGGGCGCTGTCGTACGGAAACGGCTCACACTCAACGAGCTTCCCGTTCTCTACTACCGCCGTGTATGCGCCCCAGTGCGAAAGGGTCGGAAATCGGGTAGTGGTCACGGTAGGAAATAGATGCGGGTGTGGTCAAAGGGAAGCGCCGTTGTCATTTTGATCTCCTCGGCTGGATTGCAGGCGTTTATATCGAATAACTCAACCACTCACGATTGTGTTCGCAGGAAAGGAAAATTTTTTCTTTTTTTGGACTGATGCACCCCTAAAAAGAAATTAATTTGCTCTGGCGGTTTCCCTATGCTGATCGAAATTCCAGCGGCAATCACAAACATGAAGGCCGCACAGTACAGCCATGGAGATCCGATGAAGGAAAGCACCAAGTTAGTAAGTGCCGGCCGCCACCCAGAGCGCTTCGGCGGCGTCGTGAACACCCCGATCTTCAGGGCATCGACCATCCTCGCGGGGTCGATGGCCGAATGGGAAGAGATGAAACGCGCTCGCGCCGCGGAAGAACCGGGGGCAACTACCTATGGCCGCTATGGCACACCCACGACCCATGCGCTGGAAGAAGCCATTGCCGCTCTCGAGGGCGGATATCGATCACTCGTCTTTCCGTCCGGCCTTGCCGCGATCAGTACTGCGCTAACTGCACTACTGTCCGCAGGTGACCACATCCTTGTGACCGACAGCGCCTACTCGCCAACGCGCGCCTTTCTGGAGCGAGTGATGACGCGTTTCGGTGTCGAGGTCGAGACCTACGATCCCGTTGGCGGCAAGTCGATCCAAGAGTCATTGCGGCCCAACACACGTGTCGTATATGTCGAATCGCCCGGGTCCGAGACGTTCGACATCCAGGACATTCCCGCCATCTCCGCTGCGGCACATAAGCACGGTGCTTATGTGGTCATGGATAACACCTGGGGGACGCCGCTTTACTACAAGCCCTTCGCGCACGGGGTCGACGTATCGATCCAGGCCGCCACGAAGTACATCGTGGGTCATTCCGATGCGATGCTCGGCGTGGTCACCTGCAATCGAGACACCTGGGCGCAGGTCAAACAGACTACCCAGGACATGGGGCAGACCGCCGGCCCGGATGACATTTATCTGGCACTGCGCGGTTTGCGTACGCTGGAGGTCAGGCTGCAGCGTCACTGGGAATCCGGGCTGCGTGTCGCCCAATGGCTGGAGCGGCAGCCGCAGGTCGAAGCGGTTTTGCATCCCGCCCTGCCCTCCCATCCGGGACACGCACTCTGGGAGCGTGATTTCACCGGTGCATGCGGCCTCTTCTCGGTGGTGCTGCGAGCGAGTTCAAAAGCTTCGCTCGAAGCCTTCGTGGACGCCCTTGAGCATTTCGGCGTGGGTGTTTCCTGGGGCGGCTATGAAAGCCTGGTGATCCCTTTCACGCCAGGCAAGGGATGTACCGGCGCTCGCTGGCCCTACCAAGGGCAAGCCGTGCGTCTGCACGTGGGCCTCGAAGATCCGCAGGATCTCATCGACGATCTCCAGCGAGGCCTGCTGGCGCTCTCTGCGCGTGAATCCCGAGCACAAAATAAAGAAGCCTGCGCCGACCAGACCTGCTCGACCTGAAGAACAGAATTGCTTCGTCAGTTTGATTCCTAGCTGCAATTACACCTATCTGACTTAACAACGGAGACATGACATGAGCAAGATGAAGATTGAAGGGTCCTTTGTCGCCCTCATCACCCCCTTCAACAAGGACGGCAGCACCGACTTCGGTGCCTTTCGCGAGTTGCTGAAGTTCCAGGAGGACAATGGCACTGCAGCGGTGCTGATTATGGGGTCCACCGGTGAAGTCTCAATGCTTTCGCAAGCAGAGCGCCAGGCCATCATTGCCGAGACCGCAAAGATGAAGACCGGGAAGATGAAGCTGTTCTATGGCTGCACCGGTAACAACACCGAGGCAACCAAGGACTATCTCTCCTTTGCCAAAGCCAACGGCGCGGATGGTGCCATTCTGGCAGCGCCTTCTTACATCTGCGCATCGGAGGCCGACATCGAGCGCTACTTTCTCGACGTCGCCGACGCGACTGACCTGCCGCTCGGCATCTACAATAACCCGCCTCGGGTAAAGACCGATCTGCATTGGGACAGCCTGCTGCGCATCTTCAAGCATCCCAACTATGTCGTCCACAAAGAATCAACCACGCGCGTGGGACAAGTGGCACAGGTGCTGCGCGGTGCGCCGGATGTGTCCGTGATGTGCTGCGACTCGCCCAACCTGGGACTAGTCGTCCCGACGATGAGCCTGGGCGGCCACGGCACGGCAAACATGACAGGCAATATTGCACCTGCAGAGCTGGCGCTGATTTCCCGGCCCTGGACATCGGCGGACGTCTCCGTCAGCTTCCGCAGCGCATACCTGCGAAACCTGCAATTGCTGCATTACGCCTACTCGGCAATCAACCCGGTTGCCATCAAGTCGCTGATGAAAGCGGTCGGGCTGCCTGCTGGCGACCTGCGCAAGCCCCTCACCGGCCTGGAAGGGGCGCCGCTCCTCAATGGCCTTCGGATCATCAAGGAACTTGAGCTCGATCAGAAGTACGGCTGGTCCTCGCCCATGCTCAATGCAGCTTGAACCGCAACGGGAGAAGTCAATGGATCTAAGCATCGCTGGGCGCCATGCTCTCGTCTTCGGCGGGAGCAAGGGCATGGGGCGCGCTTGCGCGCATCAGTTAGCCTCGGAAGGGGTACATGTCGTCATTGCCGCGCGCACCGAGAGCACACTGGCCGCGGCATCGGAGGAAATCGCTTGTGCGACTGGCGGCGTCGTCAGCTACGTGGTGGCGGACATCACCAAGGACGATGGACGAGAAGCTGCGCTTGCGGCGTGCCCTGCTCCGGACATCCTGATCAACAACGCGGACGGTGCGCCTCCGGGGGATTTTCGTCAGTGGACACCGGCGGACTGGCATGCTGCCATCGATTCCATGATGCTTGGGCCGATCGATATGATTCGGCGCGTGGTCGACGGAATGATAGAACGCCGCTTCGGCCGCATCGTCAATATTGTCTCGCGCAGCGTGAAGACGCCGCAGCTGGAACTGGGCTTGTCCAACGGCGCGCGTTCCGGCCTCGTCGGTTTTGTCGCGGGCCTCGCGCGCCAGACGGTGGGCCACAACGTCACGATCAACAACCTGCTCCCGGGCGTGTTCGCGACCGATGCACAGCGCCATCACATCGAAGGTATGCTGGAATCGACAGGCAAGACCTTCGAGCAGCTCTGGCGCGAACGCGGAACTAACAACCCGGCTGGCCGCTACGGTCGCCCAGAAGAGCTTGGTGCGCTCTGTGCCTTCATCTGCTCAGAACAGGCGAGCTATATCTGTGGCCAGAGCATCCTGATTGACGGCGCCGCCTACCCCGGCACCTTCTGACACGAGGCTTCGTCGAAGCCCATCCGTTGCAGCGCGGCTCTCCGCAGGTCCCCACTTTGAAGAAAGTGGTGACCTGCCTCCCTTGATCTTCAAACAAGCTGATTCAGGTATGCGACTACACCATTCTCGCTTGACCCGCGCACGCCACGTCCTCGGTGTGCGCATAGGCGTCACACTCCTGGCGACCTTTATGGCATTGGGCGTGGCCAGAGCACAGTCCAGCGCCGACCACCCCTATCCGTCCCGTCCAATCACCATCGTCGTGCCGCATGCACCTGGCGGCTCGGTAGACGGCCTGGCGCGCGTTTTTGCGATGAAGCTCGGTGAAGAGCTAAAGCAATCGGTCATTGTCGACAACCGGCCGGGTGCTTCCGGCCTGGTCGGGGCCGGCATCGTTGCGCGCTCGGCGCCGGACGGCTATACGCTCTACATCAACGCGTCGATCCACAACATCAATCCGATGCTCTATCGGAAAACGATCAAGTTCGATGCGGTCAAGGATTTCACGGCTGTCAGCATGCTGGCGCAAGGGGCTCTGATCTTCAGCGTGAATCCGCAAGTGCCGGCAAAGTCTGCGCGGGAGCTCGCGAGCGCGGTCAAGGCGAATCCAAAACAGTACAACTTTGCCACGAGCGGCAACGGTTCGGCCGGTCACCTGGCGTTGTCTCAGTATATGTATGACAGCGGCATCGCGGATCTGCAGGTACCCATTGCCTTGTACAAGGGCGGCGGGCCCGCACTGGCCGACCTGATGGGGGGGCAAGCCCAGGCGATGATGGATCCGATGCTTTCGTCACTGCCAAGTGTCAAGGCCGGCAAGCTTCGTGCAATCGCGGTCACAGGGCGCACGCGCAGCCCATTGCTGCCCGATGTCCCGACCATGCAGGAGGCGGGATACAAGGACTTCGAATTCTATTCGTGGTACGGCCTGTGGGCACCGGCGAAGCTGCCCAACGAGATTCGGAAGACGCTTGATACGGTATCCGCGAGGATCATGGCAGCGCCAGACCTCAAGACTCGCCTGACCGGACTGGGATTCGAGAGCGCATACAAGAATGGCGGCGACTTCGAGAAGTATATCGACAGCGAAACCAAGCGATATCGCACGATCATCGATCGGGCGCACATCACCGCCGATTGAATCATTGGAACGAAGGCAGGAGATATGCGCGTCCTAGTGCTTGGTGCCGGCGTTGCCGGCGTATCCGTCGCCTATCATCTGTGGCGCGACGGCCATGAGGTGACAGTGCTGGACCGGGAAGCTGGTCCGGGGCAAGGAAGCAGCTTTGGCAACGCCGGCGGTCTTTGTCCCGGCTTTGCCGGCCCCTGGGCGGCCCCCGGGATGCCGGGAAAGGTATTGCGCATGGCTCTGCAAAGGCATGCGCCGGTCCGCTTCTCCGTCCGGCCGGATGTCGAGCGCTTGCTCTGGGTGGCAAAGTGGCTCGACGAATGCAAGGCGGCGCGCTTTCGCATCAACAAAGCGCGCATGCAGCGCGTAGCGCACTACAGCATGCGCTGCATGCAGGAACTGATCGACCAGGTGCCAGGCCTCTCATTCGACTATCACAGCAGTGGCACGCTGCAATTGCTCGAGACCGACCAGGAGCTCGAGTTGGCACAACTGGCCTCCAAGACGCTGGATTCGTTCCAAGTGCCATGGCGCATGCTGGGCCGGGACGAAGCCGTTTCGCTCGAACCCTCCCTGCAAGCGGGAGACGCGACATGGAAAGGCGCGCTCTATCTTCCAGGGGATGCGTCGGGGGACAGTTCCAGGTTCTGCATCGGTCTTGCCGGCTACATCGCCAGTCACGGTGTCTCATTTCACTACGGCGTTTCCGCAACACGGCTCGTTCAAGTCGGCGGCCGCCTTACCGGAATTGAAGTCGCGAATGGCGGGCAAAGAGAGCAGTGGGAGGCTGATGCTTGCGTAGTAGCCCTGGGCTGCCAGGCGTCTGCGCTCCTCTCGACGGTGGGCTTGCGGATTCCCGTGTATCCCCTGAAGGGGTACTCGATCACGATCCCGATCACGGATGCAGAGGCGGCTCCCCGCATGGCGATCATGGACGAGCACCACAAGATCATGCTTACCCGTCTTGGAGACAAGTTGCGTGTTGCGGGGATGGCCGAGCTCGTCGGATACGATCTGACGCTTCATCCCGCTCGTGCAGAGTTGCTGTCAAAGCTGACACGGCGGCTCTTTCCGCGAGGACTCGATTTTTCCGCTGCCTCGCCGTGGGCCGGACTCCGTCCGATGACGCCAGATGGGCCGCCGATCCTTGGCGCGACACCATTGAAGGGCCTGTACCTGAATGCAGGCCACGGATCAAATGGCTGGACGCAGGCCTGCGGGACCGGCCGCCTGGTTGCCGACGCGGTATCGGGCAGACCGCCGGCGATCGACATGGACGGACTAACAGCCGAGCGCTTCGGTATGAAGACTTGGGCTTGAACCGGTTTGCCCAGGCTGAGCATTTCCTGTCCGTGGCTGGATCCTTCATATCGGGGATGTCTTCTGACAAAGCGCAGTCGACGCATGCGTTGCCGCCGGCTCAAGGCCCGTCAAGGCCGCCCATGGCAACGGCAGCAGCGATCCAGCCGGCTCCATCCATGGTTGCACTCATGGGGAAGCAGACGGCGGAACGTGCGTTACACGAGCACTGGCGCGACTTGACCTTCGCTGGCACTTGCCCGAGCGAACGTAACACCCCGCAAACGAGCGCCGATCTGCTCGCATTCGACCTGTATCCGATGCCACGGGCACCGAAGGCGCTCGCATGCGGGTGCTCCGCGGCATCCGTACTTCGATCCGCAGGAAGTCGGGAACGTGGGGGCTCGGATTATAAAAACGAGAGGAGAACGATGAAAACAGATGGGAAGTACTTGGTTGCGGCAGCGATGGGCAGTCTGCTCACTGGTGCGGCAGAGGCACAGTCCAGCGTCACGCTGTATGGTGTCATGGATGCCGGCATCGAATATGTCAGCCATGCCGGCGTGGACGGCTCCGGCTCGGCATACCGCGTCACATCCGGAAATGCGGCCGCTTCACGGTGGGGGCTGCGCGGCAGTGAGGATTTGGGTGGAGGCGTGAGCGCAATCTTCGTTCTCGAGAGCGGCTTCTTCGCGGATACCGGCATGGTTGGACTCGGCGGCCGCCTGTTCGGCCGGCGAGCTTTCGTCGGTATCGCGGGCCCTTGGGGCCAGGTGACTCTTGGGCGTCAGAACAATACCTTGTTCGACTTCTTTATTCCCTTTGACACGAACCGCTATGCACCCTACTCCGTGCTTGCCCACGATGCGCAATTCGCAGGCCGGGCTGACAATGCTATCAAGTACACCGGAGATTTCGGCAACCTGACGATCAGCGGGCTCTATAGCGCTGGATACGAGTCAACCATTTCCGGAGGCAGCGAAGTCCCGGGTGTACAGCGCGTCGGTCAGGAAATCGGGGCGGGAGCGTCCTATACGGCCGGCAAGCTCGGAATGGCTTTCGTCTATGACCAGCGCCGTGGCACATCGGTAGCCAGTGCCGGAAACGTGGAACGTCGCTATGCTGCAGGACTTATTTACACCAGCGGCCCCTTCACCGCAATGGCCGGCTATCGCTTCCTGCAAAGCGGACTTGTCAATCCCGCAATCCGCTCCAATCTCTATTGGTTGGGGGGGGCCTACGCGATGAAGCCCGCGCTGACGCTACGCGCCGGAATATACCGTACGGATGTGCGCGCCTCAGATGACGATGCCATCAGCTACACGCTGCAGCTTGCCTACAACCTGTCGAAACTCACGGAAGTCTACCTCAACGCTTCCTACATGGACAACAAGGGGCGCTCAACGCTAGGCGTGGCAAGTGCGACCAAGACTGCGCAGGGTGTTGGACAAACCGGCGTCGCAGCCGGAATCAAGCACATCTTCTAGGTATCGGGGGTCACGGCGGGTGAGCTGCGCATCGCCGCCGTGCCCGGTTGGCAGCAGAACCGAGCAAAACCCATGTCAGTCGCGATGCATTGCCTGAGGCGAGGCAATTGAGAGCGCCCATTCCAAGGGTACGGGCCGTGCGCGCATCGAGGCAGTTGAAAAGTAGAGGAGAAATAGATGTACATCGGCATCCCGCAGGAGACGCGGGCCGGCGAGACTCGCGTCGCCGCCACCCCGGAAACCGTCAAGAAGTACGTCGCCCAGGGCCACAAGGTGGTGGTCCAGGCTGGCGCCGGCGTGCGCGCCAGCCAGCCGGACAGCGCGTATGAGGCAGTCGGCGCCACCATCGGCAGCGCCGCCGACGCCCTCGGCGCGCAACTGGTGCTCAAGGTGCGCGCGCCTGAGCCGGCCGAGCTGGCGCAGATGAAGCCGGGCGCCGTGCTGGTGGGCATGCTCAACCCCTTCGACGCCGAGAACAACGCGCGCATGTCCGCCGCGAGCATCACCGCCTTTGCCCTGGAGGCCGCGCCCCGCACCACGCGCGCGCAGAGCATGGACGTGCTGTCGTCGCAGGCCAACATCGCCGGCTACAAGGCCGTGCTGGTGGCGGCGCACCATTACCAGCGCTTCATGCCGATGCTGATGACCGCCGCCGGCACCGTCAAGGCCGCGCGCGTGCTGATCCTCGGCGCCGGCGTGGCGGGCCTGCAGGCCATCGCCACGGCCAAGCGCCTGGGCGCCGTGATCGAGGCTTCCGATGTGCGCCCCGCCGTCAAGGAGCAGATCGAATCTCTGGGCGGCAAGTTCCTCGATGTGCCGTTCCTGACGGACGAAGAGCGCGAGATCGCGCAGGGCGTGGGTGGCTACGCGCGCCCGATGCCGCCGGACTGGGTGAAGCGCCAGGCCGAGCTGGTGCACCAGCGCGCGACCCAGGCCGACATCGTCATCACCACCGCGCTGATCCCCGGCCGCAAGGCCCCCACGCTGCTGCAGGAAGCGGCCGTGCAGCAGATGAAGCCGGGCTCGGTGGTGGTCGACCTGGCCGCCGCACAGGGCGGCAATTGCCCGCTGACGGTGGCCGATGAAGTGGTCGAGCGCCACGGCATCATCATCATCGGCCATACCAACCTGGCCAGCATGGTGGCGGCCGACGCCTCGGCGCTTTATGCCCGCAACGTGCTGGACTTCCTGAGGCTGGTCATCGACAAGGATGGCCACTTCGTGCTCAGCAAGGACGACGACATCGTCGCGGCCTGCCTGATGACCGGACAAGACGAGTTGGCGCTGGCCAGCTAAGCGCATTTAAGGAGACGTTCATGGAACTGGTGAACCACACGGTGATCAACCTGATCATCTTCGTGCTGGCGATCTACGTGGGCTACCACGTGGTCTGGACGGTAACGCCCGCCCTGCACACCCCGCTGATGGCCGTGACCAATGCGATCTCGGCCATCATCATCGTCGGCGCCATGCTGGCGGCCGGCCTGACCGAGGGCGCGGTGGGCCGCACCATGGGCACGCTGGCGGTGGCGCTCG
>NZ_JARJLM010000093.1 GCF_029335485.1 Cupriavidus basilensis
ATCGACGCGCGGATCATTCAGATCCTGCGCGACCAGATCGCGGAGGCCGAGGGCAAGGCGCTAACGGCGGCCGCTGAACGGATCGCGCTGGTGGAAGAGGACAATGCCACGATCGCCGAGGAGGTGACGAGGCTGCAGAACGAATTGCTGCCGCGTCAGGCAGCGCTTGAGGCCGTGCGCACCGAATGCGAGAAGGCCATCGTCTCCGCGGCGGAGCAGGCCGCGGAGGCTCGCGCCGAGGCCGTTCGCGGACGCACCGCCGCCGTGGTCACGCACGATGCCCTGGCCGTCGCGAATGCCCGTCTGGAGGAAGTGCCGGCACTGCGGGCCGAGATCGACAAGCTGCGCGCGGCATTGGCCACTGAACGAGATAGTCGTGTGGCTGCCGAGCAGGCGACCGCAGTGGCCAAGGCTGAGCTCGCCGCCGCTGTGCGAGCTGCGCAAGCCACTGATGCAACGGCTGCCGAGTTCAAGGCGGAGCTATCCAAGGCGCGGGGCGAGTTGGCCTCGCTTCGTGATGCGCTCGTTGCCGAGCGGGCCGCCCGAGCGACCGCTGACCAAGCGGCGGCCGTGGCCAAGACGGAGCGCGATGCGGCGCAGGGTGCCGTCGCTGACCTGCGCGAACGCCTGGCCGCCACCGTGCAGCGCGACGGCCAGGATGGGGCTAGTGGGCGGCCATCCGGGCGCGCTGCAGGGCTGGATCCCAAGAATGGCGGCAACAAATCGTGAGTCCCGCCACGTGCGCAAACCAATCTGAGCGTTGACATCCACTGACCGGCATTCGGCCAACTCACCCTCATGCGGCGGATGGCCATGCGCGAATGCGGCGCCAATGGCAATCGCCACGTTGCCGTTGCCGCTTGACCGTTGGCGCCATCAATCTACGTCATCAGAGATGCGCGCGTTACAGAAAAACTGCGCAACGCGTCGTATGGCCTCTCTGGGTCCTTTGCCCTCTGTATAGATCTTGTTGCCGTCAAAGCCGAGGCTGACCAAGTAGGCTTTCACACTCTCGGCATGCCGAATGCTCAATCTATCCGCGTACCGAAGACTTCCGTCTATCGCGTAGCCCGTAACGATGACGACCTGACTCTCCTTCAGTTCCTCTCGGCGGCG
>NZ_JARJLM010000094.1 GCF_029335485.1 Cupriavidus basilensis
ATCGACGGCTACCGCCGCGCCGGTGCGCCATTCCGCGCCGGGCACGGCCTTGATCTCGATATTGACCATGAACCCGTTGGCGCGCGTATAGCGGGCAATCGACGCCAGCGTGGGAACCGGCTCCCCGGCATAGGCAGGGCTATGCCAGCTGCCGGCATCCAGCATGGCGATTTCGCCCAGGGTCAGCGCGTCGGCGCGGCCATGGCCGTCGGTGGTACGGTCCAGCGTGGCGTCGTGCAGCAGCATCGCCCGCCCGTCGCCCGACAGCTTCACGTCGAACTCGAACATGCGATAGCCGAATGAGGCACCGTGGCGGAATGCCGCCAGCGTGTTCTCCGGCGCCAGCTTGCCGGCGCCGCGATGCGCGATATGGCGCGGATAGGGCCAGGCCGCCGGCCAGGGAGCGAAAGCCGCTTGGGTCATATCAAGCCTCGATGCGTTTGCCGGAATCGGTATCGAAGAAATGCAGGTGCTCGGCCGATGCGGTGATCGGCAGCCGGTCGCCGCCGCGCACCTGCATATTGCTGTCCAGCCGCACCACGACCGGCTGGCCGCCCAGCGCGCCGTAGGCGAAGGAGTCCGCGCCGAGCGCCTCGACCAGCCGCACGTCGATCTCGGCGATGGCTTCGTGCGCCGCGCACGGCTCGATATGCTCGGGACGCAGGCCGAGCAACGCGCGCTCGGGCAAGTGCAGGCCCATCGGCAGGTGGCCGAGCGTGGCCGCCGGCTGCGCCTGCGCGCCCTCCTTCGACTCGACCCGCATCTGGGCTCCGCCCTGGCCGCCATTGGTACGCGCAACCGGAACGAGATTCATCGGCGGCGAGCCGATGAAGCCGGCCACGAAGGTGCTGGCGGGACGCGCATAGACTTCCAGCGGCGTGCCGATCTGCTCCACGCGGCCGCCATTGAGCACCATCATGCGGTCGGCCAGCGTCATGGCCTCGACCTGGTCGTGCGTCACGTACATGCTGGTGGTGCGCAGGCGGCGATGCAGCTCCTTCAGCTCCAGGCGCATCTGCACGCGCAGCTTGGCGTCCAGGTTGGACAGCGGTTCGTCGAACAGGAACACGGCAGGCTCACGCACGATGGCGCGGCCCATGGCCACGCGCTGGCGCTGGCCGCCGGACAGCGCGCGCGGCTTGCGCTCCAGCAGCGGCGCCAGCTCGAGAATGCCCGCGGCATGCTTGACGCGCTGCTCGATCTCGGCCTTGGCCATGCCGCGGATCTTCAGCCCGTAGGCCATATTGTCGTACACGCTCATATGCGGATAGAGCGCGTAGTTCTGGAACACCATGGCGATGTCCCGCTCGGCGGGCTCGAGGTTGTTGACGATCTTGTCGCCAATATGCACCTCGCCGCCGCTGATGGCCTCCAGCCCGGCCACCATGCGCAGCAGCGTGGACTTGCCGCAGCCCGACGGGCCGACGATGACGATGAATTCGCCATCGTTGATTTCCATATCGATGCCGTGCACGACCTTCACGTTGCCGGCGTAGGTTTTCTGTACGTTGCGAAGCGACAGTTTTGCCATTGCTATTCTTTCTCGCTGGGCAAGCGTGGCGAAACGCGTCATCGCGCTCCGCCCCACCCGCTTATTTTTCGGTTTCGACCAGGCCCTTGACGAACCACTTCTGCATCAGCAGCACCACGATGGCGGGCGGCACCATGGCCAGCATCACGGTGGCCATCACCAGGTTCCAGTCGGTCGCTGCGTCCCCGGAGCGGGAGATCATCTGGGTCACGCCCACCACCACCGGCGTCATCGATTTCTGCGTGGTGATCAGGAGCGGCCACAGGTATTGGTTCCAGCCATAGATGAACTGGATCACGAAGAGCGCCGCGATGCTGGTCTTGGACAGCGGCAGCACCACGTCCTTGAAGAAGCGCAGCGGCCCGGCGCCATCGATGCGCGCGGCCTCGGCCAGTTCGTCCGGGATGGTCAGGAAGAACTGGCGGAACAGGAAGGTCGCGGTGGCCGAGGCGATGATCGGGATGGTCAGGCCGAAGTAGCTATCCAGCATGCCAAGATCCGACACCACCTTGTAGGTCGGCAGGATCCGCACTTCCACCGGCAGCATCAGCGTGACGAAGATCATCCAGAAGAAGGTCTTGCGCAGCGGAAACTTGAAGTACACCACCGCGAAGGCCGAGATGATCGAGATCGTGATCTTGCCCACCGCGATGCCGAGCGCCATGATCAGGCTGTTGACCATCATGGTGGAGACCGGCGAGGCGGCATTGCCCACCCCGGCCACCAGCACGGTGCGATAGTTTTCCAGGAAATGGCTGCCCGGCAGCAGCGTCATCGGCGCCTGCAGCACCTCGTCGGCGGTCAGCGTCGAGGCCACGAAGGTGACGTAGACGGGGAAAGCCACCACCAGCACGCCCAGCACCAGCATCAGGTGCGAGAGAAAATCAAGAAAGGGTCGTCGTTCTACCATTTTGCCAATCCTCAGTACTGCACCTTGCGTTCCACGTAGCGGAACTGCACCACCGTGAGAACGATCACGATCCCCATCAGCACAACCGACTGCGCTGCCGACCCGCCGATATCCAGCCCGCGGAAGCCATCCTGGTAGACCTTGTAGACCAGCGTATTGGTGGCGTTGACCGGGCCGCCGTGGGTCACCGCGTCGATAATGGCGAAGGTATCGAAGAAGGCGTACACCACATTGATCACCATCAGGAAGAAGGTGGTCGGCGACAGCAGCGGGAAGATGATCGACCAGAAGCGCCGCCATGGCCCGGCGCCGTCGATGGCGGCAGCCTCGATCAGCGATTTCGGGATGCTCTGCAGGCCAGCCAGAAAGAACAGGAAGTTGTAGCTGATCTGCTTCCACGCGGCAATCAGCACCACCAGCAGCATGGCCTGGTTGCTATTGAGCAGGAAATTCCAGTCCACGCCGAACGCATGCAGCGCATAGGACACCACGCCCAGCGTGGGGTTGAACATGAACATCCACAGCACGCCCGCCACCGCGGGCGCCACGGCGTACGGCCAGATCAGCAGCAGCTTGTAGCCGCTGGCGCCGCGCACCACGCGATCGGCGAAATAGGCCAGCAGCAGCGAGATCGAGAGCCCGACCAGCGTCACGCCGACGGCGAACACCGCCGTCACGCGAAACGAGTTCAGGTACTGCGCATCGTTGAACAGATCCCTGAAGTTTTCCAGGCCGACGAACTGCAGGTCGATGCCGAAGGCATCCTGCCTCAGCACGGACTGGTACAGCGCCTGCCCGGCCGGCCAGAAAAAGAAGATCAGCGTTACCGCCATCTGCGGCAACACCAGCAGATAGGGCAACCATGAAGATTGGAATACGACCCGTTTTTCCATCACGCATCCAGACCACCGCCAGCAGCGGGGCGTCATCTATCGGGAACAGCGCGGCCCTTGCGGGCCGCTCAAACCAAAGACGGAGGCAAAGCCTCCGCCTTCTGCACGCTCACAACGCCGGGCGCTTACTCGCGGACCGTCTTCTGGAAGCGCTCGAGCAGCTCATTGCCGCGCGCCACCGCCGAATCGAGTGCCTCCTTGGGTTGCTTCTTGCCGGTCCACACCGCTTCGAGCTCCTCGTCGATCACGGTACGGATCTGCGGGAAGTTGCCCAGGCGGATGCCGCGCGACTTGTCGGTGGTCTTGACGATCATCTGCTTGACCGCGACGTCGGCACCGGGGTTCTTGTCATAGAAGCCCGATTTCTTGGTCAGCTCGTAGGCCGCCATCGTCACAGGCAGGTAGCCGGTCGACTGGTGCCAGTCGGCCTGCACCTCGGGGCGCGACAAGTAGGTGAAGAACTTGGCTACGCCCTTGTACTCCTCGGCCTTCTTGCCGCCCATCACCCACAGCGACGCGCCGCCGATGATCGTGTTCTGCGGTGCACCCGGCACGCCCTGCTCATAGGGCAGCTGCGCCACGGTGAAATCGAACTTGGCGTTCTTGCGGATATTGGCCAGCGCCGCCGAGGACCCGGTCAGCATCGCGCACTGGCCTGCGATGAACTTGGCCTTCGGCTCGTCCTTGCGGCCGCCGTAGACGAAATAGCCCTTCTGCTGCATGTCGAGCAGGTTGGCGATATGCTTGACGTGCAGCGGCGAATTGAACACCAGGCGCGCGCCGGTGCCGCCGAAGCCATTGTTCTCGGTGGCGAACAGGACGTTGTGCCAGGCCGAGAAGCTTTCCAGTTGCACCCACGACTGCCAGTCGGTGGTGTAGCCGCAGGAGACGCCGGCAGCCTTGAGCTTGGCGGAGTCGGTCGCCACTTCCTGCCAGGTCACGGGCGGCTTGTTCGGATCCAGCCCGGCCTTCTTGAAGGCATCCTTGTTGTAGTACATCACCGTGGTCGAACTATTGAACGGGAACGACAGCATCTCGCCCTTGTTCGAGGTGTAGTAGCCAGCCACCGCCGGAATGTACATCTTGGCGTCGAACTTCTCGCCGGCGTCCTTCATGACCGCCGCCACCGGCTTGATGGCGCCCTTGGCGCTCATCATGGTCGCCGTGCCCACCTCGAACACCTGCAGGATCGCCGGAGCATTGCCCGAACGGTAGGCCGCAATGCCGGCTGCCAGCGACTCGTCATACTGGCCTTTGTAGATCGGCACGATCTTGTAGTCGGACTGGCTGGCATTGAACTGCGTGGCGATCGCGTTCACCTTGTCGTTGAGCGCACCTTCCATCGAATGCCACCACTGGATCTCGACGGCGGCATTGGCCGATCCTGCGCCGGCCAGCATGGCGAAGGCGGCCAGGGTCAACGCGGTACGTTTGACGGTCATGGGAAACTCTCCTGTTTATATCGCGACATGGGACAAAAATCGCCCGACTGTATGCAGTTTTTGTGACAGCCGGATGTTACCGCGCCTTGTTGGATAGGAAAACCGGGCAATTCCACTAAATCACAATAATATGACAACGTTTTATCGTCAGCTTGACAGGGTAGAATCTTGCGCCATGCAAGCCATCCAGACCCTCCCCGCCGCGGCGCTGCGCCGCGTACGCGGCGTACTGACCGACATCGACGGCACCATTACCACCGACGGCAGGCTGCCGGCGTCCACCTATCTGGCACTGGACCGGCTCAAGGCCGCCGGCCTTCACGTGATCCCGGTCACCGGCCGCTGCATCGCCTGGGCCGAGATCCTGACCCGGCTTTGGCCGGTGGACGCCATCATTGGTGAAAACGGCGCGTTTTACTCCCATCTGCGCGCCGGCAAGCTGCTTACCCGCTACCTGGACGATGCCATTACCCGTGCCGGCAACCTGGCACGCATCAGGGCGCTGGGCGAGCGCATCGTGCGGCAGGTGCCCGGCTGCGCACTGGCATCGGACCAGGCCTGGCATGCCGCCGACCTTGCCATCGACCATGCCGAGGACGTGGCACCGCTGCCCGCCGAGGCGGTCGAACGCATCGCGAGCCTGATGCGGGAGGCCGGCATGACAGCCACGGTCAGTTCCATCCATGTGAACGGCTGGTTCGGCCAGCACGACAAGCTCAGCATGAGCCGTTTGTGCGTTGCGGAACTGCTGGGCGCCGACCTCGACGCCGGCCGCGACGAGTGGCTGTTTATCGGCGACTCGGCCAACGACGCGAGCATGTTCGCCCATTTTCCGCTGTCGGTCGGGGTGGCGAATATTCGCGATATCCTGCCGCAACTACCGGCCCGGCCGGCCTATATCACCGAAGCCGCTTGCGGCGAAGGGTTCGCGGAAATGGCGGCATTATTGCTGGCGGTACGTGATTAGGGCCGCAATACATTACCAAACAATACAAAACGCCACATGAATCGAAGACACAGGACATGCGGCGAAATCCGCAAGCACGACAAAACAAAAGCCCAACGCGGAAAGCAAGAAACAAAAAGCAAAACGGCCGGATCTGATCCCGGCCGTTTTGTTTTGCATTGCAGCAATCGCCACGACTTCCGTCGCTGGCATTACCTCAGTCGAAGCCCAGTTCCTGCAGCTTGCGCGTGATGGTGTTGCGCCCGATACCGAGGCGCGTGGCGGCTTCCACGCGGCGCCCGCGGGTCACCCCCAGGGCCGCCTCCAGCACCGCCTTCTCGAAGCGGCGGGTAAGCGCATCCATCACCTCCGGCTGGCCCGATTCCAGCATGGCGCGAGCCTCGCCTGCCAGCAGGCTCTCCCAGCCGGCAAGGGCACTGGCCACGTGCGGCCGGCTGGCATAGGCCAGCGCGGCATCGGTCTCGCCGTTCACAATGGTCGGTGCGGCGCCGTAATCGACGGCCTCAAGGCCATCGGCGCTCTCCGCCCGGCCCTCGCCACGCGGCTCCGGCAGGCGCGCCGCGCCGCCGAGCCCGCCCTGCGCAGCCCCGGTCCCGATCATCTCGCGCGGCATGTCCTTGACCTCGATGGTCTGGGCAGGCGCCATCACGGTCAGCCAATTGCAGAGGTTCTCAAGCTGGCGAACGTTGCCGGGGAACGGCAGCGTGCTGACATAGGCCAGCGCCTCGTCCGACATGCGCTTGGGCTCCACGCCCAGTTCCTTGGCGCTCTTCTGCAGGAAATGGCGGGCCAGCAGCGTGATGTCCTCCGGCCGCTCGCGCAGCGGCGGCAGGCGCAGGCGGATCACGTTGAGGCGGTGGAACAAGTCCTCGCGGAACAGCCCTTCCTTGACACGCGTCTCCAGGTTCTGGTGAGTCGCGGCGATCACGCGCACGTTGGCGCGCAGCGGATTGTGGCCACCTACGCGATAGAAGTTGCCGTCGGACAGCACGCGCAGCAGGCGCGTCTGCAGGTCGAACGGCATATCGCCGATTTCGTCCAGGAACAGCGTGCCGCCCTCGGCCTGCTCGAAGCGGCCGCGGCGCATGGTCTGCGCGCCGGTAAAGGCGCCGCGCTCATGGCCGAACAGTTCGGATTCGAGCAGGTCCTTCGGGATGGCCGCGGTATTGAGCGCGATAAAGGGACCGTTGGCGCGCGGGCTGTGCTTGTGCAGGGCCTGCGCCACCAGTTCCTTGCCGGTGCCGGACTCGCCGGTGATCAGCACCGTCACGTTCGACTGCGAGAGACGTCCGATGGCGCGGAACACGTCCTGCATGGCCGGCGCCTGGCCCAGTATCTCGGGGGCATCGACCAGACGGTCTTCCAGTTCCTCCTCGCGCAGGCTTTCCTGCAGCGCGCGGCGGATCAGCTCGACCGCCTTGTCGACATCGAAGGGCTTGGCGAGATACTCGAAGGCCCCGCCCTGGAAAGCCGCTACTGCGCTATCGAGATCGGAGTAGGCCGTCATCACGATGACGGGCAGCCCCGGATGGCGCGCCTTGAGCGCCTGCAGCAGGTCCAGCCCCGAGCCTCCCGGCATGCGGATGTCCGAGATCAGGACCTGCGGCTCGTCGTCTTCCAGCGCGGCCAGTACGTCGCGCACATTGGTGAAGCTGCGCGAAAGCAGGCTTTCACGGGCGAGGGCCTTTTCCAGGACCCAGCGGATTGATTGATCGTCGTCGACTATCCAGATCGGCTTCATGTGCGTCGCTTGTCTGCTCGGTGTCATTTGGTCTTCCGTGAACCTGCTTGCGCACCGCTGGCGAGCCGGACGGCAGCAATCAATGGGGCAGTTCCAATTGCTGGCGCCGGTGCGATCAATGCAGGGGCAGCAGGATACGGAAGTCGGTACAGCCAGGCCGGCTCTCGCATTCGATCAAGCCCTCGTGCTGCTGCACGAAGGTTTGAGCGAGTGTGAGACCGAGGCCGCTGCCGCCATCCCTGCCCGACACCAGCGGGTAGAAGATGCGTTCGCGAATATCCTCGGGGATGCCCGGACCGTTATCGATGACATGCAAGTCCAATGCCAGCTTGAACAAACGCTTGGCAATTGTTACCTGGCGGGCCACCCGGGTACGCAGGACGATCTGCGCATCGCCACGCGCGATACGCTCGGACAATGCATGTGCCGCGTTATGGACGATGTTCAGCACGGCCTGGATCAACTGCTCCATGTCGCCGCGCAGGTCGGGCAGGCTCGCATCGTAGTCGCGCACGATGTCCAGCCCGGAGGGGAATTCAGCCAGCACCACCGAGCGCACGCGCTCCAGCACTTCGTGGATATTGAGCTCCGACACGATATGCGGATGGCGGTGCGGCTCCAGCAGGCGGTCCACCAGCGTCTGCAGGCGGTCCGACTCCTTGATGATGACCTGGGTGTACTCCCGCAGCGAACGCTCAGGCAGCTCGAACTCGAGAAGCTGCGCCGCGCCGCGGATGCCGCCCAGTGGATTCTTGATCTCGTGGGCGAGATTGCGGATCAGTTCCTTGTTGGCGGAGGTCAGGTCGAGGATGCGCTCCTCGCGTTCGCTGCGCACCTTCTGCTCGTTGGGCAGCACCTCCACCACCACGGTGTCGGAATTGGCGTCCAGCACGCCAATCACCACGTGCGCATGCATCGGCTCCTGCAGGGGCGGGTGCAGCACCACATCCTGCCGGCGGGCGTCGAACTGCCGCGAGATCACCGTGTCGATCATGCTGGCCAGTTCTTCCGAAGCGCCGAACAGGTCGGCTAGCGACAACTCCACCATGGCCTTGCGCGACACCGCGAAACTCGCTTCCGCGGCGGGATTGGCGTAGACGATGCGCAGGCCAGGCTGGCGCACCAGCAAAACCGGGTTGGCCACCACGTCCAGCCCATGGTGGTAGGCCACATCGCCCAACGGCAGCACTGCAGCCCCACCCTCGGGCGGGGCGCCGGCCCCGGCCGAAGCTACCTTGCGCGAGACGCTGCGAATCAGGCGACGCATAGTACTAGTCCTTCAGGTTGGAGAGTTCTCGCCGCAACGAGGCGGCGTTGGCCTCGCCGCGCGTAATGTCGTCGCGCAGCGTGGCGGTACGGTCGAGATACTTCTGGTAGTTGCGCTCATTGCCCTGGCGCTCGGGCTGGCCGTTGTTGTACTCGGCGCGCAGCGCGGCCAGCTTGGCTTCCTCGCTCTGCAGTTCCTGCTCCAGCACGGCGCGGCGCTCGCCATCGCGGCTCTTCTGGGTTGCGCTGTCCACGCGCGGGAACGCCGCGGGCGCGGCGCCAGGCGCAGTGCCCTTGCCCGCCGGCGGCGAATTGATGCGCCCGCCCGGCACGGTGGTCACCTCGGGCAGGTTCAGCCGTTTGCAGCCCTTGCCCCCGTTGCCGTTGCGGTATTCCGGCACCCCGTTGGGGCCGGCGCAAACGTAGATATCCGACTGCGCCGGAGCCGGGCGGCTCCAGCACAGCAGTGCAAGCGCCAGCATGGCGCAGGCAGCTGCCGATCCGTGCATGCGGGCACCGAACCGGTGCATCGGGCGGAGCGGGGAGAGCGGGAATTCGAGCGCATCCATTGACATCAGCGGGGGGGTGTTGGGAAAGGAGCCCCATTCTAGCGATCAAACCAGCGAACCAAACAAAAAGGGACAGCCGAAGCCGCCCCTTCCTGGTGCTACTGTTGCCCGGTCACAACCTGGCAACGCCTCGCCTTACAGCGAGTAGTACATATCGAACTCGATCGGGTGAGTCGTCATGCGGAAGCGGGTGACTTCTTCCATCTTCAGTTCGATGTAGGCATCGATCATGGAGTTGGAGAAGACGCCGCCGCGCGTCAGGAACTCGCGGTCGTTGTCGAGGTATTCCAGGGCCTGGTCCAGGCTGGAGCAGACGGTCGGGATCTTTGCATCCTCTTCCGGCGGCAGGTCGTACAGGTTCTTGTCGGCAGCCTCGCCCGGGTGGATCTTGTTCTGCACGCCGTCCAGGCCGGCCATCAGCAGTGCCGAGAAGCCCAGGTACGGGTTCATCAGCGGGTCCGGGAAACGGGTCTCGATGCGACGGCCCTTGGGGTTGGCAACGTACGGAATACGGATCGAAGCCGAACGGTTGCGTGCCGAGTACGCCAGCTTGACCGGTGCCTCGAAGCCCGGCACCAGACGCTTGTACGAGTTCGTGCCCGGGTTGGTCAGGGCATTCAGCGCGCGAGCGTGCTTGATGATGCCGCCGATGTAGTACAGCGCGAATTCCGACAGGCCGGCATAGCCGTTGCCCGCGAACAGGTTCTGGCCGTCCTTCCATACGGACTGGTGCACGTGCATGCCCGAGCCGTTGTCGCCAACCACCGGCTTCGGCATGAAGGTGGCGGTCTTGCCGTAGGTGTGGGCGACGTTCTGGATCACGTACTTCTGCAGCTGGGTCCAGTCGGCGCGCTGCACCAGCGTGCTGAACTTGGTGCCGATTTCGTTCTGGCCCTGGCCAGCCACTTCGTGGTGGTGGACTTCCACGGGGATGCCCAGCGATTCCAGGATCAGGCACATTTCCGAACGGATGTCCTGGAAGGTGTCGATCGGGGCAACCGGGAAGTAGCCGCCCTTCTTGCCCGGGCGGTGGCCGCTGTTGCCGTGCTCGAATTCCTTGGCCGACGACCAGGGGGCTTCTTCCGACTCGATCTTCACCGAGCAACCCTGCATGTCCACATTCCAGGTCACGCCGTCGAAGATGAAGAATTCGGGTTCCGGACCGAAGAAGGCGGTATCGCCCAGGCCGGTGCTCTTCAGGTAAGCCTCGGCGCGCTTGGCGATGGAACGCGGGTCGCGGTCGTAGCCCTTGCCGTCGGACGGCTCGACCACGTCGCAGGTCAGAATCAGCGTCGGTTCTTCATAGAACGGATCGACGTTGGCGGTATTCGGGTCCGGCATCAGCAGCATGTCCGAAGCCTCGATACCCTTCCAGCCGGCGATCGACGAGCCATCGAAAGCGTGGCCGCTTTCAAACTTGTCTTCATCGAAGTGCGACACGGGTACCGACACGTGTTGCTCTTTGCCTTTGGTATCGGTGAAACGGAAGTCGACGAACTTGACGTCGTTTTCCTTCACCAGCTTCATCACATCTGCAACGCTGTGGGCCATGCCTATCTCCTGGAAATTCGGCTGAAGTCTAGAAAGCCATTCTTGCGTCGTTCTTTGCTGGGCCACGCCAGGAAGGCGTTGGGGGAGCACAAAGACCGGCCGCGAAAGGGACGAGGAATGTTAGCAGAAAGCGTGCCAAGGGATGCCCCTTGTTAGCCCTGCGTTCCCGAAAAAAGTGCACCTCCGCAGCCCCGTACGGGGGTTCCGGGCCCGTTGCCGGTGGCGCATGTGGCATACGCCGCGCACCGCCTGTCCCGTCCCTCGCCAGGAGCAGCGCGCAGCGTCGGCAACGCCGACGAAGGAAACACCAGAAAGGTGCACCCACACCAAAAAATGCACCATCGATGTGCAAATACGCCGACAGATACCATTTTGGTGCATTTTCCGCACTGCCGCCTGCATGCGGTGCAGAACCCGGCACCGGAGCGTGTTGCCCCCGGGGCCTGCCGGCGCATACGGCCCCTCGGGAGCCCAAACGCGCCGGACACCGTGTCCGCCGCGCTAGAATACCTGGCAGGCGCTCCCATATGCCATTCCACCCTTCGATTTTGTCACCCCGATGACCACCCGAGACGAACTCCTCCAAGCGGCGCGCCAGCGCCAGCAGCAAAACCAACTGCCCTACTTCGGCGCGCTCACCCCGCAGGAGGCCTTTGCCTTGCTGCAGAGCGATCCCACCACCGTGATGGTGGACGTCCGCACGCAGGCCGAGCTGGACTGGATCGGCGCACCTGACCTGCCGGAAGCCCAGTCGGCACATGTGGAGTGGATGAGCTATCCGGGCGGTGCGCAGAATGCCGCCTTCGTCGCCCAGCTCAAGGCCCGCGTGCCCGCCGACGTGCCGGTGCTGTTCCTGTGCCGCAGCGCGGCACGCTCCAAGCATGCCGCACGCGTCGCCACGGAAGCAGGTTTCCAGTTTGCGATGGATGTGCTGGAGGGGTTCGAGGGCAACCGCGACGAACACCACCACCGCAAGACGGTGGAAGGATGGTGTGTACGCGGCCTGCCCTGGCATGGCGCCTGAAGATCCGGACCGCCTGCGCGGCAGATAGCCGCAAACAGAAGATAAAACGGGACAGCCATGCTGTCCCGTTTCTTGTTTCCCGGCCATTGCGGCTCAGTCCCCGGCGGGATCTCCCGGCCGCCTGGCGGCAACCTCCACCAGTTCGAAGCCCATCGCCCGCACGCCCTCGCGCAGCATGAGGTAGGCCGGCTCCACACGCTCCGCCGCCCCCTTCACGCCCAGGTCGATATGCCGGCGCGCATAGAGTTCGCCGCGCTTCGCATCGCCCACGGACGGCAGGCTGAACACCCGGATACCGTCGAACGCGGCTTCGACCTGCTCCATCAGCGGCGTCAGGGTGGACTCCGGCGCCTCGAACACCAGGAAGGAGCGCTCCACCTGCACAGCCTGATGGAACAGGTGCGGGTAGTAATGATCCAGCACCCACTCCATCATCGGCCACGCCATCACCGGGAAGCCCGGCATGAAATGATGGTTGCCCACCGAGAAGCCCGGGATCCGGTTGTAGCTGTTCGGAATGATGCGCGCGCCGGCGGGGAATTCGCCCATCTTGAAGCGGTGCTGGTTCTCCGGCAGGTCCAGGTCGGCCTTGGCGGGATCGCCCGCCGCGGTCTCGACAATGCGCTGG
Source organism: Cupriavidus basilensis (assembly GCF_029335485.1). GTDB lineage: Bacteria > Pseudomonadota > Gammaproteobacteria > Burkholderiales > Burkholderiaceae > Cupriavidus > Cupriavidus basilensis_E. The sequence goes on from NZ_JARJLM010000094.1 coordinate 12,523, forward strand.
GCGATCAGCTCGCGGGCCTCGGGGTGCAGCGCCAGCGGTACGCCGAGCGCGGCGGCGGCGCACTGCCGGGTGTGATCGTCCGGCGTTGCGCCGATGCCACCGGTGCAGAACACCACATCTTCGCCGGCAAAGGTACGGCGCAGCGTGGCGGTAATGCGTGCGCGCTCGTCGCCCACATATTCAGCCCAGTCCAGCGCCAGCCCGCGCGCCGCCAACAGTTCGATGGCACGGCGCATATGCTTGTCTTCGCGCCGCCCCGACAGAATCTCGTCACCAATGACGATCAGGCCGAAACCCATGATGCCCTCGCTTCAGGATTGTTCAATGCGCCGCACATCGGACGGCGCGAGATCGATAACGTCCGCCAACGGTGCCGCCGCCGCTGCGGCCGCTGCGCGTTCGGCGCGCAACTGCTCCAGCGCGCGCAGGCAGAAATGGCCGAACCACAGCGCCGAGAAAATAAAGATCAGCACGTAGAGCCAGAGCGTGCCGGCCAGCACGAAGGGAAAGAGAAAAATCAAGGCCGCCGAGGATACCCAGACCAGGGTCGGCGCGGAGCCCAGCAGGCCCACGGCCACGCCGATGGCCAGCAAGGGAATGCGGTGGCGCTTCATCAGCGTCTTGCGCTCCTCCGGGCTGGCATGCTCGGCCAGCGCATCGTAGGTCATCACGCGATAGGTCAGCCAGCCCCACAGCAAAGGCGGGATCAGCGCGAAGAACGGCGGAATCAGCCACAGCGGCAACGTCACCAGCGCCAGCAACAGGAAGACCACGGTGCTGCCCAGCGCCTGGAATACGCTGCCGATCATGTTGCCGCCCTTGGCCTTGACCAGGTCCGGGTAGCTGCGCTCGAGATGGCGCACCGCCGCCGGCACCGAGAACAGGCTGATAAATACCAGCATCGACGCGATCACCAGCGGGATCATCAGCGCCACGACGAACAGCGGCGCCACCACCGCGCGCAGGGACTGCAGGCCGAACCAGTCGAGCGCGCCATAGATCCAGCTGGTCAGCACCGAGGTTTCCAACACGCCGCGCGCGGTGGTCATGATGGGCTCCCATCCCCATAGCAGCAGGCCACCCCACAACCCGGTCGCGAGCAGGAAGGGAATGACGGTGAGCATCAGCATGCGCGGATGCAGCTGGCTGATCAGGGCACGACCAAACGCGCGGAAAATATCGTTCATGCAGTGAATTGGGATACCACGAAAGCGGGGGACAGATAGACTAGCACACGTCACCCGCGATAGCGGGAGACGCGTGTGCGGCGGGCGGCGAAGGGCCGGATGCCGATGCCCCGGCATCCCGGGGCCGGGGCCAGCCGGACAGCGGCCGGCGCGCCACGCCGGCCCGCGGCTGCTTCAGCCAAGCCGCAGCAGCCGCTTGATGCCGTACCACTGCTGGGACAGGAAACCGGCGCCATAGTCGCGCCCCTTGCCCGCCGGCGGCGGCATCTGGTCGCGGATGCCGGTGGGGTAATAGGCGCCGGAGAAGACCGCCGTGCGGAACAGCATGTCCCACCACGGGAAAATCACGCCATAGTTGCAACCGCCCAGGCGGCCCGGACGGCCGATCGCCTCGTGCCCGACGCCAACCGCGTGGTGGGTACGGTGAAAGCGCGGCGAAACCAGCAGCCGTTCGCCCAGCGCGCCGAAGTGCATGCGCAGGTTGGCATGCTGCAGGCTCTGCAAGAGCTGCGACAAGGCTACCAGCAGCACATACTGGGACGGCTCCACACCTACCGCCAGCGCCGCCGCCGCGAACACCACGTCGCGCAGCATATCGTCGAGCAGGTGGTTGCGGTTATCGCTCCACAGCGTCATCTGGCGCTGGCTGTGGTGGACCGCATGCAGGCTCCACCACCAGCGATAGGTGTGCGAGAGGCGGTGATACCAGTAGTCGAGCAGGTCGAACAGCAACAGGTAGACCAGGAAGCTGACCAGCGGGATCGACGTCACCGCCGGCCACCAGTCCTCCACATTGATCCGCTGCCAGCCAAGCAGGCGCAGATGCCCCTCCAGTGCGTCCATCAGCGGATCGAGCAGGAAGAACATGGCGAGCCGGAACAGGCCCAGCCGGTGCACCAGCGTATAGAGAATATCGGTGCGGATGGCGGCGCGGTCGGTCACCGCCTCCACGGGGCGCAGCTTTTCCAGCGGCCCGAGGATCAGCACCATCACCGCGATCTGCACCAGCCCCACCAGCAGCCATTCGGTGCCGGTGAAAGCGTCTTCGGCATAGCCGCCGAGGCCGAGCTGGTACACCACGGGAAGGATGACGTCCTGGAACAGCGCAGCCTCTACCTGGCCTATCCACGCATTGAGCGCATCGAACATCAGCGCCCTCCAGGCTCGCGCCCGGCCACGCTGGCGGCCTCCTTGCCCAGCCAGTCACGGTAGGCGGGGTGCTCGCGCAGCGTGGCGAAGCAGAAGCCCTTCTGCTCCAGTCCGCTGATCAGCGGTTCGAGCACGCCGGGCGCCCAGGCGTCCTTGCGCGACCAGATGCCCAGGTGGGCCAGGGTGATATCGCCATCGCGCAGGTCGCGCAGCGCATGCGCCAGCAGGACCTTGTTGGGGAAGCGCTCGGAGGACAGTTCGTCGCCCAGGAAACCGGCCGGCGCCCAGCCCACATGCTTGAAGCCGCATTGCTCGGCCCACTGCAGCGTCTGCGGCGCGGTATGGCCGCCAGGAGCCCGCCACAGCGGCGACATGGCCGCGCCGGTCAGCCCGCGCAGCGCCTGTGCGCTGCGATTGAGTTCGGCGCAGAAGCCCTGCTGGTCCATCATCACGTCCTGCCCGGCATGCGCGCCGAACTGCGGGCGCATGACAACCTTGCCATCGCGCGTGCTGCGCAGGTAGACGTGGTCGAAGGTGTGGCTGCCGAACACGTGGCCGTCCGCCACCAGGCCCTTCCAGTAGGCGGCCCAGCCCGGATCGAGCGAGCTGTCCTTGTTGATCGTCGGCTCGTTGGCGAGGAAAAAGGTGGCCTTGATATGGTGGCGGCGCAGCGTGTCGGCGATGAATGCCGCCTGGCTCATGCTGCCGGTATCGAAGGTGAGGTAAAGCGTGCCGGCGCG
>NZ_JARJLM010000095.1 GCF_029335485.1 Cupriavidus basilensis
ATCGGGCTTTTTTGTGGCAGTTACCGCACTCAACCGGGTTGCGAGCCGTCCCCCGCCTCGTCCGCCGCCGGCGTGACAGGATCCTCGCCATCGCGCAGCGATTCCAGGAAATGAATCACGGTCCCGGCCTCGCGGGTACGTTTGAAAGGCGGCAGGCTTTGCCAGATCTGGCGGCCGTAGGGCTTTTCCACCAGCCGGGTATCGCAGATCACCAGCACGCCGCGGTCCGTCTCTGAGCGGATCAGGCGCCCCGCGCCCTGCTTCAGCGTGATCACCGCGTGCGGCAGCTGGTGCACGGCAAACGGGCTCAGCCCCTTCTTCTGCAGGACTTCCATGCGGGCTGCCAGCACCGGATCGTCGGGCGGAGCAAACGGCAGTTTGTCGATGATCACCAGCGACAGCGCCTCGCCACGCACATCCACACCCTCCCAGAAGCTCTGGCTGCCGACCAGCACGGCGTTGCCGAGCTCGCGGAAGCGATCGAGCAGCTCGGTGCGGCTGGCCTGGCCCTGGACCAGCAGCGGCAGTTCCAGGCCGCGCTCGGCAAAGGCTTCGTAGAGCAGGTCGGATGCGCGTTGCACCGCGCGCAAGGTAGTACAGAGCAGGAAGGCCCGGCCACCGGCCGCCGCGATCAGCGGCAGCGCGGTCTGCACCACCGCGTCGGTGAATTGCGGCGACTGCGGCGCGGGCAAGTCGCGCGGCACATAGAGCAGGCCCTGGGTGGCATAGTCGAACGGGCTGGGCAACGTCAGCGACTTGTCCTTGTCCAGGCCAAGCTGGGCGGCATAGTGGGTGAAGTTGCCCTTGACCGACAGCGTGGCCGAGGTGAAGACCCAGGCCCGCGGATGGCCTTCGCGCTGCCGGGTGAAAATCGGCGCGATCGACAACGGCGTGCGATGCAGCTGCACCGTATGGGAGAACACTTCGACCCAGCGCACCGTATCCGGCCCGAGCGCCGCGGCTGGCGCCTGCGCGTCCTCCTGCTTGCCGTCCGGCGCCGCGGGCTGCGGCATGGCCTTGGCTTCGCTGCGCCAGGCGGCCAGGCGCTGCTCCAGTTCCACTGCGCGGCGATGGCACTGCTCGAGCGATTCGGCGCGCTCGGCCTGGCTCTCGAGCAAGGCCACGAACTCCGACAGCGCGCTTTCGAGCGCGTCGAGCGTCTCGAAGAACGGCTTGCCGATACGGGGGTCCGCCTCGATCTGGCTCAGCGCCAGGCGTGCATTGTCCTTGGTGAAGGCCAGGCGCAAATCCCTCGCGGCGCGCTCCAGCGGTGCGGCGATGCGCACCCAGTCGGCGGCGTCGCGTGCATGGGACAGGCCTTCGGCCACGGTATCCCGCGCGATCTCCAGCAACTGGCTGGTCGACAGGCTGTCGCCGAAGAACAGCGTTGCCGTCTCGGGCAACTGGTGCGCTTCGTCGAAGATGACCGTGTTCGCCGCCGGCAGCAGCTCGGCCATGCCGGTATCGCGCAGCACCACATCGGCAAAGAACAGGTGGTGGTTGACTACGACGATGTCGGCCTGCTGCGCCTCCTTGCGCGCGCGCATGACGAAGCACTCTTTGTAGCTTGGGCATTCGGTACCCAGGCAGTTGTCGCGGGTCGAGGTGACAAGCTGCCATACCGGTGCGTTCTCCGGCACCGAGGCCAGTTCGGCCTTGTCGCCCGAGGCGGTCACCTTGGCAAAGCGAGCGATCTCGCGCAGCCATGCGGCGTCCTGGCGGGACGCCAGGCGGCCCTGGGCTTCGGCCCGCTCCAGATGGTAGTGGCACAGATAGTTGGCGCGCCCCTTGAGCAGCGATACCGATACCGGCACATTGAGCGCGCGCCGCACCGTGGGGATATCGCGCAGGAAAAGCTGGTCCTGCAGGTTCTTGGTGCCGGTGGACAGGATGACCTTGCCACCCCACAGCATGGCTGGCACCAGATAGGCAAACGTCTTGCCGGTACCCGTACCAGCCTCGACGATGACTGTGTCGCTGCGCTCGATCGCCCCGGCCACCGCTTCGGCCATGCGTTCCTGCGCCCCCCGCGGGCGGTAGCCCTCGATGGCCTGGGCCAGGGTGCCGGTCTCGGCGAAGATGGTAGCCAGTTCGGCGGCATGGGCTGCCGCCGCTGCGCCGGCAGCCCCGGCGCCGCTGGCGGCCGGAACGTCGGGCGTATCGGGGATGACGGGGTCCGCGAGCATGGCGGGCAGGTCTTCGGAAGCGGACAAGGCGAGGCTTTATGACGGGCCGCCGCTTCAGCAGCGGCCCGGGACAAGGGGAATCAGGCGGGCACGTCCGGCTCGAGCTGAAGCTGGAGCAGGGTAATCGCATCCTTGAGCTTGAGGCGGCGTTTTTTCAGGCGGCGCAGCTGCAGCTCGTCATGCGTGGCGTCGGCCGCCATGCGGTCGATCAGGTAATCGAGATCGCGGTGTTCGATCTGCAACTCCATGATCTGTCGCGCTAAGGTGTTCAGGTTGCAGTCCATGGGCTCCCCCGCTCAATGCCGGCGCGGGCGCCGGCGGGCCGGTATGGCGTTTGACATTGGCGCTGGCTGGCGCATTGCGTGCTCTGGTTCCGGCTATTGTCGCCGGTATTGCCCCCGGCTGTGGGCGCGGCTCCCACCGCTCAGAAACCGAAGGGGCGCGGCGCCGCCCCCTGCCCCTGCTTCTCCTGCTGTTCCTTGGCCTTGGCGCGACGCTCGTCGAGGTCTTTTTGCCGCTGCGCGGCATCGCGCTGCTTGGCCTCGAACGCCTTGACATTCTCCTGGCGCTGCACGGCCTGCTGCGCACCCTGTGCCTGCGCCGCCTTGACGCGGGCGTCGAAGTCAGCCTGTTTCTTGTTATAGGCCTCGGCATTGGCGGCCCGCTGCGGCGCGTCGGCCTGGTGCTGCGCATCGCGCAGTTGCTGATCCTGCTGCTTGCGCTCGAAGCTCTCGCGATTGGCCCGTTCATTGGCTTCGCGGCCCGGCTGGCCGGATTCGTACTCGGCGCGCTTGATGGCCTGTGCCTTGTCGCGCTCGGCCGCCTTGAATGCGCGCTCCGCGTCACCGATCTCCAGCTCCCGCTTGCGCAGCACCTGCAGTTCCTCGCGTTGCACGTCCTTGGCCTTGTCTATGCAGTGCGTGACAAAGAACTTGTTATAGCAATCGTGCTCCGCCATGCCGTAGCGATAGTTGGTCCAGGCCCGGGAATCGCCGATGGCCTTGCGCTCCGCGGCAAAATCCCGCGGCGGCGCTTGCGTCGCCGGCGCCGCAGTTGCCTGGGCAGAGACCTGCGAGGCACCCGGGGCCGCCTGCGCGTGGCCGTACATGGGCATGAGCAACGCCGCCATGCCGGCAGCCAGCAGCGCATGGCGCGCCTGCGCAGGCAAATGGCGGGCCGCCCGGACCTTGGTCAGGGTAGCGAAGCGGTCGGATAACGCGGCCGCAAGGGCGGCCGGATGTGGCTTGGCGATCATGATTGGATTCTAACATCCGCCCTGCCGCTTGCCGTGGAGCACGGCTGCATAATGATGCCGGCACGAACGCCTGGCGGCGGCCCCGGCCAACCGCCGCCGGAAGTCAAGCGCGCCCCGGCCCGACGCGCGGCGTCGAGCTTGTGGCAAAATGCCCCGCTTTCGACCGACTGTTTTCCTGATGTCCAATCTGCCAGCTTCCGTCATGCAAAAGATCGTGTCGCTCATCGCGGCCGAACTCTCCGTCCAACCCCGCCAGGTGGCTGCGGCCGTAGAACTGCTCGACGAAGGTGCGACCGTGCCGTTCATTGCGCGCTACCGCAAGGAAGTGACCGGCAACCTGGACGATACGCATCTGCGTAACCTGGAAGAGCGCCTGCTCTACCTGCGCGAGATGGAAGAGCGCCGGGCGACCATCCTCGCCTCCATCGAGGAACAGGGCAAGCTGACGCCCGAACTGCGCGCGGCTGTCGAAGGCGCCGAGACCAAGCAGACGCTGGAAGATCTCTACCTGCCCTACAAGCCCAAGCGCCGCACCCGTGCCCAGATCGCGCGCGAATGCGGGCTCGAGCCGCTGGCCCAGGCCCTGCTGGCCGACCCCACCCTGGACCCGCAGGCCGAGGCCGCCAGGTATGTCAACGGCAATCCCACCGCCGAAGGCGGCGTGCCCGACGTCAAGGCCGCGCTGGACGGTGCGCGGGACATCCTGTCGGAACAGTTTGGCGAGACCGCCGAGCTGCTCGGCAAGCTGCGCGAGCACCTGTGGAGCAACGGCCTGGTGAGCTCGTCGGTCATGGAAGGCAAGGAAGGCGCGGAGGAAGAAAAATTCCGCGACTACTACGAATACAGCGAGACCATCCGCACCATCCCCTCGCACCGCGCGCTGGCGCTGTTCCGCGGCCGCAACGCGGGCGTGCTGATGGTCAAGCTCGGCCTGGGCGAAGAACAGGATGCGATGGTGCCGCACCCGTGCGAAGGCATGATTGCCCGCCATGTCGGCATCCAGAACCAGAACCGCCCGGCCGACAAGTGGCTGGCCGACGTGTGCCGCTGGTGCTGGCGCGTCAAGGTGCAGCCGCACCTGGAAACCGAACTGCTGACGCAGCTGCGCGAAACCGCCGAGAGCGAAGCCATCAAGGTGTTCGGCCGTAACCTGCACGAACTGCTGCTGGCCGCGCCGGCCGGTCCCAAGTCGGTCATGGGCATCGACCCGGGCATCCGCACCGGCTGCAAGGTGGCCGTGGTCGATACCACCGGCAAGCTGCTCGACACCGCCACCATTTATCCGCACGAGCCGCGCCGCGACTGGAATGGCTCGCTCGCCACGCTGGCCCGCATGGCCAAGCAGCACAACGTGATGCTGGTTTCGATCGGCAACGGTACCGCCAGCCGCGAAACCGACAAGCTGGTGCAGGACCTGATGAAGGCATTGCCCGAAGCCAAACTGACCAAGATCGTGGTCAGCGAAGCGGGCGCCTCGGTCTACTCCGCCTCGGAGCTGGCCGCCAAGGAATTCCCGGACCTCGACGTATCGATCCGTGGCGCGGTCTCGATCGCGCGCCGCCTGCAGGATCCGCTGGCCGAACTGGTGAAGATCGATCCGAAGTCGATCGGCGTGGGGCAGTACCAGCATGACGTCAACCAGCGTGAACTGGCGCGCGCGCTGGATGCCGTGGTGGAGGATTGCGTGAATGCCGTGGGCGTGGACGTGAACACCGCTTCCGCCCCGCTGCTGGCACGCGTCTCCGGCCTGAACACCGTGCTCGCCCGCAACATCGTCGAATACCGCGACGCCAACGGCGCCTTCCCCAACCGCGACACGCTGAAGAAGGTGCCGCGCCTGGGCGAAAAGACCTTCGAGCAGGCGGCCGGCTTCCTGCGCATCAACGATGGCGACAATCCGCTGGACCGCTCCTCGGTGCACCCGGAAGCCTATCCGGTGGTCAAACGCATCCTCGACCACATCAAGAAGGGCCTTCCCGACGTGATGGGCAACCGCGACGCCCTGCGCGGCCTGTCGCCGGCCACCTTCACCGATGAGACCTTCGGCCTGCCGACGGTGCGCGACATCCTCTCCGAACTGGAGAAGCCGGGCCGCGACCCGCGCCCCGAGTTCAAGACCGCCACCTTCCAGGACGGCGTGGAAGATATCAAGGACCTGCAACCGGGCATGGTGCTCGAAGGCGTGGTCACGAACGTAGCCGCCTTTGGCGCCTTCGTCGATATCGGCGTGCACCAGGACGGCCTGGTCCATATCTCCGCGCTCTCCACCAAGTTCATCAAGGATGCGCACGAAGCGGTCAAGGCCGGCCAGATCGTCAAGGTCAAGGTGATGGAAGTGGATGTGAAGCGCAACCGCATCGGCCTGACCATGCGGCTGGACGACGAGCCCGGCCAGGGCCCGGCGCGCGCCGGGCAATCGGACCGTGGCAATGCGCCGCGACCTGGCCCTGGCCAGCGCCCCGGCCAGGGCAAGGGCTTTGGCGGTGGCCGCCGCGAGGCGGAGCCCTCCGGCGCCATGGCGGCGGCGTTCGCCAAGCTCAAGCGTTAAGCGCTCCGCATCCATTTGCCGGGCCGCCACGCCCGGCAAATGGGCACACGCCGGCCTGATCGAAGTAAAGCCCCCTGCGCCTCGCGCGCAGGGGGCTTTTTCCCTTATGGCGGCTGCGCGCCATGCTACGGCCGCCGGCCTTTGCCCAAGGGCGTCAAACCACGGATCAAAAAATGACGCCCCTGGGCTACAAGATCAACGGAATCTCCGATTCTGTAGCCCAGGGGCGCCAAGTCAAGAATAGCCTGAAGAGGCAGGGCTCAAGCCGGAGAGCCCGAAGCTGCCCTCAAATCGCCCTCAAATCTCTACCTTCGTCCCAAGTTCCACGACCCGGTTGGCGGGAATCTGGAAAAAATCGGAAGGCTTGGCGCCATTCTGATGCATCCAGGCGAACAGGCTTTCCCGCCACATGGACATGCCCGGCAGCTTCGAAGGAATCACGGACTCGCGCGCGATGAAGAACGATGTCTCCATCAGCTCGAATTGCATATTGAGCTTGCGCTGGGCCAGATCCAGCACCCGCTGCACATCCGGCGTTTCCTTGAAGCCGTACTCGGACTTGAGGATGATCACGCCGCCGCCGAGATCCTTGCAGGTGAGGCGATGATCGTCGTCCACATAGGGCACGTCGCGGGTAACGAAGCTGAGGAACACCACCCGCTCGTGCAGCACGCGGTTGTGCTTCAGGTTGTGCAGCAGCGAGACCGGCACCGATTCGGTATTGCCGGTCAGGAACACGGCCGTGCCTTCGACCCGATGCGGGGGATGCGCCAGCAGGCCGGCGATAAACGGCTCGAGCGGGATACCGTCTTCCAGGCTGCGCGCACGCAGCAGCTTGCGGCCGCTGTGCCAGGTCATCAGCAGGAAGAAGGCGGTGCCGCCCATGAGCAGCGGGAACCAGCCGCCCTCGGCGATCTTGAGCAGGTTGGCGGAGAAGAACGCCAGGTCGACCAGCAGGAACGTCAGCCCGATCAGCGTCACCAGCACCGGGTTCCATTTCCACACCTTGCGCATGACCACCACGGCCAGGAAGGTGGTGATCACCATGGTGGTGGTCACCGCGATGCCGTAGGCAGCCGCCAGGTTGTCGGACTTCTTGAAGGCCACCACCACGATGACCACCAGCACCAGCAGGAGCCAGTTGATGACCGGCAGGTAGATCTGACCGATTTCAGCGTCGGAGGTATAGCGAATGCGCATGCGCGGCACGAAGCCGAGCTGGATGGCCTGGCTGGTCAGCGAGAAAGCGCCCGAGATGACCGCCTGCGAAGCGATCACCGTCGCGCAGGTGGCCAGCAGCACCATCGGTATCAGCACCGGTTCCGGCACCATCAGATAGAACGGGTTGCTGATCGCGGTGGGATTCTGCAGCAGCATGGCTCCCTGGCCGAAATAATTGAGCATCAGGCACGGCATCACCACCGCGAACCAGCCCATGCGGATCGGACGGATGCCGAAGTGGCCCATGTCGGCGTAGAGCGCTTCCGCGCCGGTCAGGACCAGGAATACCGAGCCGAGCACCACGAAAGCCTGCAGCGAGTGCTCCATCAGGAACGTGATCGCATAGTGCGGGCTGACCGCCATCAGGATCGAAGGCACATGCAGCATGTGATACACGCCGAGCACGCCCAGTGCCACGAACCACAGCATCATGATGGGGCCGAAGAGCTTGCCTACGGCAGCCGTGCCGCTGCGCTGGATCACGAAGAGGGCCACCAGGATCACCAGCGTGATCGGTATGACGAAGTGCGACAGCCCGGGCGCGGCGATTTCCAGGCCCTCCACCGCGGACAGCACGGATATCGCCGGCGTGATCACCGCGTCGCCGTAGAACATGCAGGCGCCGAAAATACCGAACATCATCAGCAGCTTGGCCATGCGCGAGCGTGGCGCGGCGGTGCGCAATGCCAGGGCCATCAGGGCCAGGATACCGCCCTCGCCGTCGTTGTCGGCACGCATGACGAACATCACGTACTTGAGCGACACCACGATGATCATCGCCCAGAACAGCATGGAAATGATGCCCATCACCGCAGCGTCGCTAAAGGGAATGCCATGCTCGGTACTAAAGCACTCTTTCAGCGCATACAGCGGGCTGGTACCGATATCGCCAAAGACGACGCCGATCGCGCCGATCACCAACGCACGTTTGCTGGGACTCTTGACGAAATAATGGCTGGTTGCGGTCTGGGTCATGGATAAAGGTGTGGTTGAAGGGCTCGGGCAACGCCCTCGGCATGCGTGTGCGCTCGAGATGGCGCAGCGGCACCGCGCCGCTATTGCATTGCACAAACGCGCGCCATTCTAGATGAAGTGCCGGGTGACGACCACTAGGGAGCATCCTGCCTGCTGTCCTGCCTCATGCTGGTGACGCGCCAAGCATGCGAGCGAAGTCCCGCCCGGTCAAGCGCTTGCGCATGGTAAGCCACCAAATCGAAAATGGCGCCAGCCCGTCCAGCGTTGCTGCACGGCCACGAATTGCGACTTTTAAATCACAATCAAACGCCAAGGTAACGATCCAGCACACCCGGTTGCGACACCAGTTCGGCCGCCGGCCCGTTCATGACCACGACGCCCTTCTCCAGCACCACCACGCGATCCGCATTGGCCAGCACCGTGCGGTAGTTGCGATCCACCACCACCGATGCAATGCCGGTGGCGCGGACCGTGGCAACCACCCGCCAGATCTCGGCGACGATGCGCGGCGCCAGGCCCTCGGTCGCCTCATCCAGGATCAGGCAATCGGGATTCGTCATCAGGGCGCGGCCAATCGACAGCATCTGCTGCTCGCCGCCGGACAGTTGCTGTCCGCCGTGGCCAAGACGCTCCTTGAGGCGCGGGAAGAGATCCAGCACTCTTGCCTCGTCCCAGTCCAGGCGGCCGGACGGGCCCTTGCGCGCAGCCATGACAAGGTTCTCGCGCACGGAAAGGTTGGGAAATATCCCGCGGCCCTCCGGCACGTAGGCCACCCCCAGACGCGCCACTTCATAAGGCTGCGCACGCGATACGTCCCGCCCGCACGCCTCGATGCGGCCCTGACGCTGCCGCACGTGACCCAGCAGGGTGCGCAGCAGCGTGCTCTTGCCCATGCCGTTGCGGCCCAGCAGGCCAACGGTTTCGCCCGAGCCGACGCTGAAATCGATTCCGCGCAGAATGTGGCTGCTGCCATACCAGGCATGCACGCCGGTTGCCGCAATCATCGCCTCCGCCATCATGCCGCTTGCTCCTTGCGCGCCTGCAGCGCCACCTGGGGGCGCTCGCCCGCGCCATCCGCGTGCGCTTCCCCATCTTCTTCGCCGAGGTAGGCTTGCTGGACCGCCCGGTTGACGCGGATCGCCTCGGGTTCGCCGGACGCAATCACGCTGCCGTTGACCATCACCGTGATACGGTCGGCGACCGAGAAGACAGCCTCCATATCGTGCTCGACCAGCAGTACCGCATGGCCATCCCGCAGCGAGCGCAACAAGGCAAGCATCCGCGCAGACTCCTCCGCCCCCATGCCCGCCAGCGGCTCATCCAGCAGCAGTACGGTAGGCTGAGTGGCCAGGCACATGGCCACCTCGAGCTGGCGCTTCTGCCCGTGCGACAAGGCGGTTGCCACGGTATCGGCACACGCGGCCAGGCCGGCGCACTCCAGCGCCTCGTCGCCCAGCGCGCGGCTGGTGCGGCAGCGCTGCGCGCCTTCCCACAGGCGCCAGGCCAGCTGAGCGCGCGACTGTGCCGCCAGGCGGCAGTTTTCGCGTACGGTCAGCGGCAGGAAGATATTGTTGCGCTGGTAGCTGCGGCCAATGCCCTCGCGCGCCAGGCGCGGCTGGGACCAGCCGGTGACGTCGCGGCCCTGCAGTTGCAGCTTGCCCGACGACGGCGGCAACTCGCCGGACAGCATATTGATCAGCGTGGACTTGCCCGCGCCGTTGGTGCCGATCACCGCGTGGATCTCGTGCAAGGCCAGGTCGAGGTCCACCTCGCCCACCGCGGTGAGGCCGCCGAAGCGGCGCGTCAGCTGGCGGGCCGACAGGACAGGTGCGTTCATCGGGATTCCCCTTGGCGCCGGCGCGAAACCATGCCCGCCAGGCTGACCAGCCCATGCGGCAACAGGGCCACCGCGACGATCACGAAGCCGCCCATCAAGAGCTGCCAGTGCTTGGTCAGCGAACTGAACCACTCCGCGAGCAGCACGAAGGAAAAGGCACCCAGCACTGCTCCGGCCAGGCTGCCGGCCCCGCCCAGGATCACCATCAGCATGGCGTTGCCGGACTGGTGCCAGGATGCGATTTCCGGATTGACGAAACCATACTGGACGGCATAAAGGTAGCCCGCCAGGCCGGCAAAAATACCCGCCACCACGAAGGCGCCGAGCTGGTAGCGGTAGGTGGCGTAGCCAGCCGCCCGCATGCGCTGCTCGTTATGCCGGATGCCCACCAGCGCATGCCCGAAGCGCGAGCGCAGCACCAGCGCCAGCCCTGCCACCGTCAGCACCAGCGCGCCAAGCACCAGCCAGTAGAAATGGGCGACATCGTTGACGTCGAAGGGGCGCGCGCCGAACAAGGCGAACTCCGGCCGGAAATAGATATAGGTGCCGTCGCTGCCGCCCGCGATCTTGGTGTCGTGGAACATGAAATACACCATCTGCGCGAAGGCCAGCGTCACCATGATGAAGTAGATGCCGCGCGTGCGCAGTACCAGCGCACCCACCACCAGGGCCAGCAGCCCCGCCGCGCCGAGCGCGCCGAGCAGCAACAGCCAGCCGTTGCCGGGCCCGGCCTGCGGCGCCATCATCGCGGTGGCGTAGGCCGCCATGGCGAAGTAAGCCGCGTGGCCCAGGCTCACCAGCCCCGTATAGCCGATCAGCAGCTGCAGCGAGAGCGCGAAGATGGCCATGATCATGACCTTGCTGAGCAGCTCTATATAGAATCGGTGCCCGTCCGCGTGCAGCAGCAGCGGCAGCACCGCCAGCACCGCGAAGGCCGCCAGCCAGCCCAGGCCGCCCAGCCAGGGCCGGGCAGCGCCGCGTGCGTGCAGCGTGCCGCCCAATGCATTGATATTGCCCGGCATATCCCTACCCCGCCTTGAACAAGCCCTGGGGTTTCCAGAGCAGGATGAGCGCCATCAGCAGGTAGACCAGCACGCCGGAGGCCTCCTGCCAGAATACCTTGCCAAAGGTGTCGACAAAGCCCAGCAGCAAGGACGCCACCATGGCGCCCTTGACCGAACCGATGCCGCCGATCACCACCACCACGAAGCACACGATCAGTACCTGGCTGCCCATGCCGGGATAGACCGAGGACACCGGCGCGGCGATCATGCCGGCAAGCACCGCCAGGGCCACGCCCAGCGCAAACACGAAGCGATACAGCACCGTGACGTTGATGCCCAGCGACTGCACCATCTCGCGATTGGTGGCGCCGGCGCGAATCATCATGCCAAGCCGCGTGCGGCGTATCACCACGTACATCGCCGCCGCTACCAGCAGGCAGATCGCGGAGATGAACAGGCGATAGACCGGATAGGTCATGTCGTTGCCGATCGGCAGCGCCCAGTCGAGCATGGCCGGCACGGTCACGCCGTGCACGTCGTCGTCGACCAGGATGCTGCGCATCTCCTCGAACACCAGGATCAGGCCGTAGGTCATCAGCACTTGCTGCAGGTGCTCGCGCTGGTAGAGATAGCTGAAGAAGACCCACTCCAGCACATAGCCGAACGCCACCGCCAGCACGATGCCAAGCGGAATGGCGATCAGCAGGCTGCCGGTCAGCCCGGCCAGCGTGAAGGCCAGGTACGCCCCCAGCATATAGAAGCTGCCATGGGCGAGATTGATCACGCCCATGATGCCGAAGATCAGCGTCAGTCCGCTCGCCACGAGGAAGAGCAGCAAGCCATACTGGATGCTGTTAAGGCATTGGATGAAGAAGGAAACGATATCCATGGATATCCATGCGGCAACGCGGTTGCGGTATGCGGCCCTGCCGCTGCCGGCCCGGATGGGCGCGGCACGGCGGGCCGGGCTCCGGCCCGGCGCCTCGGCGGCGGGCCACTGCGTTCAACCGGTCAGAGGCGGCAACCGCGCGCCGGGTCGGCCAGCGCCTTCACCGCGACGCCGCCGGGCTTGTTCTCGCGGCCATCGACCTTGCGCAGGTAGAAATCCTGCACGGGATTGTGCGCCTTCGACAGCGTGAAAGCGCCGCGCGGGCTGTCCACCCTGGCCACTTCCATGGCCTTGATGACCTCGGCCTTCCGGCTCATGTCGCCCTTGACCGCGCCCGCGCCCGCCGCCAGCAGCTGGGCTGCGTCGTAGCCCTGCACCGCATACACGTCCGGCTGCAGCTTGTAGGTCTTGGCGTAGTCGAGGCGGAAGCGCTTGTCGCGCGCGTTGGCCAGGCCATCGGCATAGTGCAAGGTGGTTTCCAGCCCCTGCGCCGCGGCCCCCTGCGCTTCCAGCGTGCCGTCGGTGAGGAAGCCCGAGGCGTAGAGCGGGATCTTGTCCTTCAGGCCCGCGGCGGCCCAGTCCTTGACGAACTTGACGGCGCCGCCGCCCGCGAAGAACACGAACACCGCGTCGGGCTTGATCGATGCCACCTCGGTGATCAACGCCTGGAACTCGACATTGGGGAACGGCAGGCTGAGCTCCTTCACGACCTTGCCACCCCTGGCTTCGAAGGCTTCCTTGAAACCCTTGACCGACTGTTCGCCCGCCGCGTATTTCCAGGTCAGCGTGACCACCTTCTTCATGCCGCGCTCGGCCAGTACGTGGCCCATGGCGTAGCCGGGCTGCCAGTTCGAGAACGAAGAGCGGAAGATGTTGGGGCCGCACAGCGGACCCGTGGCTTCGTCGACGCCGGCGTTGGGAATGATCAGCAGCGTATTGTTTTCCTTGGCCACCTTAACGATGCCCATCTGCACGCCCGAGTGCACCGTGCCCACCACCACGTCGACCTGGTCGCGCTTGATCAGCTTGGTGGCGTTCTCCGGCGCCTTGGCCGGATCGGACTCGTCATCCACCTTGAAGTATTCGATCTCCCGCCCGCCCAGCTTGCCGCCCTGCTCCTGCACATACATCCTGAAGCCGTTCTCGATGGCGTTGCCGAGCGAAGCGTAGGTGCCCGTATAGGGCAGCATGAAGCCGACCTTGATCTTGCCGGAGCCCTGGGCACTGGCGCCCGCAGCGACAGCAAAAGATGCAGCGATGGCAAGGCAAGCGGGGGCGAGCCCGCGCGATGTGAAGCGATGCATGGATGTCTCCTGGTGGTCAAGCCGACTTCCGTCGCCCAGGCTTGCGTCGCCGGCCCGCGGGATTTCCGCTCGTTCCCGGACACCGCAGGCATCGCGCATGACCGGAATCGCCGGAATTTCCGGCTGGCGCGCAGGGGGCGCGAAATTATTTTAGGTATGAAGTATGTGCCGTTATAAACCGGACCGCTGCCTCCGTCAACGGGCCCGGCTGGTCGCGGTGTGGCGAGTGGCCGCACCGCGCGAGTTTAAGCAGGACGGTTTGTGGCGCATATCGATGGATACCCTCGATCTGCGCCATGGTGCCGTACTCGTCGTCCTCGCCTTGCACCGCCAGCACCGGGCAGCGCAATTGCGGCAGCAGGGGACGCAGGTCGAAGGCGCGGAAGGCCGGGTCGAGCCAGATGTCGTTCCAGCCCCAGAAGGCGGAATCCACGTCATCGTGATGGCGCGCCAGCTTGTCGCGCAGATCGGTCCGCAGATAGGTTTCGCGGGTGGCCTGGATGCTGGTCACCGACACGTCCTCCACCATGATGTGCGGCGCCAGTACGGTGATCCCGTCGACCGCCTGCGGGAAGCTGGCCGCGTAGAGCAGCGCGATCGAACCGCCGTCGCTGTGCCCGAACAGCCAGGGCATGCCGCGGCTGCGGCCGGGCCCGATCCCTAGCGCGTCGAACAGCGCCGGCAAGGCTTCGCGCGCCTGCCGGTGCATGAAGTCGACACCCCATTTCTCCTCGGCAGGACGCGGCGTGGAGCGGCCATAGCCGTAGCGCGACAGCACCAGCCCGCGAAAATCGCCGGCCTCGCAGAGCGCCGCGGGATAGTCCCGCCACAGGCTGATCGAGCCGAGCCCTTCATGCAGGAAGACCACCAGCGGGCGTTCCGCCCGCTCGGGCCTGAGCCACTGGACCTCCACCCGGATACCGCGGCCGTCGAAAGGAATGTCAACCAACTCGCTATGCATGCTTCTGCCTTCCACTGTGTAAATGATCGTCAGCCCGATGTCGCAGGCGCCGCAGCCGCCCCAGGCGCCATCCCGGCGTCGTCCGCGGCCGGGTCCGGCGCCGCACGTGCCGCCTCCTCGCGCTGCCGCAGGCGGTAACGCTGTATCTTGCCGGTGGCCGTCTTCGGCAATTCAGCCAGGCACTCGATCTGGCGCGGATACTTGTACGGCGCCAGCCGCGACTTGACGAAGGCCTGCAGCTCGGCCGCCATGCCTGCGTGCCAGGCGTGGCCGGGGCGCGGCACAACGAAGGCCTTGGGCTTGACCAGCCCGTCGGCATCGGCAGCGCCGATCACGGCAGCTTCCAGCACGGCCGGGTGCTGCGCCAGCACGGCTTCGACCTCGAAGGGCGAGACATAGATGCCGCCCACCTTGAGCATGTCGTCGCTGCGTCCCGCGTAGATGAAATAGCCATCCGCATCCTGCAGGTACTTGTCGCCGCTGCGGGTCCATGCTCCGACGAAGGTGTCGCGGCTCTTGTCGCGGCTGCCCCAGTACATCAGCGCGGCACTGGGGCCCTTGATAAAGAGATCGCCGATCTCGCCCGGCGCGCAGGGCTGGCCCGCTTCATCCAGCAGCTTCAGCTCATAGCCCGGAACCGGCTTGCCGGTAGTGCCGTAGCGCACATCGCCGGGACGGTTGGAGAGGAAGATATGCAGCATCTCAGTGGAGCCGATGCCATCGAGGATGTCGCAGCCGAAATGCGCCTGGAACCGGTCGCCGATATCCTTGGGCAGCGCCTCTCCCGCCGAGGTGCAGATCCGCAGCGCAACCTCGGGCCGCGCCGGCAGGTCGCGCGCGGCCAGCATGCCGGCGTAGAGCGTGGGCACGCCGCAGAAGACGGTCGGCCGCCGCTCGCGCAGGCGCTGGAATACCGCCTGCGGCGTGGGACGCTCGGCCATCAGCACGGTAGTGGCGCCAACCGCGAGCGGAAAGGTCAGCGCATTGCCGAGTCCATAGGCAAAGAACAGCTTCGCCGCGGAAAAGACCACATCGTCTTCGCGCAGGCCCAGTACCTGCCGGGCATAGAGATCGGCTGTATGGAACAGGTTGCCATGCGTATGCACGGTGCCCTTGGGCCGCCCCGTGGAGCCGGACGAGTAGAGCCAGAACGCGATGTCGTCCGGGCTGGTGGCGGCAGCGCCTGCCAGCGGCGCCCCCTCCCCGGCCATCCCGGCCACATTCGGGACCGCGCCGCCGGACACGCCATAAGGCGCGGCCAGGAACAGCACGGGGCCCGTCCCCGCTTTGCCGATAGCGTCTCCCATCGCCGCTGCGAGCGAGGCGGAGACCACCACCGCGCGCGCGCCGCTGTGCTCCAGCATATAGGCGTAGTCGTCGACGGTCAGCAGCGTATTGACCGCGACCGGCACCACGCCCGCCAGCAGGCAGCCGAGAAAGACCGTTGGAAAGTCGATGGTATCGAGCGCACATAGCAGCAGGCGCTCCTCGGGCCGCAGCCCGGCCGCCAGCAGCGCGGCGGCAAAGCGCCGGCAACGCAGGTCCAGTTCCGCGAAGCTCAGCGTGCCGGCATCGTCCAGATAGGCGGCCTTGCCGCCTCGGCCCGCGGCGAGATTGCGCGACAGCAGGTCGGCGGCGGCGTTATACCTTGCCGGCAGCGCCACGACCAGGTCCACGGTGGAACTTGCATCGGCCGCCGCCCAAGGCGGCGACGCTGTTGGGGGCGTCATGTCTCCACTCCTCGATGCCGCCTCCCGGTCGCACTGCTGCGCTCGCGCGCTGTCGCACGGGGAAAACGGAGTCAGGTTTCTTATGATTGGCTTTGCTTATCCATATTGAAGATGCATTTTATTGCATACTCAATATTATGCAAGCGGAGAGCTGCACTATATAGCACAAACGCTGTGTCCCTTATAATCGCAACCCCGATCCGGCCGTGCCGGTCCTTCTCTCCGCCCAAGCCGTCCGCCATGCGCCGCGATCCCGATTCCCTGCTGGCCCCCGACTCGTCCGACACCCGCCCCGCCGGCGAGCGCGACCCCTACCTGACGCGACTGGGCGAGCGCATCCGCTCGCTGCGCGCCGCGCGCGGCATGTCGCGCAAGGACCTGGCGCGTGGCGCCGAGGTCTCGGAACGCTATCTCGCCAACCTGGAAACGGGTACCGGCAACGCCTCCGTGCTACTGCTGCGGCAGGTAGCGCGTGCACTCGACGTGCCCCTGCCGGTGGTGCTGGCGGAGATGGAGAACCAGCATGCCCCGGGCAACCAGCCAGCGTCCGAATTCGCGCAACTGGTGCAGTGGCTGGCACAACTGCCCGCCAGCGACCTGGCACGCGTGCGCGAGGCCTGCCGCCATGCCCTGGCGCCGTCCGAATCCCACGATGCGCGCCACCGCCGCATCACCCTGATCGGCTTGCGCGGCGCGGGCAAATCCACGCTCGGACGCGCGCTGGCCGCGGCGCTGGAGGTGCCTTTCGTCGAACTCAACGGTGCCATCGAGCAGGAAGCTGGCGCCAGCCTGGCCGAGATTCACTCGCTGTATGGCCAGGCCGCCTACCGCCGCTACGAAATGCGCGCGCTGGAACGCGTACTGCGCGAGCACGAGCGCATGGTGCTCGCCACGCCGGGCAGCCTGGTGTCGGAACCCGCCACCTTCAACCTGCTGCTGGCGCGTTGCTACGCGGTATGGGTGAAAACCTCGCCCGAAGAGCATATGGCGCGCGTGGTGGCGCAGGGCGACATGCGCCCGATGGAAGGCAACCGCGAAGCCATGGACGATTTGCGGCGCATCCTGCTGGCGCGCACGCCGCTCTATTCGCGCGCCGACGTCACCATCGACACCAGCGGCCAGGATTGCGCCACCTCCCTGCAGGCCCTGCGCGCCCATCTCCGGGTGATCGGCGCCTGAGCGGCGGCGCCGGTCCGCGCAAGGATTGCACCGCCCAGCTTTGCGCACTATATTTCATCACGCGAAATGACTAAAAATATAGTGCACAAAGGAGACAACGATGTCCGACACGGCCGTCCCCGCCGGTACCCCGCAGGCCCCCGTCACCTTTGAGCGCGACCCCGCGCAGTACCGCCACTGGAAGCTGACAGTCGACGGCCCCGTCGCCACGCTGTCGATGGATGTCGACGAGGCCGGTGGGCTGCGCCCCGGCTACGCGCTCAAGCTGAACTCCTACGACCTCGGCGTGGACATCGAACTGCACGATGCGCTGCAGCGCATCCGTTTCGAGCACCCCGAGGTGCGTAGCGTCATCCTCACCAGCGCGAAGGAACGCATCTTCTGCTCCGGTGCCAACATCTTCATGCTCGGCCAGTCGTCCCATGCGTGGAAGGTGAATTTTTGCAAATTCACCAACGAAACCCGCAATGGCATCGAGGACGCCAGCCGCCACTCCGGCCTCAAGTTCATCGCGGCCTGCAACGGCACCACCGCCGGCGGCGGCTACGAGCTGGCGCTGGCTTGCGACGAGATCGTGCTGGTCGACGACCGCTCCTCTGCCGTCAGCCTGCCCGAAGTGCCGCTGCTCGGCGTACTGCCAGGCACGGGCGGCCTGACCCGCATCACCGACAAGCGCCGGGTGCGGCGCGACCATGCCGACATCTTCTGCACCACCACCGAGGGCGTGCGCGGCCAGCGGGCGCGCGACTGGAAACTGGTCGACGAGGTGGTCAAGCCGGCCCGCTTCGCCGAACACGTGCAGGAACGCGCCCTTGCGCTGGCGGCAGGCAGCGACCGCCCCGCGGACCAGCCAGGCGTCAAGCTCACGCCACTGTCGCGTAGCCAGGATGCGCACGGCTACCGCTATGACACCGTGCAGGTGCACCTGGACCAGAATGCCCGCAAGGCCACGCTGACGGTGTTCGGCCCGGGCAAGCAGCAGCCGCAGGCACTGCCCGCGATGCTCGCCGCCGGCGCCGAATGGTGGCCGCTGAAGATGGCGCGCGAACTCGACGACGCCATCCTTACCCTGCGCGCGAATCATCTCGACACCGGCATCTGGATTCTGAAGACCGAGGGCAATCCGCAGCACGTGCTGGCCTGTGACGCCCTGCTCGACGCGCACGCCAGCCACTGGTTCGTGCGCGAGACCATCGGCATGCTGCGCCGCACGCTGGCACGCCTGGAGGTTTCCTCGCGCTCGTTGTTTGCCCTGATCGAGCCGGACTCCTGCTTTGCCGGCACCCTGCTGGAACTGGCGCTGGCCGCCGACCGCAGCTATATGCTGCACCTGCCCGATGCGCCGGACGACGCCCCGCGCCTGTTCGCCAGCGTGGCCAACTTCGGCCGCTACCCCATGGCCAATGGGCTGACGCGGCTGGCTGCGCGCTTCTACCAGGACCAAGCCGCGATCGATGCCGTGCAGAGCCACGCCGGCGCGCCGCTCGATGCCCTCAGTGCCGCCTCGCTGGGCCTGGTCACCGCAACGCCGGACGATATCGACTGGGACGACGAGATCCGCATCGCCACCGAAGAGCGCGCCAGCCTGTCGCCGGACGCCCTCACCGGGCTCGAAGCCAACCTGCGCTTCGGGCCGGTGGAGACCATGGAGACCCGCATCTTCGGCCGCCTCACGGCGTGGCAGAACTGGATCTTCAACCGGCCGAACGCGGCCGGGGAACAAGGGGCGCTCAAGGTATTCGGCTCGGGCAACAAGGCCCGCTTCGACTGGGACCGCGTCTGAGACGAGGTCTACCTGCGCACCGCGGTATCGGTCGATCCCTCTGGCCGGACGCACTTCGATCACGTCAGGATGCCGGACTGTCGTGGAACGCGCTGCGAGCCGCCATGAAGGCGGAAGGCCGGCTGCATATCGAGAGCCGCTGAACGCGCCTGGACCAGGCAGGCGCGCCCCAGGCGCGAGAAAGGAAAAGAAATACGCCCTCCCCCACGCCGGAGAACTTGCCGCGGGCGAAGCCACCAAACAATATGGAGACGGTGTTGTTTAGTGCTTCCCTTACGAAACGAACCGCCTATAATGTTTCTCAAGAAACAGGAGCAAGGCGATGCAAACCAGGCAAGTCCCCGAGCATCTTCCTGCCGGCAGCCCAGACCCCGGCACCACTCTCACCAAGGCGGTGATGCGTGCCGCTGGCTTCCTTGGCATCAGCCAGGCAGGCGTCGCCAGCGTGCTGGGTATCAGCACTGCCTCCGTCTCCCGCATGGCATCGGGGGGCTATGTGCTCGACGCCCATCGCAAGGAATGGGAATTCGGCGTGCTGTTCGTGCGGCTCTTCCGCTCGCTCGATGCCATCCTCGGGCACAGCGACCAGGCCCGCCTCTGGCTGGCCAATGAAAACCTGGCGTTGGGCGGCAAGCCGCTCGACCTGATCCGCACAACAGAGGGCCTGGTACGTGTCGTTCACTATCTGGATGCCACCCGCGGTCGCGTCTGAGCGCAGGCCGTTCGCGCTCACGCTCTGGCGCGCGGTCGAGGCGCAGCACGTTGTCTCGACCATGCCGCTGGTCGACAGCCTGGAAGAACAGGCCGTGCTGGAAGCCGTGCTCGACGCCGGCAAGCCCGCCGTGCCCGCAGAGGCGCGCCATCTCCACTATCTGCTGTTCACGCCGTTCCGCTATCCGCCCTCGCCATGGGGTTCGCGCTTTCGCGGCGAGCAGGATCCGGGGGTGTTCTATGGCGCGGACGACATCCGTACCGCCTGTGCCGAACTGGGCTACTGGCGCTGGCGCTTCCTGCGCGACAGCCCGGCGTTACCGCGTATCGACGCCCGGCCCCATACGCTGTTCCAGGTCAGCGTGCGCACCGAAGGCATCGCGCTCGACGCCCCTCCTTTCGTGGAAGACGCAGCGCAGTGGACCGACCCCGACCGCTACGATGCCTGCCAGGCGCTGGCGCGCGTGGCACGCGAGGCCGGCCTTGGCATGATCCGCTACACCTCGGTGCGCGATCCGCAGCATGGTCCTTGCGCCGCGCTGCTGGCACCCCACGCCTTCGCCGAACCCAAGCCGCTCGTCACCACCACCTGGATGCTGACGGTGCGCCCTGACCGCGTCATCTGGCAGCGCGACGACCTGCTGCAGCGCGACAGCTTCCAGTTCGCGGCCGGCCTGTGGCAACGCACCATGGAAGCCGCCGGCAAAGGCTGAACGCCGGCTTGCGATTGCTGTCGAATTCTTTATCGGGGCAAGTTCTTGCGCTCCCTGAACGCCCGGCGCAATCGGGTGTTGCAATGCAAAAGGATTTGTCCTATAATCTCTTTCTTCGACGGACGCGGGGTGGAGCAGTTGGCAGCTCGTCGGGCTCATAACCCGAAGGTCGCAGGTTCAAGTCCTGCCCCCGCAACCAAACGCCGAAGACGCTATTGAATCCAATCGTTGGCACGCCGAAAGACGGTTGGAAAATGCAAAAAGCCCGCTACACGCGGGATTTTTGCATTTGGCGGTCGCGAAGGGTTCGGTGCACTTACAGGTGCGACTCCAGGACGTATCGATTCCTCCCGCTTCTTGCGCGAGCATCCCGCGCACCTCGCCCGCCCCTCCACCACGCCACATAGACGGCGTAGTTCTGCCTTTGTCATAGCACGCTCGTCACGTCAATCCCGGACCCCTCGCGTCGGCTTTTCCCCTTCTATGGCCATTGAGGACGCTCGACACGTCGTCCATATTTCCATCGGGCCCTCATTGGGAAATTTCTTCTGAAGATCCAGAATTACCTGCTACCACCCCGCACCTTCTCCCGCTAAAAAGTAGATGCGCCATCGCGCACATCAATCAATTCCTGGGAGAACGTATGAAATACAAGACGCCAACCCTAGCACTGGGTGACCGGCCATGATGCGCAGAGTGGCATGCGTAGGAGACGAGCTCGAACGCGGGGGAAACATCCTACCGTACTCCGGGCAGCCGTTCACAATTGGCAATGGTCACCAGGCAGCACTGATCGGCGGCCAAGCTTACTGCGCGGCCTGCAAAAGTACCGGCACCATTGCGAAGTCCGGGGGACCACGCCGATTGAACTTCATGGGCGAGACAGCAGCTGACGGCGATATTGTGCTCTGCAAGTGCTCTACGCCCCCAAGGATCATAGCTCTGCTCGCCGGCAATACATGGTGCGACGATATGGCTGGGAGCGGTAGCAGTATGGGCCACCCGTATAGCTCAAGCGGATTCTCAGGGGATGATGGCGATATCGCAGAGGATGGGGAAATCATCGAGCAATTCTTTGAGCTTGTGGATGGCGAGACGGGAGCACCGGTTGCCGGCTACTTGTACGACCTGTTTTCCAATGGCCAGCAGATTGCAAGAAAGGCAATATTTTCTGAAGGTCGGACTATTGCCTTTAATCACGACAGTCGCGTCAGCCTTGTTATGTGGCTGGATAAGAGCGGGGAGGTCCGTCCGTGACGAAGGAAACCTTGAATCCAGAAACACGCTTGCTCGCAGCAATCGCCTACGGAGAGTCTTCAACCGAGGATGTCTACGAGGAAATGGCGGCACTTGCAAGCGTGATGCTTCGGCAAATGAAAGCTCGCGGTTACAGCACCCTAGCCAGTTTTACGACCAAGGAAAGGACATTTTCTTTCGTTGTCAGCGACGGTAACGAGCGCTATGCGAAGCTGATGAAATCTAGCGAAGCTCACATTGAGAAGAACGCCGCCATGGCGAATGCCGTAAAAGCGGCAAAAAATGCGCTGTCAGGAGGAATTGACTACTCCAACGGCGCATATTTCTGGGATGGCGCCGATATACGATCGAACTACAAAAAACATTTCAAAGTTAGACACGGAATAAAATTCACCAACTCAGACCATAATATTTATGGCATTGATGAATCCATTAAGCTAGTAATAAAAACAAAAACAACGAAGAAAAAAATAAACGGAAAGCTAATCACAAAAACGGAAGAGGTCGATCGACACGATCACATCTATGACTCCACGGCGGCACATGGAGGAACAATTTTCTGGAAACACAACACTGATTACATGCGCACCACCGGCGCGAAGGAGTACAAGTGAAACAGCGATTTTATTTTTTACTCTTCTTCGCATTACCTGCCACCACATATGCACAAGCCCCTCCCGCCCCCGTTGTTGAGAGTTGCTTGATATTTGACGCCATTCACCCATCGTTGCGCATTGATAAAATCGATGGCGTAGCAACGATTAACGATGATCCCCAACGCGGTTACTCCACATATACTTATGACTATAGGGGGCTGCGTGTCGGCTATGCAACGCGCGCAGGCAAAAGCGATCTGATAATTTTCGGAAAACATGCCACCCCCTTATCAAAAGCAAAAGGAATCGAAGGGGCCAGTCCTGAAAAAATTAATGCGAGCAAAGCAGATTTCGGGATCATACATCACAACAACAACGATTATTATTGCATATCGTCAGATTTTGATGGCATCGGCCGCAGCGGAACATTCCAGAATATCAGAATGGCCTACATCTCCCGAATCCCTTCCAGCTCGCGAAGATCGGCAGCGCTCAACTATTCCTTCTCCGTCCGTGATATTCGGCAGATTAAGCAAGAAACTGACGAAAACATCTCTCAAAAATAGGGTGCTCTACTACTTGATCGCGGCTCCAACCAAGAATGACGTCTTCCATGGCCCTGTCGCAGTATTGCTATTCGACGGGCTTGCTGGGACTGTCGGGCTTGCCGCCACATGCAGATTGCCAATCCGGCGGCGCGGCGATATCTGGGGGCGATTGCAGCGCTTCGCGCTGTCGCCATACTCGCCTTATAGGGCATCGCTATGCAGATCCTGCGCGAGGACTATAGCGTGCACGGCTAAGCGGTTTCGACGGACAGCCCTTAATGCGCACGAGCCATCGACTATTTTTGCTGCGTGCCATGCCACCGTTGCAGTCGGGCAACTCACGCCCTCCCAGAAACCCTGACGGCTACGGCAGCCCTGATGG
>NZ_JARJLM010000096.1 GCF_029335485.1 Cupriavidus basilensis
ATCGTTTCGTCAACAGGTTTCGCAAACTTTCTTTGCTGCGGCCGGCGCCTGAACACGGCTCGCCAACCTCCCCTGCCAACCCCCGCAACCCTTGTCCCGTCTGCGCTGCAGCGGTCTTTGTGTGGCGAAGGGGGCGAATCTTAAGGGACTCCGCCGGTCCTGGCAAGGCTTTTCCGAAATGATCCTTGCAGGCACCTCCAGGTGCTCTATAAGCATCACGGAGACCTGCATAGGGAGGAGCCATCCACCCGCGCCCGCCTCAATCTTGACCGTATGCCTGCAACACCACGATGTTGAGCTTATGCATCTTGATGCATAGCTATCATAGCCCCCGTGACTTGGCTGCACCCTTGTCCTGCAGCAAGGTGTCGAGGATGGTGGGAACGATCGACCAGGAGACGCCGAGCCACATCTAAAAATATAGATATCGACACAGGAAAGAAGAACCGGCTCAAGAGTTCAGAAGCCCTCGCCGAACAGTTCAGCGATGACTTCCACTAGGCGAATCGGCGTTTCCCGCCGCTCCACGCCGCGAGCAGCAGAGACAGGCAATAGCGACTAGCGCGCCAATCGCCAACGCGCCGACTGCCACCGCCGTGGCGGCGCACTCGCTAACGGAACAATCCCCATTCAAGTCGCACTTTGCCATAGCTACCTCCCGTGCCCGATGCAAGGAAACCTTGACGACTCCATGCTAGAGCAAAGCCGGGAGAGAACAAAGCATCAACCGCCCCGAGCCCAGGCCCAGGGGCTACGACACACCAGATCACAACCGGAAGCCCGACGCCACAAGAGAGTTTTGCCAGCTATGCAGCAGCCGGCTTGTCGCCGGCGGATTCGGTACCCAGCACCCAACGCAGGACATCGTCGGCTATGACGCCCTCGCCGCAGGCAGGACATAGCCACACTTGCACGGCACGCAGAGGGCCACCACGCCCTCCCTGAGCAAGGATATCGGAGAGGGCAAGCGTGACGGGGTACAGCGAAGCACGATGGCAGCAAGGGCAGATCAGCACCGGAGCGGTTGGCGCGGTCATCGGAGATTTGCCAGCAACGGAGCTATCGCCGGTGGCGCAGGTGTTCGCTGGCCACGGCATCGAGATACAGCCAGCCGCCCGGAACGATCGCGGCGAGGAAGATAACACCCTGGGTCGTGCCATCGAAGCCCATCCACCGGGCCGCAAACATACCGGCAGGCGCGATCAAGAGCAATGCGCGACACAGGATTAGCCTGCGCTTCCCTTGCAAGTAACGGGCCTCTGCCAGATGCATGATCCCCTCCAACGCCATCGATCACATTGCCAAGCCACCATGCGCGCCTGCCTCGGATAGGAAAACCAATGGCGGCCGGGACTGCTGACAAGCGTAGACCGCGGAAGCGCGCAAGACTGCAAACAATTGCATCCGCCACCAGTCGCACGAGCGACAGACGGGATCGCGTCCATCGCTCGCATCAACTGCCGCCCTGCCCGATCATCTTCCGGCTAGCCGCCGGGAACACTGCGCCTGCCGCATCAGCGACGATTGCAATCTCCTAGGAACCAAACCCGGACGCAACAACTCAATACTCAACACAGCGATACTAAGCGGCCCGATTAGAAGGAAACCATGACACAAACTTTGTGGAGCTTGACGGCAAGCTGCGCGCTCCTGGCAATCCTCGGCGGGTGTGCCAACCCAGGCAACGATGGCCGGGAGTCGAGCATCACGGCCTACGGCACCGTCGACGCAGGCGTCTCACGCACGATCGATAAGTGAGACCGCTCATGAAAAAAAGAGCCCGCTTCGCGGGCCCTTGAATTAGCGATCTCAAATGCCCTGAAGGCATCGTTAATCTATCTGTCATTTGCCATCCGTACCATCCGGGTAAACAGAGGGCGGCCGATGGAAGCAAATCAGCCATGGAAATCGCCCACGCATGCCCCCCCCTATCACCGGATGACCCGCGACAACAGCCATCCAGGCAAAAAAAAGCCCGCACAAGGCGGGCTTAATAATCAGTTGAAGAAAACCCTGTATTCGAGGGCAGGCACAGTGTAAGAAGTTGTGGCCGGCTTGACTAATTAGGGGAATCCCTTTGCCATAGCGGGAAAGCGGTTCGCCGGTCCGCACAAGTGCGCGCAGCGCCCCGCCACGGCCCAAGCGCACAAAAACAGTATTCGAAGTTAGAGGAAAAGCTCCAGCCGGGATGTCCGGCACCCCGAATCCACCCTTCCTGCCGTGGCGCTCAAGCCACTTCGAGGGGTTGCTCGCCGCCCGGTTGCAAGTGCGCGCGTGCCTCCTCAAACAAGGCATCGACCGCCGCACGCGTACGCGCCGCGTGCATGCGGCGCGCGTCCGACAATACCCGCCTCCAGCCCCTGCCGCCGTGGATGCCGCGATGCAGGCCCAGCATATGGCGAGTGACGGCTCCCATATAGCCCCCTTGCTCGACAACTTCGCCGATATAGCGCTGCATTGCCAGCTCAACCGCCTGCCGCGAAGGCACGGGCGTCTGCGCGCCATAGAAACGCACATCCATGTCCGCCAGCACATATGGCTGGTGATAGGCCTCGCGCCCGATCATCACGCCATCGACGTGCGTCAGGTGCTCGTCCATCTCGTCATGCGTGACAATGCCCCCGTTGATCAGGATTTCCAGTTGCGGGAATTCCTGCTTGAGCTGGTATGCCACTTCGTAGCGCAGCGGCGGAATCTCGCGATTCTCCTTAGGACTCAGACCTTTCAGGATCGCGTTGCGCGCATGGACAATAAAGGTCTTGCAGCCCGCTTCAGCTATGGTACCCACGAAATCACGGACGAAATCATAGTGATCGATGGTATCGATGCCGATACGATGCTTCACTGTCACCGGAATCGATACTGCATCGCGCATCGCCTTCACGCAATCCGCCACCAGGGCAGGTTCCGCCATCAGGCAAGCGCCAAAGGCACCTCGCTGCACACGCTCGGAAGGGCATCCGCAATTCAGATTGACCTCGACATAGCCCCACTGCTCTCCCAGCTTCGCCGCTGCGGCGAGGTCAGCAGGCTCGCTTCCGCCAAGTTGCAGCGCCACGGGCTGTTCCGCCGCATCGAAATCGAGGTGGCGCGCCACGTCGCCATGGAGCAGAGCGCCGGTGGTCACCATCTCCGTGTACAGCCATGCATGGCGGCTCAACTGCCGGTGAAACATGCGGCAGTGGCGATCAGTCCAATCCATCATCGGTGCAACCGAGATGCGGCGAGGGGTTGAATTCATTGGAAAACGGCTTGGGTACTGGGTTCTACGGTTGTTTCTAGTCTGCC
This sequence comes from Cupriavidus basilensis, assembly GCF_029335485.1. GTDB lineage: Bacteria > Pseudomonadota > Gammaproteobacteria > Burkholderiales > Burkholderiaceae > Cupriavidus > Cupriavidus basilensis_E. The sequence continues at coordinate 3,289 of NZ_JARJLM010000096.1, forward strand.
TTGTTTCCGCTCACTCTTGACTGCTTGGGCCTGTTTATGCACCCAAGTGCTACGGCGTAGCACTGGCATACCCCAGGTAGCACCGGCATCATGGAACAATCACGCAGCGCGAGCGAAAGGACGAGAGTATAGGTTACACCGCCAATATCCGCCTGTATGAGAGTGGCAAGCTCGTGTACACAGAGCGGCCGCTGACAGGCAACCGGGATATCTCCCGATTACCCAGGGCCTGGGAGTGCAGCCGCAGACGGCCGGCAGCCACCTGGCGCACCGCGCCTCGATCTTTGCCATCACACGCCTGGGGTTACCCGCTGGGCCAGATTCCAATGGATGAGCCCGTGCCGCTGGGCGGGTTGCCCCGCGATCGCCGCCGCGTTGTTGGTGATCCACACGATTAAGGCCGGCGCTGGCGCGCCGGAAGAAGCACGGGCCGGACCCGTACGCCTGGCTTCGCCGACGAAGCCTCGGCAGAATCAACGCATAGGCGAATTGGAATCAGCAGCGGCCCTTCTTGGCTTGCCCTGGAGGGCAGAACGACTCGTTGTCGTACTGATCAACCCGGCAATTGCCTTTCTTCGCTTGGCCAGGAGGGCAGCCGTTGCCTCGATCGCCACGGTATCCGTCATCGTAGGGAGCTACCACACAGCCACTGAGCAACGCGCCGCAGGCAACAAACAATGCGAGAAGGGATTTCATGACATTATCCAGATCGGAGAAGGTGATTCGCACGAAGCATACCGGCTCGGCAAGCTGCTGATTGCAAACAAAGGTGCCTCAGCGGCGGAGGTATCTCCACGATCTGCCGCGAAACCAAGACATTCGGATTCTGCCGCAGCCTGCGCGGTGACGCCAAGGGCTTCAGGAAGGGCTCCTTCCAGGCAGCGAGGTGGACATGCTTGCGGCCTGACACCGTATCTGCGGCATCGACATGGGCGTCGCCACCGCCCCGCACCTGCGCCCGCGGACAAACGAACCCCCTCAGTTGGGGGTTCTGACCCCAGTATCGAGGATAGATACTGTCCCCAACAGGACAGGGGAGAAGCATGAGCGATTCGGCGGATACATCCGGGTCAACCGAGGCACAGGCTGACGCGATTCAGGAGGCCGAGGAAAAATTCGAGCATGCGGCTAGAGGCGCCAGGAACGAGCTTCAGCAGGCCAACGAGGAGGCCGAGTCACAGTTCTACGCGGCGCTGAGAAACGCGGCGCCGAAGGATCCCCAAGTGATCGCGAGCGCGCAGGCACGCCTCGCCCGGGCACTCGCCGACTCCAGGGAAGCATATCGCCTGGCAATTGCAAAGGCTGAAGGTGCGCGCATTCAGGCATTGGCAATCATAACGGCGCGGACCTGCAACCGGGCGCAGCTTGACACCGAGAGCCCCTTGAGTGGCCTGGTCAGGCGGTTAGCCAGACAGCTTGCCGCTGAGCGCGCTCTTCGCCTCTCTCCCAGCCCCGGCGCCGATGACACCACGCCGCCCACAAAGAAACGTCCCCCGCCGTAGGCAACCGCTCCCCCACAGGCTCAAACAGGCCTCGACGCAGCGGACGGCACCACAGCGAAGCGAAAGACCGGCGCAGCCGGACCGCCAAGACGAGCGCGTTCATCGCCCTGCTCCCGGTACCGGGCCCGCTCATCTGCGCCTGGATTCCGGCGATACGCCCACGCTCTATCCGGCGACGCGTGACAGACTCATACCGATGAATGCGCTGCCCCTTGCATCGAAGGGCCTGGGCCCGGGACCGGCGCCAGCAAGCGCGCGCTTGCCGGGCCGTGGAGGCTCAGTACTGGTCCCGCCCGCCGCCCGGCCCTCGATTGTGGTCATCGCCAGAATCCCGGCGATCGCCCCGGCCACCCTGGTCCCTGTCGCGGCTCTCCCGCGCGTCGCCGCCGTAGTACCCGCCGCCACCACGATGCTCGCCACCATAGGGAGCGACCACACAGCCGCCGAGCAGCACGGTAACAATGGCAAGCAGTGCAAGTGTGGGCTTCATGAGTCTCTCCGATCAAGGATGCGCCTCCGATCAGCATAGGCACGGCACCATTCGGCAAATGTAAGCAATGGTTTCCAGCAGAATGCGGCTGGTGTGCGCGGGCAGGCTCTCAGGGGGCAATGGCAAACGGCGCCCGATCGAACTGCGGCTAGTTCACCTGTCCGGCGTCAATCGTGCGCATGGCGGCGGCTTCAGCGAGGGCAATGGCGGCTTCGGCCGTCTCGGCAATGCCCGCCTCCTCCGCAAACGAAGGCTGCGAGGCTTCGCCGAAAGCGTCAGCGATGACGACCATCGCCGTAAACCCACCGGCGGCCGAAGGCACCGCGCGGGCCACTATGGCGTAGCCGCCATATTCGAATTGTCGCTCCATGCTGCAACTCCTCTTCGGTGTGCCTGAGGTCATCATAGATGGACAGATCCGTGCATGGCCAGATTCGGACGCCTATCCCTCCATAAGGATATGGCTCGTTGCGTTTTCAGCCTCAGCCCAGCCTGAGCGACGGCGGGAACACGCACCAGCATCCGTCGTCGTGGCGGAAGAAGAACATCGATACCGGCCCCGAGGAACGTGCCACGTCCACCCGCACGCAGCCGCCGCGGCAAGTCAGCGAGCGGCGCAAGCGCGTGATGCGCGCGGGGGCCGCGAGGTTCGACCCCAGCCATTTGTCGATCAGCCTGCGCAGGGATATTCCGCTCGCTTGCATGTCAGTCTCCTTTGCTTCCTTGGCGCTGCCTTTGTCCCGCGAAGGGGCGCCGTGCCTATGCAGTGCTGGCACCGAAGTGCCCGCCCTTCCATTCGGATTCGAAAAAAGTCCTGAGCAGGTTGGCCAGGGTGTGCACGGCCCTGGAGGGATGGTGCAGGCACGCTTCCACCTGCTCGCTGCGGCTTTCGCCAAACAGGCACCATGTGCAGAAGTGCTCGCAGTTGTTGGTGAGCAGGCGGTAATTGTCTTCGCCGAGGCGGGAGCATGCGCGCGCCACCGCTTCGAGACCGGCATACCTCGCGCAGGGATTGGCCTTCACGCTGACCGGCTGGCCAACCGCGAAGGCGTCCAGCGTGATCTCCTCCACCGGGCCGCGATGCAATGATCCGGCAAACCCGGCGTAGTGAACCACCTTGCCTGCGCCAATGTAGATGCCATGATGGGCGTAGCCACGGCGCTCCGTGATCAGGTGTGCTCCCAGCGGCAGGCCTGTGCCAATGGCATCGGCGCCTTGCCGCGGGTTGGCCTGCGCATGGCCTTGTTGTTCTTGGTGGTTCATGGCTGCCTCTGATCTGTTTGCTTGCCGCAGGCAATGCCCGCTTCGTTGCCATCCATGCGCATCAACCGTGCCATGCGCCACAGTCCCAGGCGCGACAAAGGATTGCAGGCAGCATTGCCCGCCTGGGCCGGGGAAACCGTTGCAGCACCACCAACAGCAGGCCATTCAATGTGTTGGTCCAGCGCCGCCATCAGGCCGCGAACTGCATGGCGCCACGGCATTGCAGCGGACCCATTGACTACGTGTATCGGGGAAGCAGCATGAACAAGAGCGCTGCAACTGTGCCCCGAACCAGGGGGCACGCAGCGAGCGGCAACGTCTCCGTCCGCCGGACCCAAAAAGGATGGTCTGCGGCCACCATACGGCTCGGCGCTGTTGGCGAGACGCCAACGGTGCCGGCGATAGGACAGCACGCGGTCGGCCGGATTTTGCCTGGCACGCGACGCGAGGCCAGCAAAATCAGGCACTTGCGCCGATGCATGAGAATCGGCCGACCGCTGGCATGCGCTTTGCTCCATGCAAGCATGGCGACAAGCCACCGACCGGACCGAAGACGGCCCGAATCCCATTCCACGCACTGGAGACCGATCATGGCGGCGCTCACCATCAAAGACCTCTACGCCAACCGCACGCTGGACGGGCAGGCTATGGCCGCCATCCGTGGCGGCGGCGCCCCCTGGGTGTTCGGCTGGATTCAGCCCTACGCCCCGGCAACGCCGAGTGTCGGCCCCTCCGTCAACTTTTACGAGATCAACAACAGCTTCTATGCTGATCAGATGGTTAACCAGTTCCAGAACATCGACGTTCGCAATACGGCGCCTGGCGCGAACATCAATGTGCAAGCGGGACAGGGGGCAAGGAACAACGGACGGATGTAAGCTGGCCACGCGCAATCAGCGCGGCCCCCTGCACAGTCCGGCCACGCACCGGCCGCCACGCCGGCGTTTCCCGCGCCGCGGCATGGCGGCCGTGCGCCCTGCTCGCCCGAATACCGGAGATGATCGTGACCTGTGCATCGCAATTCCGCTGGACCTCGGCGGCTCGCTCCGATGTCGGCCTGGTAAGGGAGCGCAATGAAGATGCCTGCCTCGCGCAACCCGAGCGCGGACTGTGGGCCGTGGCCGACGGCATGGGCGGCCACGCAGTGGGCGACTATGCCAGCAATCTCGTCGTGGAAATGCTGGCCAGGCTGGGCCCGCCCCGCAGCGTCGAGACCCTGCTGGACGATGCACGAACCGCCTTGCAGGACGCCAACCGGGAACTTCTCGCGGAAGCGGCGCGCCGCCAGGTGCGCCGCATCGGCAGCACCGTGGTGGTGCTGATGGCCTGCGAACGCTTCTGCGGCTGCCTCTGGGCAGGCGACAGCCGTATCTATCTTTACCGCGACGCGCACCTGACACAGCTAACCCGGGACCACAGCCGAGTGGAAGAGCTCAAGGCACGCGGCCTGATCACGGCGGAGGAAGCCGTTCATCATCCGGCGCACAACACCATCACCCGCGCCGTGGGCGCAAATGCCACGCTGGACGTGGACCAGACCTGGGTCGAAGTGGCCGATGCCGACATCTTCCTGCTCTGCAGCGACGGGCTCAGCAATGAACTGAGGGATCCGGAGATCGCCAGCATACTGGCCTGCGGCGATTGCGAACTGGCTGCCCAGGCCCTGGTGACGGCGGCGCTGGGCCGGGGTGGCCACGACAATATCTCTGTGGTGGTGGCGCGGGCGGAAGACCTCTACAGCGCCGACAAGACCATGGTCAATCCAGCGCTGTAGCGCCCAGCGCGCCTGCGCAAGGCACGCTGGGCGCGAAACCGTCTATCTCGCCTTGCCGCCCTGTGCAGTACCCTGGTTGCGAAAGTCCTTGGAATGGATGCCGTGCTTCTTCAACAGCATCTGCAGGTGGGATCGATTCATATCGAAGCGCCTGGCCAGTTCCGCCACGGTGCCGCCCACTTCCAGCAACCCGCGCTCCAGGAATGCGCGCTCGGCTTCATCGCTGGCGGCGCGCTTGGCTTCGCTGAGCGAAGCGGCCGTCGACGCATCGGCCCCGCCGGGCGGCGAGCCGCCTGCCGCCATGGCGGGCGCTGCGGACTTGGGCCGCAGATCCTGCGGCAGGTGTTCGAGATCGGCCGTGTCACCGGCCAGGCAGGAGATCCGGTACATCAGGTTGCGCAGCTCGCGGATATTTCCGGGATAAGCGTAGTTCATCAGGAAATCCCGCAGGCGTGGCGTCAGCTTGACGGGACGGCGCTTCAGCGCACCGGCCGCCTCGTCGCCGAAATACGCCACCAGCAGGCCGATCTCGTCGCGCCGCTCGCGCAGCGGCGGCAGCGTGACGTGGATCACGCTGAGCCGGTAGAACAGGTCCTCGCGAAACCTGCCCTCATCGCTCAGGCGCCGCAGGTCCCGGTTGGTGGCCGCGACGATGCGCGTGTCGACCGATATGGTCTCGTCGGAGCCGACCCGCTGGATCTCGTGCGACTCCAGCACGCGCAGCAGCTTGACCTGCCCGGTCAGCGGCAGCTCGCCAATCTCGTCGAGGAAGATGGTGCCGGTATGCGCGCTCTCGAACTTGCCCCGGCGATCGGCAGACGCGCCGGTGAAAGCCCCCTTCTTGTGCCCGAACAGTTCCGACTCGATCAGGTTTTCGGGAATCGCGCCGCAGTTCACCGAGATATAGGGCTTGTCCGTTCGGGACCCATTGGCATGGATCACCTTGGCCATCAACTCCTTGCCGGTACCGCTCTCGCCATCGATCAGCACGGGCAGGTCGGTCGGCGCGGCCTTCTCGGCGATTTCCAGCGCCTCCAGCAGCTTGGGGTTGTCGCCGAAAGTGCCCTCGAAAATAAAGCTGCGCTCCAGCAGGGCCTGGCGGCGCTCCCGTGGCGCAAGGTCGGCCGGGGCCGTCTCGGCCACCGCCGCCTGTACAAAACGCTCCTTGTGCGACAGCTGCATCACTTCGTCGCGCAGCGTTGTCGCCTGCTTGAGCAGTTTCTCGATCTCCGCGCGCTCCAGCCTGGATGCCCAGCGCAGCGTGGAGCGCAGGATCTCGATTTTCTCGATCAGCCCGGCGTAGGAGATGGCGGAGCCGGCAAGGCCGCCCTGGTTGAATAGCTTCATGTCGCGCTCCCTACGCCTTGCGTTACCTCATCGCGTCCCATCGACACGTGCAGGCCCCGGTGCTCCGGGCCGGAAGGAAGCAGGCAGTGCGGCAGCGCTCAAGCCGCGATCAAGCCGCGCTCAGCTGCTTCTGCACCAGCTGGTAGTACATGCCCTTGCGCTCCAGCAGTTCCTCATGCCGCCCCTGCTCGGCGATGGCCCCCTCGTACAGCACCAGGATCTTGTCCGCGCGCATGATGGTGCTCAGGCGGTGCGCGATGATCACGGCCGTGCGGCCGCGCAGGATCTCCTGCATATTGCCGAGGATATTGCTCTCGGACTGGGTATCCAGCGCCGAGGTCGCTTCGTCGAAGACCAGCAGGCGGGGATCGTGATACAGCGCGCGCGCTATGCACAAGCGCTGTATCTGCCCGCCGGACAGTCCCATGCCCCGCTCGCCAACCACTTGCTCATAGCCCAGCGGCAGCTTGCTGATGAACGCGTGGGCATCGGCCATCTTTGCCACTTCCTCGATACGGCGGCGGTCCGGACTATCGTCCCCGCAAGCGATGTTCTCGGCGATGGTGCCCGAGAACAGCAGGTTGCTCTGCATCACGTAGCCAATCTGCGCGCGGTAATACTCCTTGTCGATCACGCCAAGGTCATAGCCGTCCACCGTCACCTTGCCATCGGTAGGCGCATAGAAGCCCACCAGCATCTTGGCCAGGGTGGTCTTTCCCGATCCGCTGCGCCCTACGATGGCCAGCAGTTCGCCCGGCTTGATACTGAAGCTGATGTTCTCGAGCACGTAAGGCGTTTCGTTGCCGCCATAGCGAAAATAGACGCCCTCCAGATTGATCTCGCCTTGCAGGTCCGGCAGCATCACGCGCGACGGCAGGTCCTGCGGCTTCTGCTCCGGATCCAGGTCCAGCACGTCGCCCAGCCGTTCCATGGCCACGCCGGCGTCGTTGAGCTGGCCCCATAGCGCCACCAGCCCCATCAACGGCGCCAGCACACTGCCCATAAAGGCATTGAAGGCGATCAGTTGCCCGATGGTCAGTTCCCGCTGCAGCACCAGGTTGGCCCCAACCCACAGTACGGCAATGGTCGTCGCTGCATTGAGCAACTGGCTGGCCAGCCCGACCAGGATGTGAAAAGCCTGCGCCTTGTACTGCAATTCCAGCGCCTTGGCGTACTTCTTCTCCCACTTCAGGCGCACCGGGCGCTCGATGCCCATGCCTTTCACGGTCTCCACGCCGCTCAGCGTCTCCATCAGGTAGGACCTGGCGTCGGTCGATGTGGTGAACACCTCGCGCGCATAGGCCTTGACCCTGGGCGTTGCAATCACGGTCAAAGCCGCGATGGGGATCACAAAGGCGATCAGCACCAGCGTCATCTTGACGTTGTAGAGAAACATGATGGTGAAGTAGATAAACACCATCAGCAGGTTGAGCGCGGTGGTCACCGTCGACTCGGTCAGGAAGGCGCGGATGGTCTGGTTCTCCTGGAAACGGGCAAAGATATCGCCCGTCTTGCGTTTGGCGAAGAAGGAAAACGGCAGCGACAAGGTGTGCTTGAAGAAGTGCGACATCATCGCAAAATCCATATTGCGCACCATGAAGTTGGCGAGATAGGCCCGCACCGTACTCATCAGCTGCGAGAAGACGCTGGAGACAATCAGCCCCAGGATCAGCAGGTTCAGCAGTCCCACGTTCTGGTGCACCACCACGCCGTCAAGGATGTTCTGGATGATCAGCGGCGGCACTACCCCCAGCACCTGGATCACGAAGGTCGCCAGGAACAGGTGCGCAAGAATCCGCTTGTACGGCGCCAGGTAACCAATGAAGCGCAGCCAGGGCGAGCGCGCCACCGCCAGCTGCGCCATGCTCTCCCCGGAAGTGAAAAGCAGGCAGGTGCCGCTCCACCCGCGCTCGAACTCCTCTGTCCGCATCCTGCGAAAGCCGAGAGCCGGGTCGGCCACCCATACCCAGCGCTTCGACACGCCGTAGACCACCACGTAGTGATAGCCTTCCCAGTGCACGATAAACGGGAGCGCGAAGCCCAGCAGGGAATCGTGCGTGCACTGCACGCCCCGCGTGGTGAAACCGAGCGACTCGCCGGCGCGCGCCAGGCTGTCCAGCGTGGCACCCTGGGTGGTCACGTTGGCCAGTTCCCGCAGCTTGCCCAGCGTCATGGGAATGCCATGATGGCGGCAGATCATGGCCAGGCAGGCGGCTCCGCAATCCATCTCCTCGGCCTGTTCGACCAGGGCGAAACGGCGGATCACCCGCTCGCCGAACTCCGGCTTCGAGCGCAGGTCGAGCATGACGGGACGCTTGCGCCGTTCGGCCATCTTCTTTTGCCGATGCAGCTCGCGGTCGATAAAACGGATCCGCTCCTCCAGCACTTCGCGCAGCTTGGGATTGCGCTCCAGGATCAGCTGCACGGTCTTTTCCGGAATCACCAGCAGCCTGGCATCCGTGCCGGCGATGGCCGAGGCGATCTGCTCCTGCCGCATCACGCAGGCGCGCTCGCCAAAGATGTCGCCCTGGCGCAGCGTCGCCAGCGGATACTCGACGCCCTCCTCGATGCGCACGATGCGCACCTCGCCTTGCCGCACCACGTACAGGCGGCGATCCTCCCGCGCGTCCTGCTTCAGGATTTCCTTGCCGGCCGAGACCCGTTTCACGCCCACGCTGCGCACGGCTTCCTCGAGCTCGCCCTTGTCGAGCTTGCCGCGCAGATCGAACAGACGCGCGACGAAGCCGCCGGCGGAACTGATGGCGACATAGCTGGAGATGAACGCCATGGCGGCCGGATTCTGCGCGAGCATGGCTTCGGTCACGCTGCGCGGGATGAACAGCAGCTCGGTCTTGCCCGAAGAGCGTACCGAGGACTCGTGCCGGTACTCTCGCAGCATGGCGATATCGGCGAAGACTTCGCGCGCCTTGCGCACGCCCAGGCTCACCTCCTTGCCGTTTTCCTCGTTGAAGATGCGCACTGAGCCCGACTTGATGACGAAGAGGCCACCGGCCGGATCTCCCGCGTCGCAGACCGTCTCCCCGAAGCCATAGGACAGTGCTTGCGCATGCTCCGCCAGCCACTCCAGTTCCTCTCGCGAGAACGGCGAGAGTATCTCCACGCCCGACAGGAAATCGGCGAGCGGCTGCAGGTCAGAGCTGGCTTCCATATGCTTCACCCCCCCGCACCTAGCGCGCTTCGATGACGTGTTCCTGCGCCCTGGCCATCAGCCAGTCTTCGCGCAGGCGCCGGCGCACCTCCGCCGCCACATCCGCGTCGAGGACTGCGGGATGCTTGGCACTCACCATGAAGATCTCGAAGAACGATTTGTCCTGCGAGGGAAACGGCCCCAGCAGGTCGCCTTCGGCGGCGTTGAACACTTTGGCTTCGATGTCGGTCTTCAGCGAACCGCGCAGGACTTTGCCGATCGCGCCGCCTTGTTCCTTCGTGTCCGCGATGGAGTGCTCGCGCGCCATCTCGGCGAAACTGCCGGGGTCGTCCCGCAGATAGGAAATCAGCTCCTTGGCCGTGCCTTCGGCATCGACCACGATATGGCTGACCTCGATACTGTCGAACTTCGGCGAATGCAGCTTGAAATAGGTGTCCACCGCCTCGTCGCTGGTCACCTCGGCCAGCATCTTTTCCTGGTAGAGGCTATCGGTGACAAAAACCTCGAACTCATCCAGGCTGACGCCGAGCACGTCCAGGTAATGGTTCATCTCCTTGGCGCGGTGCAAGCCCTGCACGCGGCGAAACTGATCCGCGCGCGCCTGGATCTCGTCCGCCGACACGGCGATGCCCTGCTTCTTCGCCGCGTGCACCGTCAGCTTGTCCCTGACGATCTGCTCGATCAGCCCCTCGAACTGGCCTGTGAGTTTCAGGACCCGGATAAACTCCTCGACGCCGATGACTTCGTCGTCGACCCGCACAATCGCTGTCATCTCGTCTGCTCCTTGATCTTTTTCCCGCTCTTTGCACCACACCCTGCCCGCCGGCGCCCGGCCACCGGCACATCCCCTCGGCCGCCCCGCGCCGCCGCACGCGCCATGCGCATGTCAGCCGGCCACCTGCCGGAACGGATCCAGCCCCAGATCGATCAGGCGGCGCTCGCGCACCACGATCTCCGCCGTGGCGGTCATGCCATAGCGCAACGGATAGCGGTTGCCCGCCACCAGGTAATAGTCCTGCGACAGCCTGACCCGGCCCTCGTACACCGGCTGCTTGTTCTGGCCCGTCAGCTTGGTGGCCGGCGCGATGTAATCGAGCGTGCCGTTGATCAGGCCATAGCGCTGATAGGGAAAGGCATTGAACTTCAGCTTGACCGGCAGGCCCTCGCGCAGGAAAGCGCGATCCCGTTCGGCGATCACGATCTTGAGCACCGGGCGCGCATTCTTTGGCGCGATACCGCCGAGCGGCGCATTCGCCTGGACCTTGTCGCCGCGCTGGGTGGAACTGACATCCGTGATCACCCCGGCCACGGGTGCCAGGATCAGCAGGAAGTTGTCCTTGTCGATATTCTCGAAGCGGATGCGCGCCGCCGCTTCGGCCACCAGCCGCGCCGTCTGCACCTGCAGGCGCAGCTTGTCCTCGGTGTTGCTGATCTCGCGCAGCGCGGCGTCATACTGGATGCGCAGGTTGGTCAACTCCTGGCTGCTGCCTTCGAGCTGCACGGTGGCCTGGTTGAACTCCTGGCTTAGCTTGGAATCCAGCTCGGTGAGCCGCGACTGGGCAATCTGCAGCGCATTCTCCGCCTCGACCGCGGCGATCCGCTTGGACTCCACCTGCGACTGCGAGACACCGCCACCGCCGGGCAGCGCGAACAGGCGCGCATACCTGTCCTGCTCCTGGCGGGCGAAATCGCGGGCGCGGCGCGCGCTGTCCAGGTTGCTGCGCGCCTGCTGCAATTGCGCGCGCTGCTGCTCCGCAAGGCGGGTAGTGCCCTCCGCCGTCCGGGTCTCATGGAGACGCTCGGCCACTTCGATCTGCTGCTTCAGCGCCGCGGCCTTGCGCTCCATCAACAGCTTCTTGTCGGGGAACTGCTTCCACTCGCGCTCGGAATCCTGCAGCTTCAGCTGCGCTTCCAGCGCATTGGTGGCGGCTTCGATCGCGCCACGCGCATTCAGCCGCGCCAGCACATCGTCCTTCGACACCGGTTGGCCCTCCGCCACGTAGAGATCCGCCAGCTCCCCGTCGACGGGTGCGTAGAAGCGCCGTACTTCAGACTCGGGCGCCAGCGTGCCGTCGGCGGTCACGATCACATCCGCATGGCCCACGAAAGCCCACACCAGCGCGCACAGGACCAGCAAGACCATGACCAGCACGGACAGCTGCATCAGCTTCCAGGGCTCCGCGCTGAGAATGGCGATGCCCTCGGCACTGTGATCTTCCAGCGCCTCAGCCAGCGGCTTAAGGCGATTGTCCCGGCCGTCGTCCTTCATCGCCCTCCCCCCCTATCAATGCAAGCTTGGCCTTGAGCAAGGCAGGATTCAGCACCATGCGCAACTCCTGCAAGGAACGCCGCTGCAACGCCGACTCCGAATCGATGTCCGCCTGGACCTGGCTCCACTGCGCCGTATCGCCGACTTTCAGCTGCGCGTAGATCCGCATGCCCTGCCGCGCCTGCGTGCTGGCATTGGACAGCAAGCGCGCCTGCGTGCGGAACTTTGGCGAGATCTCGGATTCGAGCCGCTGCTCGCCGCCGATCGCACCGTCGCGGCGGTATTGGCGCCATGAGGCCAGCGCGCCGTTCATCAGCGTTTGCGCGCGCCTGAGCGCGGCGTCGTGGATAGCCGCCACATCAGGCTCGACCGCCTTGAGGAAATAGCTGTCCTCGGCCGGATCCAGCATGGCGTAGAACGACAGCAGGCGCTCCTCGAAGCCGGGGCCTCCGCGCGCCTTCGGCAGTTCAGCGAACTGCGCGGCCACGGCTTGCCTGCGCGCCAGGTCCCTGACCGCCGCCTCGGCCCAGGGTCCCGTCGTTATCTGCTGCAGCCCGGCAAAGGTCCCGGCACTGTTTCCCGCACGCCAGGCCTTGTCCGCCTCGCCGTATTGCTTTACCACGTCCGGCGGAGGCAGGCGGCCGGCCGCCAGCTCTCGGTAGCGTGCCTGGAACACAGGCGTGGAAAATCCGGGCTTGGCCATTTGTGCCATCACCGGTCCCAGCGTCGGTGCGCGCATTGCCGCGTCCAGTTCAAGGTACTGCCGCAAATCCTGATTGAGCCGCTCGATGCCGCCGAGCCTGGGGTACTTCTCCGCGTAATCTGCCAGCACCGATTGCAGGGCCTGAGGACTATCGCCTGCCAGGCCAGTGGCAAGCGACGCGTTCAGGCGGTCGATGGCCGCCAGATAGACCGAGTCGTCGCTTTGCAACTTGCGCACGTAGCTGAGCGCATCTGCGTACGGCTCCCTGAACTGCGGCACATAGGAAGCGATGCGGTCGAGGGCGCGCTGGTGCGCGGGCGTATCGTCGTTCCAGTGCTTCAGCAAGGCGCGGATGCTGCCTTCGTCGGCGTAGATGCGGATAGGCGCCTCCACGCCACCCCTGCCCGCCACGAATCGATTCAGCCTGCCGATCCAGTCGAGTTCGTCCAGCAGTCCGCGCGCATCGGCATTGTGCGCACCGAGCGCCTTCATGCGTGTCAGCGCCGCTTGCGCGCCGTTGAAGTCGCGCGACTGCAGTTGGGCTATCCATGCCGGCACTTGCGCCCTTAGCAGGGCTTCGGTGCCTGCCGCCTTGAACTGCGTGCTCTCCGGGTGCCGCGCAAGATACGCGTCGGCGACGGCCGCCGCGCGAGCGTAGTTGCCACTCGCCATCAATGCCTTCATCTCGCGTTCGGACGCGCCGCGAAAATACTGCACAAGCAGCAGCATCGCGACGATCGCTGCCAATGCCCCGCCCCAGCGTGCCGCGCGCTTCAGGCTGGCACGCTCGGTCGCGCCGAAACTGCTGCCGAGCCGGCCCATGACGAGTGCGAACCTGCCCTGCGCGCGGGGCCCGTCCTCCGCCTTGCCATCGCCCTCGGGCTGGGGCAAGGCCTCGCGGTTGATTTCATCGTCCTGCTGCGCGTCGTAGTCGACGCAGAAGATATCGAGGAAAGAACCGGCCGCGGCGACGAACGTGGTCTTGTCGGGATCCTGCGCCGGCGCCACTGACACTGACGGCGCGGGTGCCGCCACGCCCTCCACCGGCTGCATGGCGCTTTCCGTCTCGGAGGGCCGCACGACCGGACGACTGGTGACGGTCTCGTCCGCGACTGCCTGACTATGTATGGCGACCCGATAAACAAAGTGATTACCGCCAAACGCAAGCAGATCCCCTTCGCCAAGCGCGACCGCGTGATCCTCCACGCGCTTGCCGTTGACGAAGGTCCCATTGGTACTGCCAAGATCCTCGACGAACGGCTGGCCGCCCTTCAGGAAGACGTGCGCATGACGCCGTGAAACGTAGTTGACCTGATGGGAATAGACATCCTTGTAGCGGGAAAACGTCTCATCGGCCTTGCTGACCAGGAAGGGAAATCCCGTCAGCTCGATCGGCAGCAGCCCGAGATCGCCGCGCTCCGGGCTTAGCGTCAGCACGAGCTGAACCTGGGGTTCGGCCTGCAATGGTGCGCGCGAATGCAGGCACACCCGGTAGCACAGCGCCGCGCCAAAGCGCAGTTCATCCCCGTCGCGCAGCCTTGCCGGTTGCTGCGCCACGGTCTCGCCATTGACCGTGGTGCCATTCTTGCTGCCCAGGTCGGCGACGTAGGCCGCGCCATGCTCGGAGAAGATGCGCGCATGCCGGCGCGACAGCACCGCCGCCACCTCGGCAGGGTATGCGGTAAAAGGCGCTTCCGCGCGCCCCACGGCGAACAGGCTATCGTTGATGCGGATTTCGTCCAGTTCCGGATGCGAGACGGGCACGAGCACGATATCGAACACCTGCCCCACCGTTGCCCGCATCTCGACAATCAGAGCTTCG
>NZ_JARJLM010000097.1 GCF_029335485.1 Cupriavidus basilensis
ATCTATCGTTGACGCCGCTGCCGTCCTCCCGGCTTGCCGGGCGGGCGGCTTTCCCTTGCCGCCGTCATGGCAGCCCAATCGAAATTCTCGGAATTCTCGGGTTGGATCGTGCCACCCGCGGATACACAATGAATGCGTAGCGTGTCGATGGCGAGCCCGGCTGCCCGCCGCGTCCTTTTTGGTTCGCTTGCGCGCGCAGGAGGCGATCGTGCCAGTCCTCTTGACCCTGTTTCCCGTGCATGGAGTGCACACGGTGGCGAAGCGCCTCCTGATGACAGGCGCCTGCCTGCTGGCACTGGCCGGTTGCGCCGACTTTCGTCCGCCGGTGTATCAGCGTCCGGAGACGCCGGCCAAGCCGGACTGGGCGCGACAGGGTTCGATCACGGTCTCCGCGTCGGACACGATCGTGCCGAACTGGTGGCAGGCGTTTCGCGATCCCTATCTCGACGGACTGGTCGACAAGGCGATCGCTGGCAACTATGACATCAAGGTGCTTGCCGCGCGCATCAAGGTGGCGGGCGCGCTGATCGGCGAGGCCAAGGCAGGCGCGCTGCCGGTGTTCGACGTCGGCGCCGGGGCAAGCTTCGAGAAGAGCACTGGACAGTCGCTGGTCAAGACATACAACCTTGGCACCCAGGTCAACTGGGACATCGACATCTGGGGCAAGGTGGAGAAGGGCGTGCAGGCGCAGGCCGCCGAATTCAGCGCCACCGAGGCGGACTGGCGTGCCGGCTACCTTACCCTGGTGGCTGACGTGTCCACCACCTACTTCCAGATACTGCAACTGGATGAACAGATCGATCAGCAGGCCAGGACACTGGCCAAAAACAAGCAGATCCTCTCCACCTACCAGGCGATGTTCCAGAATGGCCTGATCCCGAAGATTCGCGTGATGCAGCAGCAGGCGGAAATCAATCGGCTGACCAAGGACCTGCTGGAGCTGCGCCGCTCGCGCGATATCTCGGAAAATGCACTTGGCACGCTGGTGGGTGTGCCGGCCGGCGTATTCAAGGTGCCGACCGGGCACCTGCAGGAGCGCATACAGTTGCCGCCGGTGCCTGCGGGACTGCCGTCGCAGCTGCTATCGCGGCGCCCGGATATTGTCGCGGCGGAATATCGGGTATTGGAATCCTACAACCTGGTGGGCCAGGCGAGGCTGGCGCAACTGCCCAGCGTCAGCCTGACAGGCCGCGGCGGCACTGCGAGCTTCGCGCTGACGGATCTGCTGAAGTCCTTCACGTTCGGCTTCATGCCTAGCATCAACCTGCCCATGCTGGACCCGAACGTGCGCGCCCATGTGAAGACCACCGAGGCGCAGACCAAGGTGGCCGAGAACGAGTACGGCCGCACGGTGATCACCGCCTTCGAGGAAGTGGAGAACGCACTGGTGAACGTCGATGCGCACAAGAAGCAGCGCGTGGAGTTGCAACAACAGGTGGAGCAGTTGCGTGTGGTGGCGGCGCAGATCGATGCGCAACTGAAGGAAGGTGTGGTGTCCCAGCTCGATGTGTTCGAGGCCCAGCGGTCGCTGCTGAACGCGCAACTCGAATTGTTGGCCAATCACCAACAGATCCTTGCCGACACTGTCACCCTCTACAAGGCGCTTGGGGGCGGCTGGCCGAGCGTCGCAGTCGCCAATGCGGGCAAGGAGACGACGCAGCAGGTGTCGAAGTAGCGCAGCGGCGGCGGTGGCACCGGGCTACGCGAGGTTGCCCGGCAAGCCGGAAATGCCCCGCAGGGCGCGCAGTACGCCGCCGGCGGACGTTTGACTAGCCGCATGCGTGGCCTACTATGTC
>NZ_JARJLM010000098.1 GCF_029335485.1 Cupriavidus basilensis
ATCTCTTGCGTGTGTCTTCCGCGTGCTTTCGCATGCCGCTCAGTTGAAGCGCACGTATTCGAAATCCACCGGCTGGCGGTTGATGCCCATCACCGGCGGCGCGATCCAGTTGGCGAACTTGCCGGGCTCGACCACGCGGCCCATCAGGCTGGCCACAAAGGCGCGGTCGCTTTCGCTCGGCAGCCACTGGTCCACGTTCGCCTTCCATTCCGCCTCGGAAACCACGCGGCCGTCCGGGGAAACCTTCACCCCCGACAGTGCGCCGATATTGCGGTGGAATGCCTTGTGCGGCACCTTCAGGCGAACCGGAATGCCGGCCTTCTCGATGACCTTGTTCCAGCGCTCCACGCCGGAAACGCTATCCTTGATGTAGTCGTCGCGCAATACTTCGTTGAGCGCGTTGAGCATGGGCACTTCCTTCTCGGTGAGATGCCCGCCGGACGCCTGCAGGACCTTGTACGTCTGGCCCTTGAGCACGTGGTCGTCGGTGCGCTTGCCCTCCTCGTAGCGGCCCTTGAGGCCGGTGCTGTAGAAGGTGGCCGCATTGCTCGACTCGTCCGCGCCGAACAGGTCGATGGTGACGCTGTAGTGGAAGTTCAGGTAACGCTGGATGGTCGGCAGGTCGATCACGCCGGCAGCGCGCAGCCTGGCGGGATCGTCGGTCTTCAGTTCGTTCATGACCTGGCAGGTGCGCTGGATCACGCGCGACACGCCGCTCTCGCCGACGAACATGTGGTGCGCTTCCTCGGTCAGCATGAACTTGGTGGTGCGGGCCAGCGGATCGAACGAGCTTTCCGCCAGCGCGCATAGCTGGAACTTTCCGTCGCGGTCGGTGAAGTAGGTGAACATGAAGAACGACAGCCAGTCCGGGGTCTCTTCGTTGAACGCCTGCAGGATGCGCGGGTTGTCCTGCTGCCCGCTGCGGCGCTCCAGCAGCGCTTCGCCTTCCTCGCGGCCGTCGCGGCCGAAATACTTGTGCAGCAGGTAGACCATGGCCCACAGATGGCGCCCTTCTTCCACGTTGACCTGGAACAGGTTGCGCAGGTCGTACATGCTCGGCGCGGTCAGGCCGAGGTGGCGCTGCTGCTCCACCGAGGCCGGCTCGGTATCGCCCTGGGTCACGATGATGCGGCGCAGGTTGGCGCGGTATTCACCAGGGATATCCTGCCAGGCATCCTCGCCCTTGTGGTCGCCGAAATGGATCTTGCGGTTGGCTTCCGCGGGGTTCAGGAAAATGCCCCAGCGGTAGTCCGGCATCTTCACATGGCCGAAGTGCGCCCAGCCCTGCGGGTCGACGCTGATGGCGGTGCGCAGATAGATGTCGAAATTCTGCGAGCCGTCCGGGCCCATGTCGTTCCACCAGCTCAGGTAGTTGGGCTGCCATTGCTCGAGCGCGCGCTGCAGGGTGCGGTCTTCGCTGAGGTTGACGTTGTTGGGGATCTTGTCGCTGTAGTTGATGCCGGACATCATGGTCTCCGTATCTGGCTATGCATTGGCATTGGTGGAGAGAGTGCGGTTTCGGTTGCGGCGCTCCACCTGGACAGGCGCCGCACAACGATGCTCGAGCTGCTCGATGGCGATGAAGCGGAACGCCGGATCAGACCCGGTTCCAGTCGAACGCGGCCTTGTCGCCTTTGCCATAGACCTTGAGCGCACCCTTCTCGCCCACCGCGTTGGGGCGCTGGAAGATCCAGTTCTGCCAGGCGGTGAGGCGCCCGAAGATGCGGGTGAACATGTTCTCCGGCCCGTTGAAGCGCAGGTTGGCCTCCATGCCGGTCAGGGCGTCCGGCGACATGGCCGCGCGCTCTTCGAGGGCAATGCGCACCTCGTCGGTCCAGTCGATGTCGTCCGGGTTGGCGGTGACCAGGCCCACGGCGAAGGCCGCATCGGCGTCGAGCGGCTGGCCGGCCCTGGCGCGCACCGCGTCCAGCGCCGCTTGCTCGTCGTAGAAGCGGCGGCCCAGGCGGCTTTGTCCGGTCACCATCGGGTACAGCCCGAAGTTGGTCTCGGCGACCGTGATCTTCGGGGCGCGCGCTTCGTCGTCCGGCAGCGCCAGGTGGTAGCTGCGATCGCAGGCCAGCGCCAGTTCGAGGAAGGTGCCGGCAAAGCAGGAGCCCGGCTCGATCAGCGCGAACAGGCTGCGCGAGGACACATCCAGCCGCGAGAAGGTGCGGCGCAGCAGGCCGATGGTCTCGCGCACCAGCCAGTGCTCCTTGTTGGCGAGCAGCGTGGCATCCATGGCCAGCACGCCGGCGGCGTCGCCTTCGGTCTTGATCAGCCAGGTGCCGATGTCCAGTTCATTGGTGCGCATCGACAGGATGGCGTCTTCCAGTTCGCGCGCCAGTTGCAGCGGATACCAGGCGGCACCGGCTTCGGCGATGGCGCCGGGGCTCTGCGGCTGCGGGCCCGACGGCGCCTTGACGGTGAAAGTGGCCTTGCGCCCCGCGCGGTCGATCTCGACGGTGACATGGGCATAGCGCAAGGCATCGGCTTCAAGCGTGCGCGCGAGCGGGGTCAGCGGCACCCCCTTGCCGTCGGCCGGACGGTCGCTCCGCGCGGCCAGGGCCAGCGCGCGTTCCCGGACCGTCTGCGCGAACACGGCGGGCTTGGCGATCTCGTCCACCAGGCGCCAGTCCTTGGCGCGCTGCCCGCGCACGCCTTCGGTGGTGGTGCAGAAGATATCGGCGAGGTCGTGGCGCACATGGCGCTTGTCGGTCACGCGGGTCAGCCCGCCCGTGCCGGGCAACACGCCCAGCAGCGGCACTTCGGGCAGGCTCACGGCGGAGGAACGGTCGTCGACCAGGATGATCTCGTCGCAGGCCAGGGCCAGCTCGTAGCCGCCGCCGGCGCAGGCGCCGTTGACCGCGGCGAGGAACTTCAGGCCGCTGTGCTGCGACGAATCCTCCAGCCCGTTGCGCGTCTCGTTGGTGAACTTGCAGAAGTTGACCTTCCAGGCATGGCTGCTGACGCCGAGCATGAAGATGTTGGCGCCGGAGCAGAACACCTTGTCCTTGCCGCTGGTGACCACCACGGTGCGCACTTCGGGATGCTCGAAACGGATGCGGTTGACCGCATCGTTCAGCTCGATGTCGACGCCGAGGTCATAGCTGTTCAGCTTGAGCTTGTAGCCGGGACGCAGGCCGGCGTTCTCGTCGATGTCCACCGCCAGCGTGGCAACAGGACCGTCGAACGTCAGCTTCAGGTGCTTGTATTGGGACGGGTCGGTCTGGTAGTCGACGCGGGGGGCGGTAGTCATGGCTGTGTCTCCTCAGCGATGAAGCACAATAGTGCAGTGATTTCGGGTGTTGATGAAAGAACTATAGTGCATTCACAAAACCATCGTCAAGCATTATTGTGCATCTTTCCTGTTGAGTGGCGCCTGAGCATCCGCCCACCCGGACCGGGTGGCTAAAGCGGCAGCTGCAAGGCGCGGCGCACCACATCCCGGAGCGCCTGGAAGGTGGGTTCCAGCGGCTCGGCACTGGTATCGACGCTGAACTCCGCTTTCGAGTAGAACGCCGCCCGGCCCGCCAGGATATGCCGCAGATCCTCCATCGCCTCCTTGCTGGCGGCCATGGGGCGCAGATCGCCCTGGGCGCGCACGCGGCTCATATGATCCTCGGGCTCCGCCTGCAGCCACACCGTAGTGCAGTGGGCCAGCAGCAGATTGAAGGTGGCCGGGTCGGAGACCAGGCCGCCCGGCGTGGCGATCACGGCTTCCGGATAGATCTGGATGGCCTCTTCCAGCGCGCGCCGCTCATAGCGGCGGTAGGCGTTCATGCCATACAGCCCCTGGATTTCCGAGATGCTGCAGCCGGCGAACTGCTCGATCTCGCGGCTGAGTTCGACAAAGGGAAAGCCGAGATCGTCGGCCAGCATCGCGCCCAGGGTCGACTTGCCGGCGCCGCGCAGGCCGATCAGCGCCACGCGCGGGCTGCGCGCGGCGTTGCCGCCGCCGGTGCCCAGCATCTCGCCGATGGCGACGCGCACGCGCCGCAGGGTGGCTTCGTCGCGGTGTTCCAGCAGTTCCCGGATCAGCAGCCACTCCGGGGAGGAGGTGGAGACATCGCCCAGCAGCTCGGCCAGCGAGCAATGCAGCGCCGCCGCGATCTGCAGCAGCACCAGGATGGACGCGTTGCCGCTGCCGTACTCCAGGTTCGCGAGATGCCGCTCGGACACATCGGCCGCCTGCGCCGTGGCCTTGCGGGTCAGGCCGCGCCGCGCGCGAAGCTCGCGTACGCGCTCGCCCAGCGAGACCAGGAAGGCATTTTTCTCCCCGTGACCGGCCGCTGCGCCGGCGCCGTCGCGCCGCATGGCGTCCGCATCGCGCTCATCTGGGGAGGCCCGCGTTAACCCGGGAACATGCAATATAGTGCTTGACATGATTTGATGACGGCTCTATGTTTCACTCATGCACAATAATGCATGAAACGCGGGTATGCAACCCACCCAAGTCTAATGGAGTCCCCCAGATGTCCCCTACCGAATTCCGCGGGCAGATCGCGCGGCTCACGGCGCATATTGCCGGCCGGCCGCTGGATGCCGCCCTCGATGCCTGGCTGAACGCCGAGCACGGCGCCGGCAGCGCCACGTATCGCGAATTGAAGGCCGCCTGCGAGGCAGGCGTTGCCGAGGGCTGGCTGTGCGACCGCGAAGGCGGCGGCATCCGCTATGGCCGCATCTTCAAGCCGGCCGCCGATCTGCACGGCTTCTCGGTCGACGTGGTCGACATGCAGGACATCGCCGGACCGCATCACACCCATCCCAACGGCGAGATCGACCTGATCATGCCCGTCGAGGGCGAGGCGCGGTTCGATGGCCGGCCGGCGGGCTGGCTGGTCTGCCCGCCGGGCAGTGCGCACCGGCCCACCGTCACGCAGGGCCGCGCGCTGGTCCTTTACCTGCTGCCCGAAGGGCGCATCGATTTCACCCGCTGAGGACGGCGCCATGACGGCATTGCTTTCCAACTATTTCGGCGGCCGCTGGCAGGCCGGCACCCGCGGCGGCGCGGCGCTGTTCGACCCCATACTTGGCGATGAACTCGCGCGGGTCGACGCCACCGGGCTAGACCTTGCGGCGGGCTTCGATTACGCCCGCGCGCAAGGCGGCGCGGCCTTGCGCGCGCTGACCTACCGCGAGCGCGCCGCCATGCTGGCTGCCATCGTCAAGGTCCTGCAGGCCAACCGCGACGCCTATTACGACATCGCCACCGCCAACAGCGGCACCGTGAAGAACGACTCAGCGGTCGACATCGATGGCGGCATCTTCACGCTCGCCATGTATGCGAAGCTCGGCGAATCGCTGGGCGAGCGGCGCTACCTGCTGGATGGCGAGGCCGCGCGGCTCGGCAAGGAGCCGCTGTTCCAGTCGCAGCATGTGCTGGTGCCCACGCGCGGCGTGGCGCTGTTGATCAACGCCTTCAACTTTCCGGGCTGGGGCTTGTGGGAGAAAGCCGCGCCGGCCCTGCTGTCCGGCGTGCCGGTGATCGTCAAGCCCGCCACGGCCACCGCCTGGCTGGCCCAGCGCATGGCCAGGGACGTGATCGAGGCTGGCATCCTGCCGCCGGGCAGCCTGTCGGTGGTATGCGGCAGCGCGGCCGGGCTGCTCGACCAGTTGCAGCCGTTCGACGTGGTGTCGTTCACCGGCTCGGCCGAGACCGCCGCGCTGGTCCGCTCGCATGCGGCAGTGACGCAGCGCTCGGTGCGCGTCAATATCGAGGCCGACAGCGTGAACTCCGCCCTGCTGCTGCCCGGTGAAGCGGCCGGCAGCGAGGCCTTCGACCTGCTGGCGAAGGAAGCCGCGCGTGAAATGACGGTCAAGTCGGGGCAGAAATGCACCGCCATCCGCCGCATCTTCGTGCCCCAAGCACAGTATGGCGAAGCCGCCGAAGCCATCGCCGCACGTTTGCGCAAGGTCACCGTGGGCAACCCGCGCAACGAGTCGGTACGCATGGGCGCGCTGGTCAGCCGCGCGCAGCTGCAGGCCGTGCGCGCAGGCCTGCAACACTTGCGGGCGCAAACCGAAGTGCTGCACGACGGCGCCACGCACGCGCTGGTCGATGCCGACGCGGCCGTGGCCTGCTGCGCCGGTCCCACGCTGCTGGGCACGCGCGACGCGGATGCCGCCGATCGCGTCCACGACACCGAGGTCTTCGGCCCCGTAGCCACGCTGGTGCCCTATCGCGACGCCGGCCATGCGCTGGCGCTGGTGCGGCGCGGGCAGGGCTCGCTGGTGGCGTCCCTGTACGGCAGCGATGCCGCCGCGCTTGCCGCCACCGCCATCGCGCTGGCAGACAGCCACGGGCGCGTGCATGTGGTTTCCCCCGACGTGGGCGCCTTGCACACCGGCCACGGCAACGTCATGCCGCAGTCGCTGCACGGCGGCCCCGGCCGCGCTGGCGGCGGCGAGGAACTGGGGGGCTTGCGGGCGCTGACCTTCTACCACCGGCGCAGCGCCGTGCAAGCCAGCACCGATGTGCTGGCGCATCTATACCGATAAGCCTCGCCGCCGATCCATGCCGCCAGATCGGCGCGCGGCCGCAAACCCACCGAGACATCGATCCATCGATACGGGGAGACAAGCATGACAGCCGAACCACAGGTCCAGCCGCCGGGGACACCATTCAATTTCGCCCAGCACCTCATTGCGCGCAATGTCGGCAGGCCGGCCAAGACCGCCTATATCGACGACCACGGCAGCCTGAGCTACGGCGAGCTGGCCGAGCGCATCCGCCGCATGGCCGCCGCGCTGCAGGCCAGCGGCATTCACCGCGAAGAGCGCGTGCTGCTGCTGATGCACGACTGCAACGACTGGCCGGTATCCTTTCTCGGCGCCATCTACGCCGGCATCGTGCCGGTGGCGGTCAATACCCTGCTCACGGCCGACGACTATGCCTATATGCTGCAGCACAGCCGCGCGCAGGCCGTGCTGGTATCGGGCGCGCTGCTGCCGGTGCTGCGGCAAGCCTTCGCCCAGGGCGATCATGAAGTGAAGACGGTGATCGTCTCGCATCCCGCCGGGCCGCTGGACCAGGGGATGACCGCGCTCGACGCGCTGGTCGAACGCCACGCGCCGCTGGCCGCGCCCGCCGGCACCGGCCCGGACGACCCGGGCTTCTGGCTATATTCGTCGGGCTCCACCGGCCGCCCCAAGGGCGTGCTGCACAGCCAGGCCAATCCCTACTGGACCGCCGAGCTCTACGCCCGGCCCATCCTCGGCCTGGGCGAGCAGGACACCTGCTTCTCGGCGGCCAAGCTGTACTTCGCCTATGGCCTGGGCAACGCGCTGAGCTTCCCGCTCAGCGTCGGCGCCACCGTGGTGCTGATGGCCGAGCGGCCGACGCCGGAGGCCACGTTCAGGCGCTGGCTGGCAAACCGGCCCACGGTGTTCTTCGGCGCGCCGACCGGCTACGCCGGCATGCTCGCCGCCCCCGGACTGCCTGCGCGCGCGCAGGTCGCGCTGCGCTTGTGCTCCTCCGCTGGCGAAGCCTTGCCGGCGGACCTGGGCGAACGGTTCACCGCCCACTTTGGCTGCGAGATCATCGACGGCATCGGCTCCACCGAGATGCTGCATATTTTCCTGTCCAACCGCCCTGGGCAAGTGCGCTACGGCACCACGGGCTGGCCGGTGCCGGGCTACGCGGTCGAACTGCGCGACGAGGACGGCCGCCCGGTACCCGACGGCGAGGTGGGCGACCTCTTTATCCAGGGCCCGAGCGCGGCGCTGATGTACTGGGGCGACCGCGAGAAATCGCGCGAAACCTTTCGCGGCGGGTGGACCAAGAGCGGCGACAAGTATGTGCGCAATACCGATGGCAGCTACTGCTACGCCGGGCGCAGCGACGACATGCTCAAGGTCAGCGGCATCTACGTCTCACCGTTCGAGGTGGAAGCCACGCTGATGGAGCATCCATCGGTGCTGGAAGCCGCCGTCATCGGCGTGCCCGATCGGGAAGGCCTCATCAAGACCAAGGCATTCGTGGTGCGCAAAGCCGGCGCGCTGGTCAGCGACGCGGACCTGAAGGCCTTCGTCAAGGAACGCCTGGCGCCCTACAAGTATCCGCGCGCGATCGAGTTCGTGGACGCGCTGCCGAAGACGGCGACCGGCAAGATCCAGCGCTTCAGGCTGCGCGAGCTGGAGGGCGCGCCGGCCTGAGATCGCCGATCCCCGAGGCGCCGGGCGAAACTGACAGGATGCGCCAGCGCCGTCTGGAATGACGACGGCGATTACGCCCTCTCCCATCAGGGGGGCGAGGAGAAGGGTGGCTTGACCGGAGCCACTGGAAGCGAAGCCAATGGTTTTATCCAGCGTGCCGCACCGCTTGAAGCGCCCGCCTTCTCCCGGGCCCCTCTCCCACAAGTGGGAGAGGGATTGCTTGCAATGCCCCCCCTCGCAGAAGCCCCTCAAGAAAATCCAAAGAGCCAAGAAAAGGAGACAACCCATGCGTCAAATCGATGTCCACAAGCTGGCCGACGAGGCCCGCTTCAACCGCTTCCACGGGCTGGTGCTGTTCTGGTGCGCGCTGATCATCATCTTCGACGGCTACGATCTCGCCGTGGTCGGCATCGCGCTGCCCTCCATCATGAAGAGCATGGGGGTGGACGCCACCAGCGCCGGCTTCATGGTCAGCTCCGCGCTGTTTGGCATGATGTTTGGCGCCATCTTCATGGGCACCGTGGCCGACCGCATCGGCCGGCGCCGGGCCATCGCCATCTGTATCCTGCTGTTCAGCGCCTTCACCGCCGCCGCCGGATTCACCAGCGACCCCATCGCATTCAGCGTCACCCGCTTCCTGGCCGGCCTGGGCATCGGCGGGGTCATGCCCAATGTGGTGGCGCAGATGACCGAATACTCGCCGCGCAGGATCCGCGGCACCATGGTCACGCTGATGTTCAGCGGCTACTCCGTGGGCGGCATGCTGGCCGCCCTGCTCGGCAAGGGCCTGATCGAGAGCTACGGCTGGCAGTCGGTGTTTATCGCAGCGGGCCTGCCGGCGCTGCTGATCCCCGCCGTGCTGAAATGGCTGCCGGAATCGATGCCGTTCCTGATCAAGTCAGGCCGCATCGATACGCTGAAGGGCGTTGTCTCCAGGATGGAGCCGGGCTACCGGCCGCAACCGGGCGACAGCTTCGCCCTGCCGGCCGAAGACAAGGCCGCCGATGCGCCCATCGGCAAACTGTTCCAGGACGGCCGCGGCTTCAGCACCGTGATGTTCTGGGTTGCGTTCTTCATGTGCCTGTTCATGGTCTACGCGCTCAGTTCCTGGCTGGCCAAGATGATGGCCGGCGCCGGCTACAGCCTGGGCTCGGCGCTGACCTTCGTGCTGGTGCTGAATTTCGGCGCCATGATCGGCGCCATCGGCGGCGGGTGGCTGGCCGACCGCTTCAATATCAAACATGTGCTGGTGGGGATGTACGGGCTGGCAGCGGTATCGATCACGCTGCTGGGCTACCAGGTGCCGACCGGGGTACTCTTCGTGCTGGTGGCGCTGGCCGGCGCCTCGACCATCGGTACGCAGATCGTCACCTACGCCTATGCTGGCCAGTTCTACCCGATGGCCGTGCGCGGCACCGGGATCGGCTGGGCGTCAGGCGTCGGTCGCAGCGGGGCCATCCTGGCGCCGATCGTGATCGGTGCGCTGGTGGGCATGGCGCTGCCGCTGCAGCAGAACTTCATCGCCATCGCCGTGCCGGCGGTGATCGCCATGGTGGCGGTGCTGCTGATCGATCACGGCCGCTCGGCATCGGCGCAGCATCCGGCCGGCAAGACCCGGCATCATGGCCCCGCTGCCCTGTCCGCCGCGCCGCATGGGGCAAGCGAAGCACGGCGCTCCGCCTGAGTTCCAAGGCGCCGCCATTGCGGCCGGATCGGCTCCGGCAATGAAGGAAACCCGGCCCTGTCCGTCCGCGCACAGGGCCGGCACACATTGCACGCCAGGCAACAGCGGTCCTTCGCGCGCCATCCCCGGGCCGCTCTCCCGCATTCCCCGCCAGGCCTTCGTTGATCGGCCCCGCCGCCTCGGCGCGGGCCCGCTAGCGCACTCTTCCGGCGAACGCAAGCGCGGAACCGAGTAAGCATCTACGCAAAAATTCGTGGGAAGGCAGCAGGGCTCCATGCTGCAATGCGTGAATGATTGACTTAGCGCATCCGCCCACCCGGCAGGGCAGCCATGCTGTCCCATCGCCCCCCGCAGCCAGGCACGCCGGCAATCTCTCGCGGAAGCGGAAGCGCTATCGCCCCTGCTCGACCTCCGCGGCCTCCTTGCGCTCCCGCTCGTCCCACGCAGCCGATTGCCGGC
>NZ_JARJLM010000099.1 GCF_029335485.1 Cupriavidus basilensis
ATCTTCCCGATGCCTCCCAAGCTCTTGCCCATCGCCTTGCTTCTCGTATCCAACGCCTTCATGACGGTGGCCTGGTATGGCCACCTGAAGTTCGGCGACCGTCCGCTTTACCTGGTGGTCCTGGTGAGTTGGCTGATCGCCCTGGCCGAGTACTGCTTCGCGGTCCCCGCCAACAGGATCGGTCATTCCATCTACAGCGCGGCCGAGCTCAAGACGATGCAGGAAGTCATCACGCTGGTTGTCTTTGCCGTTTTTTCCGTCGTCTATCTCGGCGAGCGGCTCACGCTCAACCATCTGGTGGGCTTCGGCTTCATCTGCCTGGGTGCCTTCTTTGTGTTCAAAGGCCCTTTGAACTAGGAAACGATGATGGCGACGCGCTACATGCATGGACTGCCCTCTGCCGCGCAGGCTCCCGGGGCTCGCGTCCTCCTGCAGGCGGCGCTTGGCATCACGTTCTGCGCCGCGCTGGGTACGGTGCATGCGGGAAGCGAGGGCATGCCCGCGTCATTCCAGCCCGCACCCACGCCGGGAGCACCCTGGGGCATCGGCATGCCCGCGCCCAGTCCCCATGCGCCAGGCGCGCCTGTGCTGCCGCAGGGGCCGCAAACGCTGGCCACACTCAGCGTTCATGCGCTCATGAACCATCCCGCCACCCGCGCCGCCTGGGCCGGCGCGCTGGCGGACCTTGCCGCGGTTGAGGCCGCCCGCGCATTGTTCGCCCCCGTCGTAGATCTCAAGGCGCCCCTGTCCATCTCGCGCGATCCGGGCGCTGCCGACCCATCCGTCACGCGCAGCCTGTCGGCCACGCTGGGCCTCAGCTGGGTTCTGTTCGATTCGGGCAGCCGTGCCGCGGGCCTGGAGTCAGCACGATGGCAGGCCGCGGCCAGCCAACTCGCGTACAACCGCGAGTTGCAGCGGGTGGTGAGCACGGTGGAACAGGCCGGCTACGCCTACCTGGGTGCCCGGCAATTGACGGTCGCGTTGCAGAGCAGCGTGGACGCCGCACAGGCCAGCCTGAGCGTGGTGCAAGCGCGCCGGCGGTCGGGCCTTGCCACCGTGGGAGAGTCCGCACAGGCCGAGGCCGCGCTGGCCGATGCGCAGGTCCAGCTCATCCAGGCGCAAGCACAGGCACGCAGCGCGGCGGGAAGCCTTGCGCAGGCGGTGGGTATCCCGGTCGGCATCCCGATTGATCTGATCGACGACGTCGACGGTCCTTCGTCCCAGGCAGATGCCGCGCCCCTGGCTGACGTCGACCGGTTGATGACGAGGGCGCGCCGGTCGCGAAGCGACCTCGGGGCGCTTGACGCGCAGGTCCTGCAAGGCCAGGCCCGGGTCGCAGCGGCGCAGGCGGCCGGCCGGCCAAGCCTGTCGCTCGGGGTCCAGGCGGCCCGACAGTGGAGCCATCCCTCCAGCGCCCGCAGCACGCAGCAGATCAGCCTCACGCTCAGCGTCCCGCTCTTCGACGGCGGCCTCGTCCGGGCCCAGACCGCGGCGGCGCGCGCGCAACTGGAGCGGCTGGTCGCCCTGCGAGAGGAGCAGGCGCAAGCCATCGACCTGGAGGTCTGGCAGAGCTTCCAGGAGGCCGATAGCGCCGGCGCGGTCATCACCGGCGCCCGCAGCGTGCTGCAAAGCGCGGCTGTGGCGGAGTCCGCCGCGCGCGAGCGCTATCGCGCAGGCGTGGGCAGCTTGCTCGAACTCATCGTGGCCCAGCGCACCAGCGCCCAGGCGCGCGTCGGTCTCGTGCAAGCCCGCTACGCAGCCCGGCTCGCGGTGGCAAAGCTGGGCTACGTGGTCGGCGTTGCCAGCGTTTCGGCCTTGCGCTGAATTTCCCAACGATCTTTCCCAAAAAAAGCCGCCATGACCGACAAGCCGATCGCAGAGACCGAGCCGCCCGACACTGCGCAGGGCCGGCGCACCTTTATCACCGCAGCGTTCCTGGCGTTGGTGTGTCTCGGCCTCGCCGTCGCCGCGGGGCTTTTCTTCAGGCCGGCCGCCAAACCAGCTCCCGCCGCGCCGCTGGCCGTGCAGGTTATCGCGGCTGCCGTTGCGCCAACACCAGTAGTGTTGCAGGCCGTGGGCAAAGTGACCGCGCAGGCATCGGTCGAGGTGCGGCCGCAAACGTCCGGCGTGCTGCGAAAGGTGTGGATCTCGGAGGGGCAGCGGGTCGTCGCGGGCCAGCGCCTGTTCGAACTCGACGCGCAGCCGTTGAAGGCCACGCTGGCCCAGGCCCAGGCGCAATACGCCCGCGATCTGGCCCTGGCCGACGACGCCGCCGCCGCGCAGGCGCGCCTCGAACCCCTCGCCAACCAGGAGTTCGTGACCGCGCGCGAGTACGAGTCGGCTGTCAGCAGCCAGCGGACTCTGCGTGCCGCCGCTGCGGCAACGCGCACGCAGATCGAACAGGCTCGGATCGCCCTGGGCTACGCGAACATCACGACGCCGATCGCAGGCCGTGCCGGCGCCGTGTTGGTCAAGCCGGGCAACCTCGTTTCGTCCGGCAACGGCACAGCGCTTGTCGTCATCAATGCCCTTAGTCCCGTCGATATTGCCTTCTCGTTGCCCCAGGACGATGCGCGGCGCCTGCGGCAAGCCATGAAGGCGGGCGACCTGGACGTTGAAGCGCGTGACAGCCGCACGCAGGCGCTGCGCGCCAAAGGCCGTCTCGTGTTCTTCGACAACGCGCTGAACGACGCTTCCGGGACCATCCTGCTCAAGGCAAGGTTTGCCAATGCCGACGAAGCCCTGTGGCCCGGCGAGTTCCATGCCGTGCGCATCGTGCTCGGCATGCAGGATGACGCGGTGCTGATTCCCGAACGGGCGCTGCAGCAGGGCCAAGCAGGCGCGTACGTCTATGTGGTGGATGGCAACAAGGCACGCATCCGGCAACTCAAGGTGGACCGCGTGCTGGACGGACAGGCGGTGATTGCCAGCGGGCTGCGCGGCGGGGAGATGGTGGTCCTTGCCGTGCCCGCGAGCCTTCGCGATGGCACCGCGGTCACGCCGCAGCGTGCCGCCTCACAGGCGACAGCAGCGGTCGCAACAGTGGCATCCGTGCCCACCACGCCATGAACTTCACCGCCGTCTTCATCCGCCGGCCGGTGCTGACCACCGTCCTCATGGCGGCGCTCGTCGTCTTCGGCGCCTTCTCGTTCTTCAGGCTGCCGGTGAATGAGTTGCCAAACGTCGAGTTCCCGACGATCAGCGTCGAGATCAGCCTGGCGGGCGCCAGCCCGGACACGATGGCCAACTCGGTTGCCACGCCACTGGAACGCAGCTTCGGCGCCATCCAGGGCCTGGATTCCATGTCGTCGACAAGCAGCACCGGCAGCACCCGGATCGTGCTGCAGTTCAAGCTCGACCGCAGCGTCGACGCGGCGGCCCAGGACGTGCAGGGCGCACTGGCGCAAGCCGCGCGTCAGCTGCCGCCGGGGATCGACGCGCCGCAAATCCGCAAGGCCAATCCCAGCGACGCGCCAATCATGCACCTGGCGCTCAGTTCGAAGACGATCGGCATGGCGCAGCTCAACCAGTTCGCCAAGGACCGGGTGGCGCTGCGCCTGCAGACGGTGAGCGGCGTCGGGCAGATCGACATCAACGGTGCGCAGCGTTACGCCGTTCGCCTGTACGTGGATCCGCAGGCGCTGGCCGCGCGAAAGCTGGGTTTCGACCAGTTGACGGCAGCGCTGCAGGCCGGCAACAGCAACCAGCCCACCGGTACCCTGGACGGGGCCGCACGGACCTATACGGTGCGCGCCGATGGCCAGTTGCAGGACGCCGCTGCGTTTGACCGGCTCGTGCTCGCTTGGCGGGACGGGCAGCCCGTGCGGCTGGCGGACGTCGGCCGCGCAGAGGACAGCGTGGAGAACCTCAAGACCTCCGCATTCGTCAACGACCAGCGGGCCATCGAGATCAACCTGAAGCGCCAGCCGGGTGCCAACACCGTCGCCGTCACGCGCGAGGCGAAGAAAGTCGTCGAGGAAATACGCGCCAGCCTGCCAGGCGACGCGCGCCTGGACGTCCTGTACGACCGCGGTGACTACATCCAGCACAGCGTGAGCGACGTCGAGTTCACGCTGGTCATCTCGCTGGTTCTGGTCGTGGCCGTGATCATGTTGTTCCTGCGCAATCTTTCGGCCACGCTGATCGTCGCGCTGGTCCTGCCGACGTCGCTGGTCGGCACCTTCGGCGTGATGGACCTGCTCGGTTTCAGCTTGAACAATGTGTCGCTCCTGGCGCTCACGCTGGCGGTTGGCCTGGTCGTTGACGATGCGATCGTAGTACTGGAGAACATCGTGCGCCACCTCGAGGCGGGCATGACGCGGGAGGAAGCCGCTTTCAAGGGCGCGCAGGAAATCGGCTTCACCATCGTCTCCATCACGCTTTCGCTGGCGGCAGTGTTTCTGCCTATCGTGTTCATGGGTGGCATTGTCGGCCGGCTGTTCTCCGAATTCGGCGTCACGATGGCGGTTTCCGTCCTGCTCTCCGGCCTGGTGTCGCTCAGCCTCACGCCCATGCTGGCCAGCCGCTTCATGGGCACGGCCAAAAGCGACCGGTTCATCTTCCGCTGGTTCGAGTCCGGTTTTGGCCGGCTGCAGCATGGCTACCGCCACAGCCTGGCATGGGCGATGTCTCACGGCCTGCTCGTCCTGGCCACTTCGCTGGCCGTGGTCATCGGCACCTGCGCCGCCTACGTCGCGGTCAACAAGGGATTCATCCCCAAGGTGGACTCCGGAAAAATTGACGGCAATACGCGAATGGCCGCCGGCACACCCTATGCGGATTTTCTGGCGCAGCAGCAGCGCGTGGCCACCATCGTCCGGCAGAACCCGAACGTGGCCGCGGTCATGTCCGTCGTCGGCAGCAACGGGGCGGTGGGCGCGAGCGGACGGTTACTCATCGGCCTCAAACCGCTGGGTGAACGAAAGGACTCGGCCGATGAAGTCATCCAGCAGGTGCGACAAAAAGCGCAGGCGGTACGCGGCATGGAGTTGCTGCTACGCAATCCGCCGGCCATCGAGATCGGCCCGGGGTCGAGCACGGCGTTGCAGTACGTGCTGCAGTCAGCCGACTCGGCGGCGTTGTACGCGGCATCGGACAGGTTCATGCAAACGCTTGCGAACCTGCCGCAGCTGCAGGATGTGAATACCGACCTACAGCTGCGCAACCCCGAAATTCGCGTGGACATGCTGCGCGACCAAGCCGCAGCCTTGGGCATTTCGCCTGCGCAGGTGCAAGACACCCTCCAAAGCGCCTACGGAGGCCGGAAAGTCGGCACCATTTCCGCCGCGACCGACCAATACCCCGTGATCCTCGAAGTGGAAAAACGCTTCCAGTCGGATGTCAATGCGCTCAATTCGCTGTACCTGACGCAGTCAGGTGCCAGCGTCGGCAATGAGCCGGTGCCGCTCGCGGCCGTGGCACGCATCGGCGCCGGCGTGGGACCGGTGGCGGTTAACCACTATGGCGGTCTGCCCTCGGTCGCGCTGTCTTTCAACACGGCGCCAGGCGTGGCTCTGGGTGAAGCCGCCACCACCGTCAACGAGACGGCGCGCAAAGAATTAGGCGCCCAAGTGAGCGGGCGCTTCACCGGTAGCGCCAGGGCCTTCGAGGATTCGCTGCGCGACCTTCCGGTGCTGCTGCTGGTAACGGTGATATTGATCTATATGATCCTCGCGGTCCTCTACGAGCACTTCATTCACCCCATGACCATCCTGACCGCGTTGCCCATGGCTGTCTTTGGCGCTCTGGTGATGCTATGGGGCACTGGCGAGGAACTGAACCTTTTCAGCTTCGTCGGGTTGATCTTGCTGGTGGGGCTCGTGAAGAAGAACGGAATCATGATGGTTGATTTCGCTCTGGATCTGATGCGCGGGAAAGACAAAGCCAAGGCGGCCGACGCGATGCTGGAGGCCAGCGTCACCCGCTTCCGCCCCATCATGATGACTACGCTGGCAGCGTTGCTCGGCACCATGCCGATCGCTCTGGGCATCGGCGCGGGCGCGGAATCCCGGCGCGCGTTAGGTATTGCGGTTGTGGGAGGGCTGGTGTTCTCGCAGTTATTGACGCTCTACATCACCCCCGTATTCTTCGTCGCGATGGAAAAACTTCTCGCGCGTCGGTGATGACGTCACAAAGGAAACCTGACCTGTGGCTGCAACCATCTTCATCATGACGTGTCGGCGCTTACTCGCTCGGTCATGATCGAATACGAGCGCTGGCGTTACAGGCTGGCGCAATCAAGCTGGGCTTTGTCACCGAGTCGGGAAACCGATAGGCATGCCAATCAAGTCAAGGAACGCACCTGTTGAAGGAGCAGTTCGCAATCACTCGCGAATCGAGGTACTGGGCCATAGCACCAGACTGCAGGCCAGACAAAACAGTGATCGGGACAGCGAAATTCGTCGTTCTGGCGGATCTCCCGATGCCGATCTCGCGATCGATCCCGAGCGCGGCGACAGTGTGGTAGGTGACCGACATCAAGACCTGTGCAACTCGAAACGTGGACGGCTCAGCGGCAAGGTGCTCCCCGACTCCGAAGCCTTGGTAGGAATGTAAGCTTGCACCGTCCGCTGGCTCGGCGCCAGTGAACCCGGGGCATTTCGGGTTCTCCGTGTGCCCGTAAGCATCAAGACGGCCGGCGTCCAGGTTGGCCGCGATGAAATCGGCATGCCCCTGCGCGGCCTTGTCCAGCGCAACGTTCTGTGCCCGCGCGCCGAAGTGTCGGACCGATGCATCGGACGCTCGGGGTATATCCGGATGCCGCATCTCTATACTGCACTGTTATTCTCTGTTCGAATAGTGAACATTGGTTCTGTTGTAGAACATTCTGATGCGGCGCCCGCAATTGGCTGATACAAGGGAAGCCGATGGGGGGCTGACGTCGGTATCAGGGAGACAGTAGTGATGATGATCCGGGCCTTGCGTGCGGTAGCGCTTTGTATTGCGGGCGGTCTTGCCTTGGCCGCACATGGAGCCGATCGATGGCCGGCGCGGCCAGTGAAACTGGTGGTGCCGTTCGCGCCGGCGGGTGGCAACGATGTCTTCGCCCGGTTGATTGCTCAGAAGGTCGGCGAGGGACTGCCGCAGCAGATCGTGGTCGACAACCGGCCGGGAGGCGGGGGCAATATCGGTAGCAAGCAGGTGGCCGCTGCGCCTGCCGATGGCTACACGCTGTTGCTAGGGCACACCGGCACGTTGGCGATCAATCCTGCGCTGTATGCCAACCTCGGCTACGACCCGCAGCGCGATCTAACACCGGTCGCGCTGATCGCGAGTACGCCGCTGGTGCTGGTGGTGAGAGCGGACTCGCCACTGCGGTCTGTTAACGACTTGATTGCCGCCGCAAAGGCGCGGCCGGGCACGCTGAACTATGCATCGAGCGGCAACGGCACCGGTTCGCACCTGACGGCAGTGTTGTTTGGTAGCACCGCCAACGTCAAGCTTGAGCACGTGCCCTACAAGGGAACAGGGCCTGCGCTGACCGACCTGGTCGGCGGCCAAGTCGATCTTACCTTCTGCGTGATTCCGCCCGTGCTGCAGCTCATCCGCTCCGGCAAGCTGCGGGCGCTGGCCGTGACTGGCGCGAAGCGCTCCGTCTTGCTGCCGAACGTGCCGACAGTGGCGCAGGCTGCGTTGCCCGGCTTCGAGAGCACACTCAGCTACGGCATTCTCGCGCCGCGCGGCACGCCGAAGGCGCTAGTAGACGATCTGCATGCGCGGATCGACAAGGTCTTGCGCATGCCCGATGTTGAAGCGCGCCTGCGTGCGGAAGGCGCGGAGCCACTTATTGCGACGCAAGCGGAGTTCAGTGCGTTGATGGCCCGCGAATCGGCAAAGTGGACGCGCGTCATCCAGTCTTCAGGTGTGACCGCAGAGTAGCAACCCATTGTTTTCGTCTGAGAGGCAAGATGTCCCATTTCACGACCATCGTATTTCCTCGCATTGGTTGCCGTGACCGAGCGCTGTGCGAACCCGCTATCCGGCCTCGCACGATGCTGCGTGCATTGTTGGCCGCGGTGGCCCTTGGCACGCCCTTGCTGGCGTCGGCGCAGGCCGTTGGCGGCTTCCCCATCAAGCCGATCCGGCTCGTGGTTCCATACTCAGCCGGAGGCGGTGCGGACAGCGCTGCGCGGATAATTGCTGCGCAGATGACTGTGTCGCTGAAGCAGCAGGTCGTCATCGACAACCGCCCAGGTGCAAGCGGCACCATCGGTGCGGCGGCTGTTGCGCAGGCGCCTGCCGACGGCTACGTGGTCCTGTATGATGCGTCGACGTTTGTCGTCAATCCCGCGCTGCGCAAGTTGCCGTTCGACCCGATGAAGGACTTTATTCCGGTCTCGCTCGCGGTCACCGCGCCGAATATCCTGGTTGTGCCTCCCGGTGCGCCCTACAGGAACGTTGCTGAGTTTCTTGACGCGGCGCGCAAGCGTCCTGGCAGAATCACTTATGCATCCTATGGGCCTGGCAGCCCCGCACACATGGTGGGCGAGCTGCTCAAGAGCCAGGCGAAGGTTGATCTACTGCATGTGCCGTACAAGGGAGGGGCACCGGCTCTGGCCGATGTGATGGGCGGTCAGGTTGACGCCTACTTTGCAAATGCCGCTTCCGGTATCACCTATGTGAAGGGTGGCAAGCTGCGCGCGCTGGCGGTGACGTCGTCCAGGCGGATGCCTGCGCTTCCGGATGTGCCAACATTGGTTGAGAGCGGCCTGGCCGGCTTTGATGTCCTGGAATGGAACGGTTTCTTCGTCCCGAAAGGCACACCGCCGCAGGTCGTCGAGCGGCTGGCCGGAGCGGTCAGTGCCGCGATAAACGATCCGAAGGTCAACGCAAGACTGATCGAGCTTGGTGTTGTCCCCGTTGGGAGCCCACCCGATGCATTCGGCAAGTTCCTGCATACTGAGCTGGCGCGCTGGGCGAAACTGGTGAAAGACAACAGGATCACAGTCGAATGACGGCAGGGTCGTGTCCTGCCGGTCGGATGGCGCTGTTAGCCTGAGATCAAGAAGTTGCGGTGATGGTCGTGCTTGCGCAGGTCTCGCACTTTATCAGGGGATTGCGATTCAATCCAAGAGCTCGGCGACCGATTCAGGCCAAACTTCGCGAAGCGGCAAGCCCAGGCCAACGCCACCTGATGCCATGACCGCGCGCCGGTTCTGAGCCGGCGCGCAGCTCCGCACGCACGTCCACGGAACCTGCCAATCGACCATGATCGCTGCAGCGCGGGCATGCTCGCCCTTAATCGCGAACGGCGAGCAGTTCGGTGTGGTGAATTGACCTCTTACGATTCAATGCTAGGCCAGCACCGGGTCAAGCAACAGCTTTCGGCAAGGGCACATCCGGCGATCAAGGCGCATTGCGCACGCATCCAGCTACGCAAATGACAGCAGGGTCTGCTGCTATCCCCCCGAAGCGCCGAAATGCACGCGAAGGGCCAAGTAGACAGCGGATATCGCCAGGGTCACGAGTGTGACCGGTACACCCACTGTCGCATGGCGACGCCAATCGATTCCGATGTTGCGCCTGGCGGCGGCATCCACGACGATGATGTTCGCGATGCTGCCGACAATGAACAGGTTGCCGGACAGCGAACTGACCAAGGCAAGGAGCGGTCCAGCCATCTCGTGATGCGCCAGCGGCAGTAGCAGCATCACGGCCGGCACATTCGATACGAGGTTCGACAGAGCAAAGGTGGCCCCGAATAGCGGCGCAAGCTGGTCGAGGTGAAGACCGGCAGCGGCGAGGTCGGCGATGACGGCGGCGGTGACGCCGGATTGCTGTAGCGCATGATTGACGACGAAGAGCGCCATGAACAGGATCAGGAGTTCCCAGTCGACGAGGCCAAGCGTCCGCGTGGAATGCATCTTGCGGCTCATCAACAACACGCCCGCGCCGATGAGGGCCACGTGCTCGCGCGGCCAGGGCCCGACAAGGAAGGCCACAAGTAGCACTGCCGCAACTGCGAGGCCCTTGGTAGTCTGCCAGCGGTCCAGCGGCACCTCGTCGGTACGCCGTGCCGCCTCGTCGAACGTGCCCGCAGCGCTTGCGGGCGCCGACCAGCGCCCCTTTACCTGCCAGGTAATCAATGCCCATGTTGCCAACAGGCCAAAGGTGACTGGCACCATCGCCTCGCCAACATAGGCGAAAAACGGCATGTGCAACGTCTGGCCGATCAGCATGTTCTGTGGGTTCCCGATCAATGTGGCGGCGGAGCCAATATTGGAGGCACAGGCAAGCGCCAGCAGATAGGGCATTGGCTCGAGGCGCCGCCGTTGGCAGGCATCGATCAACACTGGGGCGACGGCCAGGCAGACGATATCGTTGCTGAAGATGGCCGACAGCGCCGCGACGCCAAAGATAAGCGCCCCGAGCAGGCCGGGCGGGCTGAATGACAATGAGACGAACCGGTGCGTGACCCAGTCGTAGAAGCCACCCAGGCGCATCTGAGCTGACACCACCATGAAGGAGAACAGCAGGATCACCGTCGGCAGATGGATGGAGCCCGCTGCCTCTTCCAGACCCACGGCATCGACGCTGATCAAGGCAATCGCACCAAGCAGTGCCACTCCCGTCCGGTCCAGTTGCAGGAATGGGAGTCCACCGAGAATCATTCCCAGGTAAACGACGAGAAAGATGGTGACGATGGTGGCAGTCATTTGGTTGCGCGGGTCAGCCCCGTTGGATTGAATTGGAGCGCCAGGGTGGCCGCGCGCGGATCGATGTGGATGACATCGTCGATGCGCATCTGAGGGCGCGGGACGGCGGCGCGTACGCGCTGCGCCACGCCGACCGTGAATCGCAGACACTGCGGGCCGGACAGGGGTCGCCGCAGGTGTATACCGCTCACGCCGATAAAAGTCAAGGTCACGAGGGCGATCTTGCCCGGATGGCGAGCCTCGTTCACCTCGGCGCCGAACTTGCCCGCATTTCTCGGTTGTCTGTCCAGCGCTGTGATGCTGGCTGGCCCGTCGAGATCTTGTCCCCGTCTCGAACGCTGAGCACCGGTGCGCGGCTTGTCTTGATAAGAAAGACCGAACTAAACCGCTGACGCGGTAGGGGTAGTCGACGGCCCGCCGCCGCCGCGGCGCGCAGCGGGTCGGCAAGGAGATCCTCCGGCGCGCCCCCGAGTGCGGAACGCAGGCGGCATCTGATGCCCGTCGCCTAATTTGATTTCATTGTCCCCCATGGCCGAAAGGCCGTGGGGGGTTTTGTTCCCTATACAAGTCGAAGCAACTACCGCAGCTCGATCTTGCGCTGGATGATGCGCGAGACCAGCCCGTAGTCGACCGCCTCTTCGGCCGACAGCCAGCGGTCGCGATCGATGTCGGCCAGAACCGTGTCGATCGGCCTGCCCGTTTCACGCGCGATCTCATGCGCGATGCGCTGGCGGGCCTTGATGATTTCCTGCGCCTGTATCGCGATGTCGGTGGCCTGCCCGCCCGCGCCGCCGCTGGGCTGGTGGATCAGGAAGCGCGTGTTGGGCAGGCACACACGCCGCTCGCTCGGTGCGGCAAGGTAGAGGTGCGTGGCGGCGCTGCCCACCCAGCCAGTGCCGATCATGTTCACCGGCGCGGAGATGAAGCGCACGATGTCATGGATGGCATCGCCCGACTCCAGGTGGCCGCCCGGCGAACTCACGAAGATGTCGATGGGCTTCTCGCCGCTGTCGGCGTCGAGCGCGATAAGCCTGCGTGTCACGTCGGCGGCCACCGCGTCGGTGATGGTGCCGAAGATCAGTAGCGTGCGAGACTTGAATGCCTTCTCCTCCAGGTAGGCGTTGTGTGGCTCGGCGGTGGCAGCGGACTTGCTGTCGTCGTTGGTTTCCATTGAGAACATGGGCAGCATTGAGAAAGCTCCTGTGGGTTGAAATGACTTGACGAACAAGCCCGCGGTTTCGTGACATCGCCCGCCATGTGGCAAACTGTGCCAATGCTCGATGAACACTATCTCTCTCAGTTTCCCGCCCTCCGGGCCCGGCTGGTTCGCATGGCGACGCGCATGCTCGGTGGCCGGGCGGACGCCGAGGACGTGGTGCAGGACACCTACCTGCGCGCACTGGAGGCGGGCGACAAGCCAGAACTCGCTGCGACGCAGGCGTGGCTGACCACGGTGATGCGGAACCTGGCGATCGACCAGTTGCGGCGGGACAACTGGATGCAGCGCTGGCTGTGCAACGCCGAAGCACAGGCCATCGCGACCGAAGCACCGTCGGCCGAGGCCGATGCGGCGCAGGCCGAATCCATCGAACGGGCGCTACGCCTGCTGGCCAGCAGGCTGGCACCGGCCGACGGCGCCGCCGTGCTGCTGCGCGAGGTCTTCGAGGCCAGCTTCAGAGAGATCGCCGAGGGTAGCGGCAAGACCGAGGCCGGTTGCCGGCAGCAGCTGCATCGCGCGCTGTTGCGGCTGCGCCAGGCGCAAGGCGGGCACAGGAGCGCAGAAGAAGCCGAATCGGAAGCAGTCTTCCATCTGTATCGGCAGGCGCTGCGGGACTGCGATCCGCGGGCGCTGTTTGCGATCTTGCGGCAACCGCCAACGCGTGCCCTGGGGGGGCCGGCCTCTGCGGCCGTTCAACCCGAGTCGCAACGCACGACGTGCCAGGTGATGCAGATCGGCGGCCGGCTCGCTCTTGTGCTGGCGCTGGGCGGGAAGGTGTTGTGCGTGCTGCCACTGGGTACGCAGCAGACACATTGCGCATTGGAAGCGGCCCCAGATTAGCTGGCGGCGGCACGATGCAAAGCACGGGCTCGATCATCAAGCGGCACCTCTCGGCCTGAAACCTCACAAGCGTGGGGATTAACGGTGAACCGTCCAGATAATCTATCAGGTAAATTATTTGCCGCTTGGATCACAATTCCCCCAAGACCATGCCGCACAAGTTGTGCCAGCGCCGCAAACAAAAAGAGCCACCGATCTGGTGGCTCCGTTCCCCCGCAAGAACAGTACGAATTCATCTGAAAGACGATCTCCCGGCACGCTAGGGTGCGCATCGAGATATTCTGTCTAAAAGATCACAGCCGGATCTCAGCGGTAGTCAAAAGTAATCGACGCCGCACCTTTGCATTCACATCCTATTCACTACAGGGATCCAGCGGCCGGCGAAGTATGCCGATGAATTGTGTCATTCAGGAGAAATGCTGGTGCGCTATACATTACTTGGATGCGTTGAAAATGTCGTTGGTTGGTCGTTCTACGAATCTGTTTCATTGTTCATTTATGGCCGGGTCGTTATTGGCGATATTTCCTGCTCGATGCGCGCCGATGCCCGTACGAGCCGAGTGCGGCGACGCGGGCAACGTTTGCGCGGCGCCGCGCATGCGCTTCAGATCCGCGCGCTCCGTGCGGCCAGAGGCAATGCGCGCGGTCGCGTGATCGGCCTCGTAGGACAGAGCAACCAGATCCTCTCCGCATGGATCATGCCCGGATCGAGCGCGCCCTTCACCCGGCCATAGAGCCCGTTCCAGGCGATCTGCGTCTGCGGCTATTGGTTGGCCCCGGCATGGCACGCTGCGCGCTACGGCGCGATTTCCCTGCGCAGCCGCTCGCCGCCCAGCGGCATGTCGCGCAGGCGCTTGCCGGTCGCATCGAACAAGGCATTGCCGATGGCGCCGGCGGTGGGCCCCATCGCCGCTTCGGCCACGCCCAGGAACGGCTTGCCCGGGCGGTCGATCAGGTGCACGTTGATGGTGGTGGGCACGGCGGAGAAGCGCATGATCGGGTAGGCACTCCAATCGAAGCTGCCGATGCCGCCGGTGTCGAAGCGCAGCTGCTCGTACAGCGTCCAGCTCGCGGACTGCAGGACGCCGCCCTCGATCTGGTTGCGCACGCCATCCGGATTGACGACCTGCCCGCAATCGACGACCACCTCGGCATGCTCGAGGCGCACCAGGCCCGTGTCGCGCACCACCGAGAGTTCCAGCGCGATCGCCATATAGCTCATCAGGTTCTTGTACTGGGCGAACGCGAAGCCGACGCCGTGGCCTGGCTTGCGGCCGCGCCTGGGCCAGCCGAACTTGGCCGCGGCAAGCTGGATCACATCGCACGCACGCGGGTCTTCCATATGCCGCAGCCGGAACGCCACGGGGTCGGTGTCGGCCGCGGCAGCCAGTTCGTCCATGAAGCTCTCTATCGAGAAGATGTTCATGTGCGCGCCCAGCGAGCGCATCGCCGAGGTGCGCAGTGGCATGGTCGGCGAGAAGTGGTTGACGATGTGCGAGGCCGGGAGCTTGTAGAGCGGAATCGCGTTGCGGTCGCCACCGCCCTCGGGCTGCAGCATCGGGACCGAGGGCGCGGGGGCGAAGGGCCTGGCCAGCAGCGTGGCGGGCAGCAGCCGGCCCGCGTTGACCACGCGCTCGTTATGCGAGCTGCTCCACAGCGCGTAGTCCCAGCCGACGATATGGCCGCCGGCATCGAGCGAGCCCTTGACCTCGGTGACCATGGCCGGCGTGTAGTGGTCCCACAGGTTCTCCTGGTCGCGCATCCACTGCACGCGCACCGGCTGCCCGGGTAGGCCGCGGGCCAGATAGGCTGCGTGCGCCGCGGCGTCGTCGGCGCCGTTGTGTCCATAGCAGCCCGAGCCTTCCCTGTGGATGCAACGCAGCTTGTCCTTGGGCATCGACAGCATCTCGGCCAGACCGTCGCGCAACGGGTAGACGCCCTGGGAGTGGGTCCATACGGTCAGCACGCCGTCCTGCATCAGGGCGACGGCGCACGACGGGCCGATCGACCCGTGCATCAGGTAGTGCTTGGAGAAGGTGGCGGTGAGGGTCTTGACGCCCGGCGTTGTTGCAGCACTGGAGTTAGCGATCTCGATGTGCTGCGTGGAGATCTGCTTGAGCTGCGCGATCACATCGGCCGAGCGGGGCAACGTGCGCCCCGTGCTCCAGCGGCAAGCGGCGCTCAGCGCGCGCTGAGCCAGTACTGCCTGCCACTCGCCCTTGGCTACCACAGCAAGCAGGTTGCCGTCGCGCACGATGGCGATTACGCCGGGCATGGCCTTGACGGCCGCGTCGTCCAAGGCGAGCAGGGCGGCGTCATAGGCCGGCGGAAGCACGGCTCGCGCATGTACCATGCCCGGCATCTCCATGTCCTGGACATAACTTGGCTTGCCAGTGACCTTGCCGGGAATGTCGAGCCGCGGCATCGGCGTGCCGATCACCGAGAACGATTTCGGGTTGCGCAGCGGCGAAGCGGGCGTCGCCGCTCGGTGCAGGTTCAGCGCCGGCAGCAGCTGCCCGAACGACAGCGAGCGCCCGTCGGGCGCGGTGATGCGTGCGTTGCCGACCGACAGCGACGCCGCATCGACACGCAGCTGCCGCGCGGCCGCGTCTGTCAGCAGCGCGCGCACCTGGGCTGCGGCGTTGAGCAGGGCGCTGCCACTGTCAGCCATGGTGTGGCTGCCGGCGGTCAGCCCTTCGTCCGGAGAAGCGCCGGTGTCGGCGGTCAGGAAAGTGATCAGCGCGGGCGCCATCTGCAGCTCTTCGGCCGCCACCTGGAGCAGCGCGGTGCGTACGCCGGTGCCCAGCTCGACCTTGCCGGTGTACACGGTGACCCGGTTGTCGGGGGCGATCTTGATCCAGGCGTCGAGATAGGGGTTGGTCTTCAGGCTGCCCGCCAGCGTCTGGTACTGCCGCGAGACCTGCACTGCCGCGCCCTCGTCGGCTAGCACCGTCTGCGCCATGGCCTTGCGGCCCGGCAGCAGCGTGAAGCCCACCAGCAGCGAGCCCGAAACCAGGAAGGCGCGGCGGCCCGTGTCGACGTCGTCATGGTCGCTCATCGCGCGCCCTCCTTGCTGGTCTCGGCCTTGTCCACTGCGCCGGGTATGCCGGCCACCGAGCGGATCGCTGCGAGGATGCGCATATGCGTGCCGCAGCGGCACAGGTTGGGCTCCATGTGCGCGCGCAGTTCCGCTTCGGTGGGATGCGCATTGGCTTCCAGCAGGGCCTGCGCGCGCATAATCATGCCTGCGATGCAATAGCCGCATTGCGCCGCCTGGTGGTCGATGAATGCCTTCTGCAAGGGGCCCGGCCTGTCGGAGGTGCCCAGGCTCTCGATAGTGCGCACCGGGCGGCTGCCGATCGATGCCACCGGCACCAGGCATGAAAACACTGCCCGGTCGCCGACGATGACGGTGCAGGCGCCGCACTGGCCCAGGCCGCAGCCGAACTTGGCCCCGTGCAGGTGCAGTTCGTCGCGCAGGGCGTAGAGCAGCGGCATCGACGAATCGATGTCCAACTCGTGGCTGGCGCCATTGACGGTGAGCTTGATCATTGCGATTCGTCCCCTTTCCTGAGAGTCGCTATGGTGTCCTGCACCCCGGTCCACGGTGGCTGCCGGGAGTACGTGGCGCGCAGGTAGACTGCCAGGTCGGAGAGCTGCTGGTCGTTGAAGGCCTGCGCGAACGCCGGCATGTAGTGGATGGCGTCCTCGCCGTTCCACGGCACGCCCCGCAGCATCATCTGGATGGCATTGCGCGGCGTAGCGGCGTTGACCGCGGAACTGGTGGCCAGGCTGGGGCGGCCGCCCATGCTTTGCATCGGCGATCCGGTGCCGTGGCAGGAGGCGCATGCCCCGATGAACAACGCCGCGCCGCGCACGATTGCACCCCGATCAGGCAAGGCCGCCGCAACCGGCACCACCGCTGGCGCGGGCGCTGGCTTCTGCAGCGACATCAGATAGGTCGCGATGGCATCGACGTCCGTCTCCGGCACGGTGGCCAGTTCGCTCGTGACTGGCAGCATGGGCCCAGCGGCCGCGCCATGCGCGCCGGAGATGCCGGTGCGCAGGTAGGTGACCAGCTGCGCCTTGGTCCAGGGCACGGGACCGTTGGCAAGGCGGTTCAGTGGCGGCGTCTCCCAATTGTCCACCACGCCGCCGTCGAAGGCGCGGCCCGGCTTTTCCCCGCCGATCGCGTTGAGCGGCGAGTGGCAGGCGGCGCAGTGGCCCAGTCCGTCAACCAGGAGGCGGCCACGGTTCCAGGCTTCGTCCTGGGCGGGATCAGGCTGCGTTTCAGCGGGCCGCAGGAACAGCACGTTCCAGAAGGCCACCAGCGGGCGGAAGTTGAGCGGGAAAATCAACGCGTTCTCGGGCGGCCTGGCGACGACCGGATCGCGGCGCATCAGGTAGGCATAGGCGGCCTCGATGTCGTGGTCCGACATCCTGGTGAAGTGGATGTACGGGAACGCCGGATAGAGCTGGTGGCCGTCGCGCGAGATGCCGTGACGCATGGCGCGCGCGAAGGCGTCAAGCGACCAGTTGCCTATGCCGGTTTCCGGGTCGGGCGTGATGTTGGTAGAGTAGATCGTGCCAAACGGCGTGACGAGCGGCAAGCCGCCGGCATAGGGTTTCCCGCCTTTGGCCGTATGGCACACGGCACAGTCTCCGAGCGCGACAACCCGCGCGCCCTGGAGGGTGCGTTCGCGATCGAACGACGACGGTGCCGGCGTCGAGACCGGCGCAATGGCTGGTTCCCACATGATGTACAGGACGACCAGCAAGGCGGCCAATGCCGCCCCCGCGACAGCGAGGATGAGCGGCCGGCGTGTCATGACAGCCCTGCCGGAAAGAGATGCCAGATCATTGCAAGGCGCCTTTATTGTGAGGGGAAGCGACCGGGCCAGTGCGCCGTGGTTGCCGTGGAGGGTGGACCACACAGGGGCAAGACGCACCGATTCAGAATAGCGAATGGCGTCCATGCCGCCAATTCAGCGGATCGTCTCGGGTGCACCATACCAAGGTATGAAAAGCGGGCCGCCTCGCTGCTAGTCATGGGCGGGCCGGCTGGGGCAGCAGACGCACGCCAAGCGCGGCGAGTGCCGACAGTGCGGACAGGCCTGCCACGCCGGCCCAGCCCACGTGGGCCAGGGCCATGCTGCCGAGCGCAGCACCGACGGCCATGCCGGTGAACATGCTGACGAACAGTACGGCGTTCAGCCGGCTGCGCGCACCGGGGTCAATGCCATAGACGATCGTCTGGTGTGCAATCAGCGTCACTTGCACGCCAAGGTCGAAGCCGATTGCGCTGGCGCCGATCAGCCACAGCTGGGCATGTGACGACAGCAGCGGCGAAATCAGCATGCCCGCGAACGACAGCGCGGTCAGTGCTGCGCCGAGTCGCGTCACCAGTTCAGATCCACGGCGGTCAGCAATCCGGCCGGCAAGCGGTGCGCCAAGTGCGCCCGCCGCACCCGCGAGCCCGAAGGCGCCGGCGGCTTCGCTGCCGAGGTGGAACGGGGCGCC
This sequence comes from Cupriavidus basilensis, assembly GCF_029335485.1. GTDB lineage: Bacteria > Pseudomonadota > Gammaproteobacteria > Burkholderiales > Burkholderiaceae > Cupriavidus > Cupriavidus basilensis_E. The sequence goes on from NZ_JARJLM010000099.1 coordinate 18,235, forward strand.
GTGCAGCATCACGGCAAGGGTCGACCAGAAGGCGCTGAATCCCACCGACAGCAGCCCCTGGGCGACAGCAGCGCGGCGCAGCGCACCGTGTTGGCGCCACAGCGTCGCGAGCGAAGCGAGCAGAGCCCGGTACGGCATCGTGGTGGTCGCGGCGAAGCGCGGCAGTCCGCGTGCCGCGACGAGCGCGATTGCCGCGATGCTCGCGGCCGCGATCATGAACATCGTGCGCCAGCCCGCATGCTCGGCGACGAAGCCGCTGATCACCCGCGACAGCAGAATGCCCAGCAGCAGCCCGGTCATCACGGTACCGACGACCTTGCCCCGCTCCGCCGCGGGCGCCAGTGTGGCCGCGGCCGGCACGATGTCCTGCGCCATGGTGGCGGACAGGCCGATCAGCAGGCTGGTGCCGAGCAGCATGCCGATGCCGCTGGAGAGGCCCGCCAGCAGCAGCGCAAGGGCCAGCACGGCGGCCTTGGCCAGAATGATGCGACGGCGGTCGTGCCGGTCGCCCAGCGGGGCAAGCAGCAGGATGCCCATCGCATAGCCCAGCTGCGTCAGCGTGGGAATGAGGCCGATCGCCGAATTCGAAGCACTGAGGTCGCCGGCGATGGTGCCCAGCATTGGCTGGCTGTAGTAGAGGGAGGCTACTGACAGGCCCGCTCCGGAGGCGAGCAGCAGGACAAGCGATGCCGGCAGGGAGGCCGCCGGTGCAGCGGATGCCGATGCGCTGTCGGCCTGATTTGCGCTGAACGAGGTCATAGTGCGTGTTCCTGAGGGGAGTTCATTCCAGCCGGCGGATGCAGCAATGCCGGCATGCGGGTTCGGATCTGGGGGGGGGAGGTGTGCAGGTCCGGATTCGGGACTGCGGTTGGCCCCGTGACTATGCGGCGGCTGTATAGTCGATGTAGCCGCCAGCGCCGCCGCCGAAGAACGAGTTGGTATCGGGCGAGTTCAACGGCAAGCCGTCGCGCAGCCGGGCAGGCAGGTCGGGGTTGGCGATGAACGGCCGGCCGAAGGCGATGATGTCGGCGCGGCCGCTGGCGAGCGCGTGCTCGGCGCTGTCTCGGCCGTAGCCGCCCGCCAGCATCAGCACGCCGCGGTAGGCCGCACGCAATTGCCGGATGATCGCGTCCCAGCGCGGATCGGCATGCGCCTCCCTGACCGTGCCGACCATGGCCGGCTCGACCAGGTGCAGGTAGGCCAGGCCGCGCGTGTCCAGTTGGCCCACGATATGACCGAAGGTATGTTCAGGCGACTCGTCGCCCATGCCCATGAAACGCCCCATTGGGGTCAGCCGTACGGCAACGCGCCCGGGCCCGACCTCATCGGCGATCGCATCTACCACCTCCAGCAGCAGCCGCGCCCGGTTCTCGAAGGTGCCGCCGTAGGCGTCGTCGCGCTGGTTGCTGTTGGAATTGATGAACTGGTCCAGCAGGTAGCCGTTGCCGGCATGGATCTCCACGCCGTCCATGCCCGCGGCGATGGCGTTGCGGGCGGCGCGCCGGTAGTCCTCCACGATCTCGCGAATGCCTTCGAGCGTGAGCGCCTGCGGCACCGGTACATTGCCCCAGACGCCGTTGCCATCTGCATCGATGATGAAGGTCTTGCCGGGGGCGGGCAGTGCGCTGGGCGCCACGGGCAGCGCGCCGCCGGGTTGGAACACGGGGTGTGACACACGGCCTACGTGCCACAGCTGCATGAAGATGACGCCGCCTTGCTCGTGCACGGCATCGCTGACCGCCTGCCAACCCTGGACCTGCGCTTTGCTATGGATGCCCGGTGTCCAGGCATAGCCCTGGCCCTGCTGCGAGATCTGCGTGGCCTCGGAGATGATCAGCGCGGCGCCGGCACGCTGTCGGTAGTACTCGACGTTCATGGCCGTAGGCACGTTGCCGGGCTGGCCAGCGCGCGAGCGCGTCAGCGGCGCCATGGCGACGCGGTGTGGCAGGGTATGGCCGCCGATGCGGATGGGGGTGAAGAGGTGCGGGGTCATGGAGGTGTTCCGTCAGGTGCGATGGGTCGATCGGCGGTGGCCGGCTTGTTTTGCCGCGCTTGCTGTCTCGGAAGAGATGACCTGAAGGTTAGGCGTCCACGCACCGACGGAGAATGGGGCCGCCGCGCAACGTTGCGTTGCGCCGGTGGCAAGGGCAGGGCGCAGCGGGAAGTGCGGATCAGCTGCCTGCTTCGTTCCGGCCCGTGGGACCGGGAATGCGCGAGAGAAAATCGAGGAACGCGGCGATACGCCGCGAGCCGCGCTGGTTGGGCAGGTAGAGCGCGGAGATGGCCGAGCTGGCGCGGTTGGGATTGACGGTCCAGTCGTCCAGGACGGCGGTCAGGCGCCCGCTCTGGACATCGTCGTCGACCAGCCAGTCGGGCAATAGGGCAATGCCGCCGTTGGCCAGCGCCAGTTCGCGCAGCACTTCGGCGTTGTTGCTCTTGAAGGTGCCCGGAACGGGCACCTGGATCTCCTCGGTGCCGCGCAGGAAAGTCCACATCTGCTGGCCCGCGCCGTAGGTGAAGCGCAGGCAGGTGTGCCCGGCCAGCTCCGCCGGCGCGGCCGGGATGCCGCTCTGCAGGAAATAGCCCGGACTTGCCACCACCCGGCGCTGGAATGTGCCGATCTGCCGTGCCACCACTTCGTCGTGCGACGCGGCGCTGCCCAGGCGGATGGATAGATCAATGCGCTCGCCGAGCAGATCGACGATCTCGTCGGTCAGCATTACCTCCAGCTCCAGCTTCGGATACTGCGCGAGCAGACTGCCGAGGAACGGCGCGATGCAGCGGCGCCCGTACGCTACCGGCAGCGACACGCGAAGCTGCCCCACCGGCGTATCGCCGCGGTCGGCTATGAGCGCATCGGCTTCCGCCACCGCGTCCAGGATCTTGCGCGCCCGCTGGTAGTAGGCCGCGCCGGCTTCGGACACCGTGACCTGCCGCGTCGAGCGGTTCAGCAGCACAGTGCCCAGTTCCTCCTCCAGGCTGTCCATCATGCGGGTCACGGACGACGTGGCCAGGTTGACCCGGCGCGCGGCCGAGGAGAACCCCTTGGCGTCGACCGTCTCGACGAACAGCTTCAATGCCAGCAGCTTGTCCATGGGTAAGGCTCCAGCAGTGAGGGCATCGCCCGTCCCGGGCAGGGGTTCAGTGTTCGGACTCGCGCAAGGAACGCATGACGGCGGGCGCGCCGTGCAGGAACATGTCCACCTTGCGGCGGATCACCGCGGCCATGTCGGCGGGCACCTTGAGGCCGTATACCCACTTGCGCACGCCGAGATAGAAAATCGCCGCGTGCAGGCCCCAGATCATCTCGACCTCGGCTTCCAGTTCGGCCGCGTTGCGGGGCTCGGGGATGCCGTACTCGGCGCGCACCTCGGCCAGCACGGGCAGGAAGACCTTGCTGCGCAGCTTGTTGAGGTACTTGTTGTTGATGCCTTCGCGCGTGAGGCCGGCAAAGATGAAGACCCGGATCCATTCCTCGCGCAGGATCACGCAGGCGTAGTCGAGGTAGAACGCATACAGGCGTTCGGTCAGCGGCGTGGCGCGGTCGGCGATCTGGCGCTCCCAGTCGGGCCGCCACTGGAACACCTCGCTGTAGACGCGGTCTATCAGCGCCTCCTTGCTGGCGAAGTAGCGGTACAGCAAGGGTTGCGTGACGCCGATCTGCTTGGCGAGATCGCGCGTGCTGCCGGAAAAACCATTGCGCGTGAAGTGCTCGATGGCCTTCTGCACGATCTGCTGCTCCCGCTCTTCGGGGAGCAGCCGTTTTGCGGTCTTGGCCGGGGCAGGGATCTCCGGCGGCGTTGCGTCTCGTTTCATTCGTTCACCTGTGACAGGCACGTCCCGTGCGGAGCGCTTGCGGCATTGTACCAATCAGGTGATAAATTGTGAGGCGCGGCCGTGCAGCCGGCAGTGCCGCCGGCTGCACAGGGCACGGGACCTACTGCGGCTTGACCAGCCCGAGCTCGCAATCGACCAGCTGATTGTTGAAGGCGCCGCGTTCGCGCGCGCCGCGCGCAGACCGGTCGGTGACGGAGAACACGTAGATACCGGCAAAGGCCACCAGCATGGAGAACAGCGCCGGATACTCGTAGGGGTAGATGGCGCTCGCATGGCCGAGCACCTGCACCCACACGGTCGGGCTCAGCACCGTCAGCACCACGGCGCTCAGCAGCCCGAGAGAGCCCCCCGCCACGGCGCCCCGCGTGGTCAGTCCGCGCCAGTAGATCGACAGCAACAGCACCGGGAAATTGGAGCTGGCGGCGATCGAAAAGGTCAGGCTGACGATAAAGGCAATGGTCTGCTTCTCGAACAGGATGCCCAGCAGGATGGACAGCACGCCCAGCACGAGCGTGGTCATCCGGGAGACACGCATCTCCTCCTTGTCGGTGGCGTTGCCCTGGCGCAGGACCTTGGCATAGAGGTCGTGCGAGATGGCGGAGGAACCTGCCAGCGTCAGGCCCGCGACCACGGCCAGAATGGTCGAGAACGCCACGGCGCAGATGAAGCCGAGGAAGAAGTTGCCGCCGACGGCATGGGCCAGGTGCACGGCCACCATGTTGACGCCGCCGATCACCGCGCCGGAAGGCGTGTGGTAGGCCGGCTCGCGTGCCACCAGCGCGATGGTGCCGAAGCCGATGATGATGATCAGCGCGTAGCCGAGGCCAACGATGCCGGTGGCATACAGGATGCTCTTGCGCGCCGCCTTGACGTCGCCGACGGTGAAGAAGCGCATCAGGATATGCGGCAGGCCAGCGGTGCCGAAGATCAGCGCCAGGCCGAGCGATACCGCCGAGACGGGATCGGAGACCAGGCCGCCCGGACTCATGATGGCCGCGTGCTTGCCGTGGGCATCGATGGCCTGCGCGAACAGCGCATTCAGGCTGAAGCCGAAGCGGCTCATGACCATGAACGCCATGAAAGCGGCGCCCGCGAGCAGCAGCACCGCCTTGATGATCTGGATCCAGGTGGTGGCCAGCATGCCGCCGAAGAACACATAGACCACCATCAGCACGCCGACCAGCACGACTGCGGCGGTGTAGCTGAAGCCGAACAGCAGCTCCACCAGCTTGCCGGCGCCCACCATCTGCGATACCAGGTACAGCAGCACGATGACGATGGAACTGGACGCGGAGAACGCACGGATGGGGCGCTGCTGCAGGCGGTAGGAGACCACGTCCGCCAGCGTGAAGCGGCCCAGGTTGCGCAGCGGCTCGGCGATCAGGAACAGGATGATCGGCCAGCTGGCGAGGAAGCCGATGGAATAGATCAGGCCGTCGTAGCCACTGGTGAAGACCAGTGCGGAGATGCCCAGCAGGGAGGCCGCCGACATGTAGTCGCCGGCAATGGCCCAGCCGTTCTGCAGTGCGGTGATCTTGCCACCCGCGGCATAGTGGTCGGCCACGCTGTGGTTGCTCCTGGCGGCCCAGCGCGTGACCACCAGCGTGGCGGCGACGAACATCAGGAACATCGCGATGGCGATGACATTCATGCCCTGGCCCACCGAGCTTTGTGCCGCGAACGCTGGCAAGGCGGGAAGCAACAGGGCCGCGGCAGTGGCGGAAATGGAGAAAATGGCGGTTCGTTTCATTCTGCTGCCCCTTGCTTGATCTCGCCGATGCGCTGGTCGTACACGGTGTTGGTGCGATGCACGTACACCGCCACCAGCAGGAAAGTCAGCGCGAACATGCCGAAGCCCACGGGAATGCCCACGCTCATGGGCTGGCCCAGGGTCAGTTGGCGGCCCAGCAGCGCGGGCCGGAAGGCAAGCGTGAGGATGTAGCCGAAGTACACCGCCAGCATGATGGCGGTCAGGGCCCACGCGAACCTGCGCCGCGCGCGCACCAGGGACTGGAATGCCGGATCGGCGAGCAGGGGATTCGGTGGGGGCGCTGCGAGCGCGGCGCTTTCGCGGGCGGCA
>NZ_JARJLM010000009.1 GCF_029335485.1 Cupriavidus basilensis
AACGCTGGCGTTGCCACGGCGGGCGACTACGAAATGGAACAAGGGCTTGAGGATGGGGGACATCGTGGGCGCTCTCTCTTTTCTCTCGTGCCCGGCCCGGTGGCCGGATCCAAACGCACGGATTTCTCGCGCTGCGAGCTACCCGGGCATGCGACCGTATGGCCGCGAGAGCAATGTCCCACGCCGGTATGCATCCGCCCGCCTGGGGCGGGAGACGCATCGGCGTTAACCGCTTCTACTCGATAGGCTATTTAGCAAGGGCCGTGCCAACGGCGGCGGTGGTGCCCCCGGCGCAAAGATGCCCGGGCCAGCGGAGCGGGGCGGCTGGCCCGGTGCATAACAGACTGGCTTGGTGCATCCGCTGCACCAGCTCTGCGTGCCACGCTTGCGCGCAGTGTGTGTCAGGTGCCGGCGCTGCTTCTGACCAGTGCGCCGCAGCGCCCGATCGTGGTCGTGACGCAGCAGGCGTTGCCGGACCAGTCGCCGCCGATGATCTGGCCGGTCGGGCCGGCGATCAGGCGGCGCTGGCATTGGCCGGGCAACAGTGGAGGTTCTGGCGAAGTGGGTGCGCGCGCATCGCGGGGGCCGCTGCCCGGGGCGCGCGCCGGCGGCACGTCCTCGACCCACAGGTAGGCGGTGCCGCCCGGCACGGCTTGCACGGATTGCGGCGGCCCCCACTGTGCCTTGGCCTGCTCGATTGGCGCGGATTGCCAGGAATCCAGTACGCGCTGCATGGCGCTTTGCTCGATTGCGGCGCACGCGCTCAGGGAGATGGCCGCGAGTGGCAGCAACAGGAGACGGGGCGCAAAGGGATGGCGGGGGCGAACGGCGGACATGACGGCTCCAAGGGAACAGGCGTGCCCCCTCTGCGGCAGACTAGTCCAGCGCCCCGCTCTGCTGCAAGCGGCCTAGGCACCCTTATGCGGGTTTCCCCACAGTCGGCGCCAGCACGATCTTGTCCGCATCCGTGGACGGTTCATGCTGGCAGTCGTCGCCACCGGCCTGGCCCAGGTCGATACCGCTGGTTTCCGGCAGCAGCAAGGCGGCGCCCATCACCATGGCGTAGCCCACGCCGGCCACGATGGCGATGGCCAGGGGCAGCGAGGTGCGGCCGGTGCTGAGCCATCCCACCGTCAGCGGGAAGAGCGAGCCGATCACCCGCCCTACGTTGTACGAGACACCATAGCCAGTGGCGCGGATATCGTTGGGATACGACTCCGAGATGGTGGCGCCGATGCCGGCGAACACGCCCTGCATCAGCACGCCAAGCGGGAAACCCAGGAACAGCATCGATGTGTTCGACACCGGGATCACCATATAGACCAGCGCCATGACGAAGGCGCCCGCGGCAAAGGCAATATAGGTCAGGCGGCGGCCCCAGCGGTCGGTGGCATAGGCGCCGGCCACGTAGCCCGCCAGCGAACCGAAGATCGTCATCGCCAGGTAGGAGCTGGTGCCGAACACGGACAGCCCTCGTTCGGTCTTGAGGAAGGTCGGCAGCCAGGTGGCGATCGCATAGTAGGCACCCAGCATGCCGCCCGACAGCAGGCTGCACAGCACGGTCTTGCCCAGCAGCGGCCGGCGGCCCAGGCGCGCCAGCTGCTGCCATGCGGAAGGGCCGTTGCCCGCGGCGCGTTCGGCCTGGCTCTTGAGGAAGACTTCCGGCTCTTCCAGGTTGCGGCGCAGGTAGACCACCACCAGCGCCGGCAGGATGCCCATGAAGAAGCAGACGCGCCAGGCGGTATCGGCAGGGAACACGCTGAAGGTGATGGCATAGGCAATCGCCGCCGCGCCCCAGCCGAAGGAATAGCTGCTGGCGGTGAAGCCCGAATACTTGCCGCGGTGGGCAGGGTTGCGGATCATCTCCGTCACCAGCACCATGCACAGCGAGGATTCGCCGCCGAAGCCAAGGCCCTGCAGCATGCGGAACACCAGCAGTTGCTCGGGGGTATTGGCCAGCCCACACAGGAAGCAGGCGAAGGCGAAGACCACGATGGTCCAGCGCAGCACGCGCACCCGTCCGTAGCGGTCGGCCAGGATGCCCGCGCCGATGGCGCCTACCAGCGAAGACACCAGCGTCCACGTGACGATGGCGCCGGCGGTCGACTTGCTCATGCCCCATTGGGTCAGCAGCGTCGAGATCAGAAAGGAATAGATCATGAAGTCGAACACATCGACCGCATGACCCAGGAACGCGCCGTAGAAGCCCTTGCGTTCCATTCTCGATAAGTCCCTGAACCAGTCGAACATCATCTCTCCTACGAATTGTGGGGGCGGTGCGTTGTTGTTTTATTGCGCCGGGGCGCGTTGCACCGTAAGGGAGGAAACCGGCGGCCGCCGGAAGGCAAAGCCCGCTGCTTCGAGCAACTGGGCAAATCGGAGCGAGGTCAGGTCGGCGAAGCGTCCGGCGACGATCTGCACACCCACCGGCAGGCCGCCGCGGCCCGGGCCGATCGGCGCCACCGTCGAGGGCAGGCCGCACAGGCCGGAATGGCCTGCCCAGAACAACTGGCTGGTGAGCGGTTGCTCCCGGCCGTTGACCACCAGCCTGCGCTGCCATGGCTCGCCTTCCTCGTCGAGCACGAAGGCCGTAGTAGCGGCGGCCGGGCAGAGCAGCACGTCGTAGTCGTCGAAAAAGCGTTGCCAGGCCCGTGCGAAGGTGGCCCGCTGCTGCTGCAGTTGCAGCCAGTGCCGATGACGGATGCCGGCCCCGGCAAACTGCAGTGCGGCGTAATCGTGGTCCTGGGCCGGGGCGGTGGCCGCGCGCGCCAGCGCGGCGCCGAAGCTTGCGTCGTCCATATGGACCGAGGTCGTGGCGCGCAGCATCAGCACATAGGTGTGCCATAGCGTGGCGGCATCGAAGTCCGGGCGCACGTTCCAGCGCACCTTGGCGCCTTGCCCCTCCAGCCAGCGGCCCAGGCTTTCGATCTCATCGCTGACTTCCGCATCGGCTTCGCACAGCGGGTGGGTGGGCAGCACGGCGACGCGGAATTCGGCCAGCGTGCGCTTGTTGCAGGGCGGCAGCGCCAGGCGATAGGCCAGCGCTTCGCTACCGTCGGGTCCGGCCAGTGTCTGTAGCAGCAATTCGAGGTCATGCGCGCTGCGCGCCAGTGGTCCCGCCACATTGATGTCCTGCTCACCATAGCCGTGGCCGATGCCATGGCCGCGCAGCGGCACTAGGCCGTGGCTGCTCTTGTGCGAGAACACCCCGCAGTAATGCGCCGGGTTGCGCAGCGAAGAGCCGATGTCAGAACCCACGTCGAAAAAGCTCATGCCCGCACAGACCGCGGCGGCGCTGCCGCCGGACGAGCCGCCCGGTGTGCGGGTGGGGTCATGCGGATTGCGGGTGGTGCCGTAGACGGCGTTGTAGCTTTGCCAGTCGCGCAGCCCGATCGGGACATTGGTCTTGCCCAGCAGTACCGCGCCGGCGGCCCGCAGGCGCTCGACCACGGCGGCGTCGCTGGCCGCGATGTTGTTGCGCTGGTCCGGGCTGCCACAGGTAGTGGGCCAGCCGGCGACATCGAAGGACTCCTTGATGGAGAAAGGAATGCCGTCCAGCGCTCCCAACGGTTGGCCGCGGTGCCGGCGCAGATCGCTGGCGCTGGCGGCCACGCGCGCAGCGGCAAAGTCCGCCAGGACGATGGCGTTGACCTGGCTGTGAGCCGCGGCATAGGCGGTCTCGCACCAGTTCACCAGGTCTTGCGCGCTGGCGCGGCCTTGGGCCAGAAGATCGGCTGCTTCCCGTACAGACAGGAAGCACGCGTCGTCGGGCTGCCAGGAATCGGTGCTTGCTATGTCTTGCCGCGTCACGCTGCACTCCGGTTGGGGGCTGTGGCCAAGGGCGCACGAGCTTGCGCTTGTTTTGCCTACCGCGAAAATCGGTATACTATATTCACAATTTTACGAAGAGCAAGACAAATGTGAGACGTGGCCTGCTGCGCCGCTTTTTGGTGCAATGCAATAGTTTTTGGCAAAAAAAAACGGGATGCGAGGGGGCGTGATGCGCCAATTCACGCACCGCTGAAGGGCGTGTTTTTCATGATTTGGTATACCGTTTTTCTGCCGGAAGGCGGGAGTATCGCTTTGACTATGGCGCTTGTTCGAGCAGCGCTTTGAGAGTGGCCAGATCGCGGCGGACCCAATCGGCATCCGCCTGCAGCTGGGCATCGGTGACGCCGGGATAGCGGAACAGCGTGAAGAGCAGCGTGGCGCCGCTGCCGTTGGCGATCACGCGCATGGGAACATAGATCTCGTTCCCCTCGGCTGGCTGCACATAGTGGTCGGCAATCCCGTAGGGATTGGCGGGGGTGAACCGGACGCGCATTGCGCCCTGGGGCATGCGCGCGATCCAGCTGCCATCCGCCTGGCGCGAGAGTTCTCCAAGGCCGCTGGCCCACAGCTGAAAGTTCTCGGGGACGGCGAGAAACGCAGACACCGCTGCGGCTGGCAAGTCGATATCGATCCCGAGGGTGAGATAGTCGCGCTGGTCAGCCATGGCAGTGCTCCGATGGTTGCTTCCGGGCTAAGGTTCGATGAAAGACAGGAGCTGCTGGTCCGGGTTGGGCGGCCGGTTCCGGCGTGGACCCGTTGTGGTCACCGGGGCGGGTTCCGGCCTCGGCCCGGCCTCCTGCCGTGGCGCCGCTGGCGAGCGCAATTCAAACTGCCGAACCGATTCCAGCGGAACGGCGCTGGCAAGCAGTCCCGCCGCCCTCGGCGCCAGGATCTGGTAGGTATCCAGATCGAAGCGGGCTGGCGCAACCAGCAGGCTGGGCGCGTCCTCGAGCGTGGCTACCGAACCCAGGTAGCCCCAGTCTTCCAGGATATGCCACCACGCTTTTGCGTCATCCTGTTCGCGCCATGCTACCGCGCCGGCGAATGGCCAGGGCTGGATGGCCAGCCCGGCCAGCGCCGCGGCCATGCGTTCGCGGTGGGCTGCCAGTGGCTCGTCGCCTGTGCATGCGCCCAGACAGCGGTGCAGTTGACGGGCGAAGCAGGGCGAACCGCGCCGTGCGGCTTTCTCCAGCGCCAGCGTGGCCTGGCAGAGCTGATGGGTTTGCGCCAGTTCAGCCAGGCGCGCTTCGGCGCTCGCCCGGCTGGGAAAGACGCCATACAGATTGGGATGGCGGCTGAAGTCGGTGTCGCGGTCCGAGCGTAGTATTGGCGCGCTCAGTCCGGGTGCCAGTTCCCAGGCGAACAGCCCCGCGTTCTGGCGCAGCATCTGGTTGTGCAGCGGCTGCAGCGTCTTGATCAGGTGGGCCTCCAGCAGCAGCGCACCGGCTTCGCCGCCGGTCTCCCGCCACTCGACCCGGCGCACCGCGCGCGCCAGCCGCATTTCCAGCGCGGCCCGATGGTCGCCGGAGAAGTGCGCGCCGATGCGCTGGCGGAGGTGGATGCTCTTCCCTATATAGAGAGGCATATCCTGATCGCCATAGAACAGGTACACCCCGGCGGTGTCGGGAACGTCGTCCAGGGCGGTTTCTTCCAGCCCGGCGGGCAGGCTCGCGCGCTTCACCAGCGACCGCACGGCAGCCTCGACCAGATTCACCGTATACAAACCGTGGATCTTCTGCCAGAACTGCCACAGCAGCTCGGCATCCGCCAGGGCGCGGTGGCGGCCCTTGGGTTGCAGCTCGAAGCGGGCGATCAGCGCGTCCAGGCCGTGGCGCGCCACCGAGGGGAACAGCGAACGCGACAGGCGTACGGTGCACAATACGTCGGCCCGAAAGGTCACACCGGCGCGGCGGAACTCGTTTTTCAGGAATCCATAATCGAAGCGTGCATTGTGGGCGACGAAGAGCTTGCCCTGCAGCCGTTCCGCCAGGGTTTCCGCCAGCGACTCGAAGCTCGGCTGGCCGCACACCATGTCGTCGGTAATGCCAGTCAGTTGCTGGATGAATGGTGGGATGCCGATACCGGGATCGACCAGGGTGTCCCACTCCACGATCCCGTCCGGGCCCACTTCCACCACGCCAATCTCGGTAATGCGGTCGCGGGTGGCGTCGGCACCGGTGGTTTCCAGGTCGACAAAGACGATGGGGCGGGACAGTGCGGCGGCCAGCGCCTGCGCATCCAGGTGGCGCGGGGTATTCGCTGCCTGGTGCGGGAGCTGATAGATGGGGAGGTCGGGCATCCGTCGATTCTAATATCTAATAGATAGGGGTAGCGGGAACAGGGCATGGCGATGGCGATGGCGATGGCGATGGCGATGGCGATGGCGATGGCGATGGCGCTGTGCCAGTGCCGAAATCACCTCTTTTCCGGGTTCCCGGCGCGGCTTCATACGGGCGTCATGAACGGTATTGAAGAAATTTCCGAAAAGCCTTGCCAGGACCGGCGGAGTCCCTTAAGATTCGCCCCCTTTCGCCACACAAAGACCGCTGCAACGCAGACGGGACAAGGGTTGCGGGGGTTGGCAGGGGAGGTTGGCGAGCCGTGTTCAGGCGCCGGCCGCAGCAAAGAAAGTTTGCGAAACCTGTTGACGAAACGATGATCACGCTTCATAATCTCGTTTCTCTGCTGCAGACAATGCAGCGACGCGGTAAGCAAAGCGAACCGCGGCCAGTTCTTTAACAAACAAACAACCGATAAGTGTGGGCGCTTGATAGCGGATGCGGAAGACTTCGGTCTTTTAGCTTACAAGTTATAAAGTGCTCGCACAGTAAAACATGTTGGTTATGTCTTCGGACGTAGCCAGTCAGTTTTCTGAGAGTGAGCGACCGCTCGAAAGAGCGAGGTTCTTCGGAA